>JBDHIM010000005.1:0-39268 GCA_039587445.1 Gemmatimonadota bacterium
GCTCCGTTCGTCACGCTCATCGTCATCGTTCCTCTTCTCCGCCGTGATGCGCTTCGGCTACTTCAGCCGAACGCGCTCGGTGTCATCCCACCTGGACATATCGGAGAGGATGACTTCGTCCCCTTCCTCCAGCCCGTCGATGATCTCGATCTCGTTGACCGAGCTCGCTCCCAAGCGGACCGGCACCCGGACTGCTGCATTGCCGCCCTCGGCCAGCTTGAACAGACCAACCGTGCTGTGGCTCTGGCCGTAGGCCGGCCGCCCGACATGGAGTACGTCCGCGAGACGCTCGATCTCTATCGTCCCGTCCACGCTCAAGTCGGGTCGGGCGCCGCGGGGCAGCTCGCCCGTCAATGCCACCTCCACCAGCACCGCACCGTTCTGCACGTTCGGATCGACCCGCTTCACCCGACCTTCGATCAGGTCGCTTCGCGTATCTATCGTCGCTTGCTGGCCGGGCTGTACCTCCCTGGCCTGCGTTTGGGGGATTCTGAGCTCGGCCTGGAGCCGGCCGGGCTGGGCGACGCGCGCCAGGGTCGTACCCGATTGCACCCACTGCCCGGGCTCGAGCGAGAGGTCCTGCAGCACGCCGTCGGCGCCCGCCGTCACCTTCATCGATTCCACTCGCCGACGCTGGTACTCGAAGATCGAGCGGAGCCGGTCGACCTGCTCCGCCTGGACCTCGAGCTGCTCGTCGACGGTTTGCTGCAGGAGCCCGTAACGCTTCTCCTCCGTGCTGAGCTGGATCCTCGCCGCCTCGGCCTGCTCCCTGGACTGAAGCGCTTCGTTACGGCTGATCAGCTCCCGGAGGTAAAAGGCCGAATCCGACTCCGCCGTCCGGTTGGCTTCCAGCCAGGCGGCGCGCGCCTGTGCCAGCGAGGCCTCCTGGGCGAGCGTTTGGGTTCCGAGCGAGCGTCTCAGATCGACCAGGCCGGCCCTCGCGGCCGTCCACTGCTGCTGGGCCTGAAGCGCCTCGAGCTCGACGTCCGGGTTGCTGAGCTGCAGAAGGACCGTCCCCGCCTCCACCGTCTCTCCAGGCTCCACGTGCACCTGCTCCACCCGTCCCGCCGTGAGGGCAGAGACGAATCGCATCTGTTCAGGCACGAGCGTGCCGGGTCCGCGGACCGCCCGGACCATGGGTCCGCGCTCAACGGCGCCGATCAGCACGGCGTTGCGCTGAACGGTGGGAGCGGCGGGCTTCATGAGGGCCAGGAGAAGGGCAATGACCGCGACGACAGCGACTCCGGCGCCGATCAGGATCGGCTTCCGCTTGTTCCCGGTCGCCTCGCGCGTGATGTCCATGCGGGTGCCGCGACCGGCGGAGCCGCGATCCTCGTCCCACTCGCCGGCCTTGGGCTTCGACTTGGACCTGGAGCTCTTGGACTTCGACTTGGGCTTGGAGATGCTGTCCGCCACGCGGGCTCGCCTGGGCCGCTCTTCGCTATCGGGCACGATACGGGGTCGGCTTTCCTCGCTGCGGAGCGGTGTTTCCACCCTGGGTCCTTCCTTGTCTCGCTTGTCTCGCGATGGCTTCGTTCTCTCGGGTCTCTCTGGCCGACCCTACGGAACGGGCCTCGCAGAGGTTTCAGGGGTCTTCCAAGGGGACCGGAAAGCCTCCGGGTCGCGGTTTCCTCGGCCCTGTCGAGCCATGAGGCCCGGAGCGGTCGCCGGCTCGGCAGGATGAGAGCCGACTCGGGGCGCGATCGATCGGGCTTGTCGCTCCCCACCGTTGCTGTTAGGTATCGCGAGCGGCCACTCCGCCCGTTCTTTGGATGATGGATGCGCCCGATACGAGAAAGGTTGCATAGCCCCTCGACTGAGCCCTCGAGCCTCCCGAGCGAGTCCTGGAGCCGATCGCCGTGAACCGGCGCGCGGCTAAAGGCACGGTATCTGGTCGGCCGCTGGCCGTCGTGACAGGCGCGACGGTCGGGATCGGCTACGAGCTGAGCCGGCTGCTGGCACGGGACGGACACGATCTGGCAATCGTTGCCAGGAACGAAGAGAAACTTCAGCAGGTGGCCGAGCAGCTGAGCGGTGGGCACGGCGTGGACGTGACCTGGGTCGCCCTTGACCTCTCCGATCCCGGCGCCGCCTCGGGGCTATACGCCAGGCTCTCGGGCCGGCCCGTGGACGTTCTCGTCAACAACGCGGGCTTCGGGACCTTTGGCCCTTTCGCCGAGACGGACGCGGATGCGAGCCTCCGCATGGTTCGCCTGAACATCGAGGCGCTCACCCATCTCACCCGGCTCACGCTCCCGAACATGCTGGAGCGCGATAGCGGGCGGATCCTGAATGTCGCCTCCACGGCGGCGTTTCAGCCGGGCCCGCTGATGGCGGTCTACTACGCGACGAAGGCGTACGTCCTCCACTTCAGCGAGGCTCTCGTCGAGGAGCTCAGGGAGACCGGGATCACGGTGACGGTCCTGGCTCCCGGGCCCACCGCGACGGAGTTCCACAAGCGGGCCAAGATGGAGGATTCCGGCCTGATGCGCCGCCTGGGCGTGATGGATGCCGGGACGGTCGCCGAAGCTGGCTACCGCGGCATGCTTCGAGGTCGGCGCATCGTCATCCCGGGGATCATGAACAAGCTGGGGCCGCTGGGCCTTCGTCTGGCGCCGCGCAGGATCGTCCCATCCGTGGTACGCCGCCTCCAGGAGGAGTGAGCCCGCCCGAGTGAAGGTGACGGGCGGGGTGGTCGCGGTCGGTACGGCCATCGCGATGGGCGCGCTCGTGGCGCTCGGGGCTGCCGCGCTCGGGGTTGGCCGCGCCGCCGACTCGCCAGGCGACCTCTGCGCCGGGCTTCCCCAACCTGGCCCCGGCCGCCTGACGCCCAGCCTGGATCTCTACTGCCTTCAGCTCGTTCCGGCCGCGGGGCCGGCCGGCATCGAGGGGGCGCTGTCGCTGCTGCCCGTGAGATCCACGTTCGGGACGGCGGTCGCGCCCGACGGGCGTCATCGCTTCGATGGCGTGCTCACCCTGCGTGGTCTGCCCGTGCCCGGAGAGCTCGGGCCGTACTCCACGTACATCGCGTGGATCACGACTCCGGTCTTCACCCCGCTGATCAAGCTCGGGCCGGTCGAGAACGGGACAAACGCCGTCGGGATCGTGGATCTCGAGAAGTTCGTGGTGCTGGTCAGCGCCGAGGAATCGGCGGAGGTGGGCGAGCGCACCGGCCCTCTCGTCCTGCGAGGCCGGTCCCCGAGCACGAGGATGCGATCCCCCGACTTCTTCGAGTTCGCGATGGGCGGTCGTGTGGACGGCGGCGAGCGAGAGCGCGCTGATGACCACGGCCATGATCCGGGCGAGGAAGGCCGGGAGACCGCGGAGCAATGGGAGCCGCCGCCGATGCCGGCCGGCCTATCCATGCTTCCCGCCCTGATGGATCTTCGGCCCGGCGTGGGGCCCTTCCTTCCCGCCGCGGATTCATCGCAGCCGATCCCGATGGCCCGGCCGCGTGAGGTGCTTCAGCTCGCGGATGGCGATTCTGTGGAGCTCGTCGCCGGCTTCGTGCGTCGCCGATTGCGCGGGCGGGAGCTGCTCATGTACGGTTTCAACGAGCAGTATCCGGGACCCTTGCTCTGGGTGCCGGAGTCCGCTCGGGTCACCGTGGGTTTCCGCAACGAGATCGACCTGCCGACCACCGTCCACTGGCACGGCGTTCGTCTCGACAACCCCTACGACGGCGTGCCTGGAGTCACCCAGGAGCTCGTGCCGCCGGGCGGTTCCTTCCGCTACGAGATCTTGTTCCGGGATCCGGGGATCTACTGGTATCACCCCCATCACCGCGAGGACATCACGCAGGATCTGGGTCTGTACGGGAACATGCTCGTGCGGTCGTCGCGCCCGGACTACTACGGGCCCGCGCACCGGGAAGAGGTCGTCGTGCTGGACGACCTGCTGCTGGGCGAGGCCGGCCTCGTCCCGTTCGGCGCTGAGGCGGCGACGCACGCGCTCATGGGCCGCTTCGGAAACCTTATGCTCGTGAACGGAGAGCCGGACTACGCCCTCGAGGTCCGCGCCGGCGACGTCGTCCGATTCTTCCTCACGAACGTCTCCAATACCCGCACGTTCAACCTGTCGCTCCCGGGCACGCGGCTGAAGGTCGTGGGCTCCGATGTCGGGGTCTTCGAGCGCGAGGAGTGGGTTGAGAGCGTCGTGATCGCGCCGGCTGAGCGGTACATCGTGCACGCCCGCTTCGACCGGCCCGGCGACGTCCCTCTCCTCAATCGGGTGCGGGGGATCGACCACCTGTACGGCCGATTCATCCCCGAGGAGGACACGCTGGGTATCGTCACGGTCTCTGCAGAGGAGGCCTCGCCGGATCTTAACGCGGAGTTCGCCCGGCTCCGCGAGCATCGGCACGTGGTGGAGGAGATCGCGCGCTTCCGCATGCACTTCGACCGGCCGGTGGACCGGGAGCTGGTCCTGTCGATGGAGTCGCACGAGCTGCCGTTCCTGGTCGAACGGCTGATGCAGCTGGATTCCGCCTACTTCAACCCGGTGGAGTGGAGCGGCACGATGCCGTTGATGAACTGGGCCTCGACGACGCGCCAGGTCGAGTGGAAGCTGCTCGATCCGGCCACCGGGGCGGTCAACGAGGAGATCGATTGGCGTTTCCGGGTGGGCGATGTGGTAAAGATCCGGCTGTCGAACGAGCGCCGGGTGCTCCACGCCATGCAGCACCCGATCCACCTTCACGGCCAACGGTTTCTTGTCCTGGCGGTCAACGGATCGCCAACCGACAACCTCGTCTGGAAGGACACCGTGTTGCTGCCCGTGGGCGCCACGGTGGATATTCTGCTCGAGCTTTCGAATCCCGGGGACTGGATGCTCCACTGCCACATCGCGGAGCACCTGGAATCCGGGATGAAGATGGTTTTCAGGGTGGAGGAGGCGGCGCCGTCTCGCCCCTAGGAGCCTGTCCGAGCAAAGGCCAGGCTCCTTTGTCACCTTGCTCGTACCTCTAAGGTCTGCCAGGAGAAGAGATATGAAGTCCAGCCGTATCGGGTTCTCGCTCGTTCTCGTTGCGTCCCTCGTCGCGCTCCTGTTTTTCGGCGCCGGCACCGGTCGGCTTCTCGGCCAGTCGTCCGCCGATTTGGCCGAGGGTGTCCGCGAGTTCGTCGCCGTCGATGCCGAGATCGTCGCCCTGAAGGACGCGACGGTTATCGATGGCACAGGCGCGCCGGCTCGCCCGGGTCAGACGATCCTGATCGAGGGAGGTCGGATCACTTCCGTCGGGCCGAGCGGCGATGTCGAGATACCGGAAAGTGCCGAGGTGATCGAGGCGGCGGGCCACACGGTGATTCCGGGGTTGGTGGGACTTCACAACCACATCTTCTACACGGCGGCTGGCGGGCGGCAGGCGCAGCTCAACTTCAGTGGACCGCGGCTGTACCTGGCTTCGGGCGTCACGACCGTGCGTACCACGGGAAGCCAGGCGCCGTACGCGGATATCAACCTCAAGCGCTCCATCGATGACGGAGAGACGCCCGGGCCGCGCATGCACATCACGGCGCCCTACATCACGGGATCCGGCGGCGGCTCCCCGAACTCGATGGCGGCCGTGGATTCGCCCGAGCAGGCGAGGCGCTTCGTCGAGTACTGGGCCGAGGAGGGCGCAACCTGGATCAAGGCGTACACGGATATTACGCGCGGGAACCTCGGGGCTGCGATCGAGGCGGCGCACGAGCACGGCCTCAGGGTCACGGGCCACCTGTGCTCGGTCAGCTTCCAGGAGGCCGTGGGCCTCGGGATCGACAACCTCGAGCACGGTTTCCTCACCAACACCGACTTCGACCCGAACAAGACGCCGGACCAGTGCCCGCCCAACAGCATGATTACGGTGGGGCAGGAGGGTGATCCGGCCGGTGAGATCGCCCAGGCCACGATCCAGAGGATGATCGACAACGACGTCTCGATGACATCCACGATGGCCGTGATCGAACCGTTCATCCCCGGTCGCCCCGTGGAGGATGAGCGCACCCTGGAGGCGATGGCCCCCGAGATCCGCGAGGCCTATCTGGACACCCGCGGGCGGATCAACGAGGCGGGTCCCAACTTCCCCTTCAACGAGGAGATGCTGAAGAAGGAGATGACCTTCGAGGTCGAGTTCGCGAAGGCCGGTGGCCTGCTGGCGGCCGGTGTGGATCCGACGGGCATCGGTGGCGCGATCCACGGCTTTGGCGATCAACGCAACCTGGAGCTGTTAGTGGAGGCCGGCTTCTCGACCGAGGAGGCCGTGCAGATCTGCTCGGCCAACGGGGCGAAGATCCTGGGCGTGTCGGACGAGCTGGGCACCGTCGCGGAGGGGAAGGTGGCGGACCTGGTCGTGCTCGAGGGTGATCTCGCGAGTGACGTCTCCGCGATCCGGAACGTCACGCTCGTCTTCAAGGACGGCATCGGATACGACTCCCCCAAGCTGATCGAGTCGGTGAAGGGCCTGGTCGGGGTTCGCTAACGGGCCTGACGCTCCCTGCGGCGGATTGGTGGTGGATGTATGATGATGCATTAACTGGTAGAATGTAATGCATTGGGAGAACATATGATAAGTGTCTCTGCCATTGGCCGCTCGACGCTCGGTCTCGTCCTCTTCGGGACCCTGTTTGTGACCCCCGCTCCGAGCCAGACACGGGAAAAGGGGCCCTGGTGGCCACACCCGATTTGGGGTCCCGATGACCAGGTCGGAGCCACCAACTGGATCACGTCCGAGAAGATCCTGGAGGCCTTGAGCCTGGCGAAGACGGGGGAGGTTTACGAGCTCGGGCATCCCTACGAGCGCGGGATGCCGCTATTCGGCGCGCGCAGCTACACTCTCTACATCCCGGGCTCTCCCACCTACAACGAGCCGTTCGGCTCGAACCGCCTTATCGGACACGACGAGTTCGTGTGCGCGGAGATCGGACAGGTCGGGACCCAGTTCGATGGTCTCGGGCACATCGGAACCCGCCTCACGATGCCGGACGGCTCCGATCGGGACGTCTTCTACAACGGAGTCACCGTCGAGGAGATGCGAAGCGGCTACGGCCTGACGAAGCTGGGCATCGAGCACGTCAAGCCGATCATCACGCGCGGAGTCCTCGTGGACGTGGCCGGATACAAGGGTGTCGGAACGCTACCGGAGAGCTACGAGGTCACGGTGGAGGATGTCCGCGGGGCGCTGGCCCGCCAGGGCCTGTCCGAGTCGGATCTCCGGCCGGGCGATGCCATCTTCTTCCGCTACGGATGGATCGTCCATTGGAATGATGCCGCCCGATACAACGAGAACCCGCCGGGAATCGGCCTCGAGGTCGCGCGCTGGATCGTGGACCGGCAGGCCTCGATGGTCGGATCCGATTCCTGGACGACGGAGGTCGTTCCCAACCCCGATCCCGAGCTCGGCTTTCCGGTGCACCAGGTGCTGATCCCAGAGAACGGCATCCACAACCTCGAGAACATGGCCCTCGACGAGATCGCCGAAGCCGGCGTCTACGAGTTCCTCTTCGTCTTCACGCCGCTGCCGCTTGTGGGGGCAACCGGCTCACCGGGCCGTCCGTTGGCCATCAGGTAGTGAGCGAGCGCGGGAAAGTGCGGGGGGGGGTTCGGCGTCGCGAGGTCTTCTCGTGGTGCATGTACGATTTCGCCAACTCTGCGTTCACCACCCTCATCGTCACCTTCATCTTCAGCGCCTACTTCGCACAGGTGATCGTCGGAGACGAGGTGAGGGGGACGGTCATCTGGACCCGTGCCGTCAACATCTCGGCGATCGTCGTGGCGCTCACGATGCCGGTGCTCGGCGCGATCGCGGACTTTTCGCGCAGGAAGAAGCGCTTCCTCTTCCTGGCCACGCTCCAGACGCTCGTGTTCACGACGCTTCTGTTCTTCGTGCAGCCCGGGATGGTCTTCCTGGGCGCGGTCCTCTTCATCTTCGCGAACGTGGCGTACGAGGGCGGGCAGGCGTTCTACAACGCCTTTCTTCCCGAGATCTCGACCTCCACCAACATGGGCAGGATCTCCGGCTACGGGTGGGCTTTGGGCTATGTCGGCGGTCTGTTGGCGCTTGTGCTAGCGCTGTGGATGATGCGCGCCATACCCGAGGAAGCACATCTGAATGTTCGAGCGACGATTCTGCTCGTGGCGCTCTGGTTCGGCGTTTTCTCCGTTCCCACCTTCCTCTTGCTGCGCGAAAGGGGGATCGCGCGACACGTCGAGCCGGGGACGTACGTGCGCGAGGGTTTCCGCAGGGTCGGCGAGACGTTCCGGCACCTGCGGCGCTACCGGGAGGCCGCCAAGGTTCTCCTCGCTCGACTCATCTATAACGACGGTCTCGTGACGATCTTCGCGCTCGCGGGGATCTACGCGATGGCCGTCTTCGATTTCACGATCGAAGAGGTGATCGTGCTCGGCATCGTCGCCAACGTGGCCGCCGGCGCCGGTGCATTCGGCTTCGGATTCGTGAACGATCGGATCGGCGGGAAGTGGACGATCGCGATCACGCTGATCGTCCTCAGCATCGCGGGGCTCCTGGGAGCGAGTGCGGAGACGCGCACCGGCTTTTGGGCGGCGGCCATGGCCATAAGCCTCATGGTCGGGCCCGCCCAATCGGCGAGCCGCATGCTGTTGGGCAGCATGACCCCGGAGGCCAAGCACGCCGAGTTTTTCGGCTTCTACGCTTTCTCCGGAAAGCTCTCCTCGATCCTCGGCCCGCTTCTCTTCGGCACCGTCGTAGGAGCCACCGGAAGCCACCGCCTGGCCATGGGCTCCATGGTGGCCTTCTTCGTCGTCGGCTTTATCCTGCTCATGCTGGTCGATGAGAAGGCGGGGGTCGAGGCGGCGCGCGAGGGTCCGCCCCTCGAGCCCGAAGGCGAGTGAGGGCGGCCGACCTTCCAGCCCGCTATAACGCTGCCGAGATTCTGGAGCACAACCTCGCGGAACGAGCGGGCAAGACGGCTCTGTCCGGCCCGGCGGGAGAGCGCTCCTTCGCCGAAGTGGCGGATGAGGCGAACCGGGCCGGAAGCGCGCTTCGCGGCCTCGGTCTGAGGCCCGGCGACCGCGTCGCACTCCTGCTGCCCGATCTGCCCGAGTGGCCGGCCTGCTTCTTCGGCACCCTGAAGGCGGGGGGCATCGCCCTCGGCGTGAACACCCTGCTAACGCCCGCGGAGCATGCCTACATACTGGCGGACAGCCGAGCCCGCGTGCTGATCACGCACACAAGCCTCCGGAGAGCCACCGCGCAGGCTCTCCGGTCGGCCGGCGTGGCCGAAGGCGGCCTGGCGGATCTCGAGCACGTCGTGATCGTCGGCGGCAAGGTCGGAGAGGCCGAAGCCGAAGCCGGAGGTGGGGTGGACGACGCGGCCGATGGCGGGAAGCGGCTGCCCGTCCATGACTACCAGGCCTGGATCGCCGCCTCCTCGCCGGACCTCGACCCGGCGCCCACTCTTCGCGAGGATCTCGCGACCCTCAACTACTCGAGCGGCACGACCGGAACCCCGAAGGGGATTCCGCACGCCCACAAGGACTTGCCCCTCTGCGCCGAGCTCTGGGCCGTCGGTTGCCTGGGTCTTCGCGAGCAGGATGTCACCTACTCCAACGCGAAGCTCTTCTTCACCTACGGATTGGGCGGCGGACTGCTCTTTCCCTGGGCCGTGGGCGCCGGCACCGTCCTCAACCCCCGCCCGGCGCGTGAGACGACGGCCGTTCTCGGCGTCATCGAACGCCAGCGGCCGAGCGTCCTCTGCAACGCTCCCACCGGGTACGCGGCGATGCTCGCGGTACCAGATCTCACGGGCAGCTACGACCTGTCGTCGCTTCGCCTCTGCGTCTCGGCCGGCGAGGCTCTGCCGGCCCCGGTGTGGCACGCCTGGAGGAACGAGACGGGCCTCGAGATCATCGACGGCATCGGCTCGACCGAGCTGTTCCACATCTTTATCTCGAACCGGCCCGGCGAGGTCAGGCCCGGAAGCAGCGGCAGGCCGGTGGAGGGCTACCAGACACGTGTACGCGACGATGACGGCCGGCCCGTGGAACAGGGAGCGATAGGAAATCTCTGGGTGAAGGGAGAGACCGCGGCCCCGTTTTATCTGAGCCAGGATGCGCTCACGCGGGAGACCTTCGTCGGCGGTTGGGTTCTGACGGGTGACAAGTACCGGGTCGACGAGGATGGTTACTATTGGCACGCCGGCCGGATGGATGACATGCTCAAGGTCGGCGGGATCTGGGTTTCGCCCGTCGAGGTCGAGAGCACCCTGGCCGGTCATCCCGCCGTCGTCGAGTGCGCGGTCGTGGGGATGCCGGACGCGGATGATCTGATCAAGCCGAAGGCCTGGGTGGTCGCGTCGCCCGATCTAGAGCCGACCGCCGGGTTGGCCGAGGAGCTCATGGCACACTGCGCCCGAGAGATGGCCGCCTACAAGCGACCGCGCTGGATCGAGTTCGTGGCCGAATTGCCGAAGACCGCAACCGGCAAGACTCAGCGCTTCAAGCTGCGGAAGCTGCGGAAGACAGGCAGCGGCTGATCAGCCGCTGCTCTCGGGTCGCTCCCGGATAAGGAGGCCGGTCGTCGAGACGCGCACCTCGAGCTCCGCGGCTTCATCGACCTCGACGAAGGTGGCAGATCCGTACTCGGCGTCCACGAACGGGGCGAAGAGCAGCGGATAGCGCCGCCGCAGGTCGAAGAGGTTGAACGGCTTTGGCGCCGCCAGCGTGTAGATGGTCCGGGGCTCGGCACGCTCCTCATCCAGATCCGAGTAACGGCCCGCAACGCGGTCCAGCTCGTAGGTGGTGTGGAAGCCCAGAAGGTTGAGCAGCGGCTTCCACTTCAGAATGTAGGCATCGACGTAGAGCTCGTCGCCGGCGAGGGTGAAGGTCTCCTCGCGGCCGTCAGGGAAGACGAAACGCGCGCTGAACTGCTGCTCCCGGGCGGGCTCGGTGGCAACCAGGACGGCGATCTCTTCGCGGGTTAGGGCGCGATAGCCTTGGGTCGCGACGGCGAACGTGGCGAACAGGGCGGCCAGGGAGAGGAGCAGGGTCGCGACCAGCAGGCCGAGCGTGGCGCCGAGAGCGCGACGCTTGCGGACGAAGGCGAGCCCGACCAGGAGGAAGGCGAAGCTCAGCAGGCCGGCGACGATCGCAACGATTGCGAGAGGATCGATGGCAAACATGGAGACAAACATACCCGGCTTCCGTCCCCTTGAGGAATACCGGGAGTACCCGCCCGAGGAGATGTTACGGCGAGCCGCCGACTTCGCCGAGGAGATGCAGAGGCGCCGGACGGTCCGCCACTTCTCGGACCGGGCCGTGCCGAGAGAGGTGATCGAGGATTGCCTTCGAGCGGCGGGAACGGCCCCGAACGGCGCCAACCGCCAGCCCTGGCACTTCGTGGTTGTCACCGATGTCGCGGCGAAGAGCCGGATCCGGGAGGAGGCGGAGAAGGAGGAGCGGGAGTTCTACGAGCACCGAGCCCCGCAGGATTGGCTCGACGCGCTGGCTCCCCTGGGTACCGACGAGCACAAGCCCTTCCTCGAGACCGCACCGTGCCTGATCGCGATCTTCGCGGAGAGCTACTCGATAGGGCCGGAGGGCGAGAAACTCAAGAACTACTACGTGTCGGAGTCCGTCGGCATCGCCACCGGCTTCCTGATCGCGGCGTTGCACCACGCCGGCCTGGCGTCGCTGACGCACACCCCGAGCCCGATGGGCTTCCTGAACGAGATTCTGGGGCGTCCCTCGAACGAGCGTCCCTTTCTTCTTCTCGTCGTCGGTTATCCGGCCAAAGACGCTCTGGTGCCGAAGATCGGGAAGAAGGAACTTCCCCAGATCATGACCAACGTGGGAGGATGGAGATGAGAGGGTTAGGTGCCGCCTGCATGGTGGCGTTTGCCGTGCTGGCCGGCTGCAGCGGGATCCAGGTGGACAGCGAGTTCGCGCCCAACGCTTCGCTGGACGGTTTCGAGACCTACGCCTGGCTGGAGCACCCGGCCGAGGCCGGATATCTGAGAGCCGAGAGCCGGTTCATGGAAGCCAGGATCTTCACGGCGGTCGACAGCGCCATGAGCACGAAGGGCTATGCGAAGGTGGAGGAGGATGCGGCCGCCGATTTCCTGGTCGTGTACCAGGTGACCGGCACTGACGGCATCCAGGCCGGCCACACGTACGGCGATTTCGGATATAGCACCCCGCGCGACCGGATCCTGTGGCCCGTGGGTCCCTCGGTCCCCTACACGAAGGGCACCTTGATCGTGGACATCGTCTCGCCAGACATGGAGCTACTGTGGCGCGGCAGCGCCTCGGGGTCCCTGGAGGTGCCCGATCAGGGCGAGCTGGCGAAGGCGGTGTACCAGTCCGCGGCGAGGATCATCGGGAGGCTGCCGATGCGGCCCGGAGCGGGCTAGCCCTCCTCTTCCAGAAGGCGGCGCAGGGCCTCCCGCTCCTCCTCGCTCTGAAAGAGCGTCGCCTCCGTCTTCACCAGATCCTCGACAACCTCTCCCAGCGGCCGGATCGCCTTCTCACGCTGGCGCTCGGTGAGGTCCCCGATGAACGGCCACAGGCGATCCTTCACATCCTTGGGAAGCACCTGCTCGAGGTACTCGAGAGCCAGGCTCAGCAGGCGATCGTCATCGCTGACGATGCCCTGGTAGGCGGCCCGCACCGCATCTTGGTCCAGAATCAGAGAGACCAGCCGAAAGGTGTGCTTGAGGCTGAGCTGACCGCGGTGCTGCGCCCGTCCCGACACGAGGTCATCGTCCGACTCCCACTCGTCCAGCAGCCGCTGGAGCTCCCATACCGGCTGGTCACGGTCCAGCTCCCGCCGAACCGCGCTCCAGACGATCTTTCTCCGATTTCGGTCGCTCTCCGGCAGGCCCGCGCGGCGCCGCCTAACGAGAGCCGAGGCCGCGCGATATCGGATCTCGAATCGCCCCGCGGTCAACGCGTCGAGGAGCGACGAATCGGCGTCGTCCCCACCGCTCGCGGCGAAGACACGCGGGACGCGGCGCCGGATCACGAAGTCGCCCGCTTCGTTGCCGAGCTCCGCGGCCAGGTAGGCGGTCGGAAGGTCTCCCATCTCCGCCAGGATGGAGATGACCCGGCGGCTGAACGCGTCGCGGGCGAGGAGGCGGATCAGGGCCGGGATGTGCGCCTCGGTCCAGACATCGATCTCGTCCAGGGCGGACGCCACCTCGACGGGACTCCGCGAGGAGAGCCTCTCGAGTAGCGCTTCGGCCGCTCCCGCCGTTCCCGCGAACCACTCCGCCGGCCCATCCCGTCCGCCGATCTCGGAGGCCTCCGGAGTAGCCATCGGCGCACTTCCCGCGCCCGCGTCGGCCCGGATCTCGGCCAGCGCGGAGCGGATGTCCACCTCCGTGAAGGTGGCGCTCATGAGCAGGCTCTGATCCAGCCGAGCCACGCCCTCCGGGCCGGGCACGCCTCCTTCCACGAGCTGGTCGCTGATCGTTCGTCGGTAGGATCGCTCCATCCGTCGACTCTGATAGATGAAGAACCCGGCGACGACCATGACGAAGAGCGACAGGTAGTGCGACGGGAAGCCCGGTAACGTGACCCAGAGGAAGACGATCGCCGCTCCCAGCCCCTCGGCCCCGGCGTCCACGACCGAGTCGATGAACGTCTTCGTCTTCCGTCTCAGTGCCGACGGGATCGGCACGTACAGCACTTCGAGCACCGAGCGGTGGAGAGACTTGCGAAGCGAGCTGTCCGCGCCTCGAACCAGGGTCGCTACGAGAAGGCCCGGTAGGAGAAACAGGGCCGTGGAACCGAGCAGCAGCACGGTGGGGAGGACCGCTATCGTCACCGCGATCCCGGCGCGCGCCAGGAACCGCGCCGACACGAGGAGCTGGATCACCAGAGCGATCGCTCCCGTCCAGCCATAGAAGGCGCCGAAGAAGCCCGCCAGCTGCTCCTTCGTCGTGAGTATCCCGCGTGCCAGTTCCTTGAACTGGTAGTCGACGAGCGTGCTGGCGACGGTCGCGGACGCGACGATGAGGGCGATCGTACGCAGATGGGGAGTCTGCCAGACCAGCGTGAGCCCTTCGCGTATGGCCGAGGGCCGCCGCTCCCTGGAATCCTCGACGACGTCCCCGATCCCGAGCCCTCCGGCCATGGCGGGAAGGAGCAACTGGACGGCCAGGAAGGCGAGGAGCAGCGCGATCAGCACCGGGACCAGCGAGGCGATGGAGAGTCGGCCGAGAAGCCAGGAGATCGAGTTCCCCATGACCATCGCGCCGGCGGTCCCGCCCGCCCCGATGAGGCCGTATAAGCGCTTGGCTCCCCGCACGGGGAAGTACTCGGCCGTCACTATCCAGAACCCCGAGGTGAGCAGCAGGGCGCCCAGGGCCGTCCACAGGTAGAACACGACGACCGCCGCCGGCAGGCGGGTCGCGAAGGGCCACAGGACGGCCAGGCCAGCCGCGATGATCACGACGGTACCCACCAGGACCCGTCGAGGCTCGTGACGAGAGAGCTGCCGTGCGAACAGACCCACGGATGGGACGCTCAGAAGAGCCACCGAGGCTACGACATAGGGCAGGGACTCGACAGGAAATACCGTGATGTAGATCGACTCGCGGAGGGAGCGCGCGAGGATCAGGAAGGCGATGACCAGGAACGCGCCAAGGAAGGAGAGCGAGACGGGACGCACCTCATCCGGCCGAACGTCCAGTCCGCCTGGCAGCCTCATCCGGTGATCACCGGCCCATCAACCACCGCACGGCCCGTCGGGGGTCGCAGCGGGGCGGGTTTCAGCTCGGCTGCTCCGGGGCCGCGGCGCCGGCACCCACCAGCTCGCGGCGAGCCTCGATGGCTGCCAAATCGGGGGCGACGAACGGCGCCTCCTCGCCCATCTCGCAGTCTTCGGGCGTCGGGCAGTCACAACCCAGCTCCTCGGAGGGCGCGTGCAGCTCCCACCAGGCGCGGGCGCTTGCCTGCGACCAGTGGTCCGGGAAGTCGACATCCTCGAGCGCCGCTTCGACCTCGCCCGCTGAGCGGAATCGGTCTTCCGGCTTCTTCTCCAGCAGCCTCATCACCAGGGCATCCAGCTCCGGAGGCAGCGGGACCTCGGACAGATCGCTCGGAGGCGCCGGCACCGTCTTGACGTGATCGACGATCAGCTCGACGGAGTTCTCGGTCGCGAACGGAGGCTGGCCGGTCAGCATCCAGTAGGCAACGCCGCCCAGGTTGTAGAGGTCCGAGCGATGGTCGGCCTTTTCGGTGCCGTAGACGGTCTCGGGAGCGATGTACCGCGGTGTGCCGAACAGCATGCCTGTCTTCGTCAGCTCGGCAGCCCCCTCCTCCACGATCTGCTTGGCGAGGCCGAAGTCGAGCACCTTCACGAAATCGAACAGGCCGCCGCGCTGCGTCAGGAAGATGTTCGAGGGCTTGATGTCCCGGTGGATGATGCCGCGCGAGTGGGCCTCGGCCAGAGAGCCCAGTGCCTGGCGCAGGATATAGGCTACGCGGGGCGCCGGCAGCGGGCCATAGCGCTCCACGAGATCCTGGAGGTCCATGCCGGCCAGGTACTCCATCGCATAGTAGAACGTGTCGTCGGGCGTTCTGCCGTAATCGTAGATCGTGATCGTGTTGGGGTGCGTGAGCCCGGAGGAGAGCTGCACCTCCTGCTCGAAGCGTTGGAGCGCTCCGTGCTGGTCCGCCTGGTCGCTCCGGATGACCTTAACCGCCGTCGGGCGGCGCATGAGCGCGTGATGTGCCACGTAGACCTGCCCCATCCCGCCGACGCCGAGTTCGCGATCGATGACATAGTTGCCGAGTCGCTCCGCCTTCATCGCGGTACGCCGCAGAGTGTAGAGGCTTCGGCTCACCGCCACCGACACGGCCGCGATGATCAAAGTGCCCGCCGTGTTCCAGCCAAGCGCCGACCCCTGTGCGACAGGTCCCCCGCGATCGGCCCAGAACGCCGAGATCTCCGGCACGAAAACGTTCGTCAGACCGTAGGCCACGGGCACGACGACGGACGCGATCACGGCCAGCCAGACCTGCGAGATGCGGCAGGGGATAAAGGCCGCGAAAGTGAACAGGAGGAGCGACGTTCCGAGATGAGGCTCCCGTCCCGGCTCCAGTAGCGCCAGTCCGGAGATGAGGAGGACGATGTTGAACGCCGTCACCCCCATGGCGAGCATGAGGAGACGGCTGCTGCCGAGACGTCCGAAGAGCACGGCCAGGAGCGCCGCCGCGTACGTGATGCCGTGCAGGAGCCAGAGCTCCGTCCGCCAGGCTTCGATTGGCGAGACAAACGGTTGATAGGGAAGAGCGATTTGGTCAACCACGTAGAGCGTGAGGCTCACGGCGGTGCCGATCGCGAACAGCAGGCGCACGCGGCGGAAGACCAGCCCGTGCATCTCCTCTTCGAAGGAGCTGCCGGTGCTGACCCAGTCGAGCGCTTTTCCGATCGCGGGGTGGGTGCTCATTCCTCAGACCCGGTTTCTAAGGGCCATCCGTCGCACAGAATACTCCTAAAGGTTAACACCTGAGGGTTCCCGCCGGTTCGTCGACCCGCTCTCCAGCCGCTAGATTCGTCGGACCCGCTCCGCCGAGGCACGGCGGGGCGGCACGTGTGTAAAGCTCGTGAAGGCGCATAGTAGAGGAGCCGGCGCCGCGAGCGAAAGTTGGCCAGAACCCGGGGGTTAATGACGTGATAGGATTCAGCGAGTCCGCCAGGAACCGGATCAGGGAGTTCATACAGGAGGAGGGCGATGACGACCTCGCCGTGCGCATCGAGGTTCTGAGCTCAAGCCCCCTGGCTCCCGAGTACGACATGGCGCTGGTCGGGCGAGACGAGCTGGATCCGGATGACAGGCTGTTCGAGGCGGACGGGGTCAGTGTCGCCGTCGATGCGAAGAGCGCCGCGCTTCTCGAGGGGACGCAGGTCGACTGGATCGAGACCGTCCAGGGCAGCGGCTTCAAGTTCGAGAACCCGAATCTGAAGCCGATCGGCTCCGAGCCCGTCACCGGACCGCTGACGGAGCGCGTGAAGCAGGTGATCGAAGAGCGGATCAACCCCGGGATCGCCATGCACGGCGGTAACGTGACGCTGGTCGAGGTGAGGGAGGATGTTGCCTATCTGGAGATGAGCGGCGGCTGTCAGGGATGCGGCATGGCCGCCGTCACTCTTAAGCAGGGCATCGAGCGCATGTTGACGGAAGAGGTGCCGGAGATCCAGGGCGTGGTCGACGTCACCGATCATTCGACGGGTGCCAACCCGTACTATTAGTAGGCTTTAGCCAGAGTCATCTGATCCTGTTTCCGTTGAGACAGCGCACGCCGCCATCCGGCTTGCAGAGGCAGTCGCGGAGCTGAAGCCCGGCTGTCGGCCCCGCGGCAACCGCCGCCTCCACAAGGTCGGCGAGGACGCCTGCCAAGCGCTCGTCGTCGTGCGGGATCGGAACACGGTGGAACTCGAGGCCCGCCTCCTCTGCGACCTCCCTCAAGTCGCCGTCCAGCTCGGCGAGCGTCTCTGACTGCTCGTGAACGAAGCTGATCGGGTCGACGACGATCCGGCGCGCCTCGCCCGCGGCCTCCCTGACCAGATCGTCGATCTCCGGCTGGGTCCACTCGATGCCGCGGTTGCTGTGGTTCTGATACCCTAGCAGGTAGTCCTCGACGCCCAGGGCCTCGGCCACCCAACGGCAGCACTCCTCCGAGTAGCGGTCGTATCTGCTTCCGGCATCCAGATACTTGATCGGTGTGCCGTGAACGGAGAAGACGAGTCGCGTTTCCGGGTCCGTGAGATCCACGCCCGCTCTATCCGCGCAGCGCTGGATCGCGTCTCTTCGGATCTCGAGGTAGACCGGGTGTGGATGCCAGCCGCTGATCTGCGCGAGCGGCACCTGCCAGCCGGCCTCTTCCAAGGCTCGCTCAAGGCCGGCCAGCGCGGCCACCGTGGTCGAGTGTCCGCAGAGCGGATACACGGGGAGCCCGACCAGTCTCTCGGCGCCGGCGGCACGTGCAGCCTCGACCGCGTCGGAGATCGTGGGCCGGGTGAACTGCATGCCCAGGAAGACCTCGGCCTCCACGCCGCGCGAGGCGAGCTCGCCCGCCAGCGCTCGCGCCTGCGTTCGGCACTGCTCACCAAGAGGCGAGCCGCCGATCTCCCGGTACTCCTCGACGAGGCCCGGGGCGCGCCGGACCGCGAGCTCGTGAGCCCGCTGCCGCATCCCCTCGCTCGACATGGAGGGCTCGAGGCTCGCGTTGGAGGAGAAGATGCGCTCCAGGAAGGGAACCGCCTCCTCCAGGCTCGCCGTCTCGGGCTCTCCGAAGTTGAGAAGGATGACGCCGTTCACTCGGCGGATCCATTCATCCGAGGATTCACCGATCGGTATCGACACTGTAGTCGTGCACGGCCCGCACGACCGCCGCGATCACCTTTGGATCGGTCTCCGGATGCAGTCCGTGGCCGAGGTTGAAGATGTGTCCGGGTCGGCCGGCGACGCGCCGGAGAATCTCCTCCGAGCGCTGGATGGCGATCTCGGTGCCCGCCAGCAGGAGGGTGGGGTCCAGGTTGCCCTGGATCGCCCGGTCCAAGCCTATCCTCTGCCACGCCTCGTCGATCGGGATCCGCCAGTCGACGCCGACCGCGTCGCCGCCGGCGGCGGCATACAGAGAGAGGTGGCGCGGGTTTCCGGTCGCGAAGTGGATCGACGGGACACCGGCCTCCTCGAGGCGAGCGAAGATCGTCCTCGAGTGCGGAAGCACGTGCCGCTCGTAGTCCTCGGTGGACAGAGAGCCCGCCCACGAGTCGAACACCTGTATGGCGCCCGCCCCGGCTTCGTGCTGCGCGACGGCGAATTCGGCCACGTGCCGCGCCCAGTAATCGGCCAGCTCCCGCCAGGCGTCGGGCTCCGTCCAGATGAAGCGCTTGATCTGATCCAAACGGTGCGCCCGCGTGCCCTCGAAGAGATACGAGCAGAGCGTGAAGGGGGCGCCGACGAATCCGACCAGCGGAACCGGCAGACGCTCCTCGAGGAGCGCCACCGCCTCGAGCACGAAGGAGAGCGTCTCCCGCGGTTCGAAGGGTTGCAGGCGTTCGAGGTCGGCCGGCAGGCTGAGGGGTGGGTCCACGACCGGACCGATCGTCGGCTGGATCTCGAACTCCAGCCCCGCGCCGATAAATGGCGTGGCCAGATCGGTGAACAGGACGGCGGCGTCAACCGGATAGTACTCGAGCGGAAGCGCCGTCACTTCGGCGGCGGCCTCGGGGTCGTAGACGATCTCCAGGAAGCTCCGCCGAGCCCGGATCTCCCGGTAGCGTGGCAAGGATCGCCCGGCCTGCCGCATGAACCACACGGGGGTCCGGTCCACGGGCTGGCGCCGCAATGCGCGCAGCAGACGGTCGTTGAATTCTGGTCGGCTCATAGGGCCGAGAACTCTACGGCGCCCCTCGGCTCCTCGCCAGCGGCGAGCCGTGAGATCGACGAGTTCGATGCTGGTGGGACGGTTCGCGGCCCGCCGGCCCTGGTTCTATCATGGAGCGAGCGGAGGGTCGAACATGCGTAGACCCTGCAGCGAGCAGCGATTCCCGAACGTGTGTACCGAACAAAGGGAGGAAGAGGGTGAGCGAGAACGGATCGGACGTCGTGATCACGGCCTTGGAGAACGGACCCTATCTGGTGTCGGGTGCGGCCCGCGTGAACGATCCGGATGGGGGCGCGTGGGACACGGAAGGGCGCGCCACCTTCGCGCTGTGCAGGTGCGGTGGATCCCGGAACAAGCCGTTCTGCGACGGCGCGCACTCGGCGATCGGCTTCGCCGCGGCGGAGCGGGCGGTCGAGGAGGCCGACGGCTCCTAGCTTTGGCTCTCGCCGGAGTCCGGCCGGAGACGCCGAGACGGCGGGTAGGGGAAGAAGTCCATGATCTCGCCCGCATGCTGACGCCTCTGCATGTCCTCCCAGAACCCGACCTCGAACACCTCGCCGTGCGCCGCCCGGAAGATCGAGAGGAGTTCGGGCCCGAGACCCAGAAAGCGGGGGAACTCCTCCGGGAAGACGTCGGCCTCACCCACACCGAACCAGCCCTGGGCCGCCAGCTCGTCGTCCAAATGGGCGGCTTCCGGAATCTTCCGAAAATGGCAGTCGGTCACGAGGCAGAGCTCGTCGTAATCGTAGAAGATCACGCGGCCGTGCCGGGTCACGCCGAAGTTTTTGAGCAGGAAGTCCCCCGGGAAGACGTTGGCCGCGGCCAGGTCCTTGATCGCCTGCCCGTAGTCCAGCACGATTCGCCGAGCGGATTCGGGGTCGGCTCGCCGCAGGTAGACATCCAGCGGCGTCATCAGCCGCTCCGTGTACAGATGGTCGATGGCCACCGAGCCGCTGGCCGTGCGGGTCGTTCGCCCGGCCTCGCCCTCGAGCTCGCGTAGGACGTTTTCCGAGAACCTGCTGACGGGGAACTCCAGCCCCTCGAACTCCTGGGCGTCGACCAATCGTCCCACTCGGTCTCGGAGAAAGACCAGCCGGTAGCGCTCCCGCACGGCCCGGCGCGTCGTGCGCTTGGGGGCCGAGATGCGGTCGCGGATCACCTTGAAAACGACGTTGAGGGATGGGAGGGTGAAGACGATCATGACCATCCCCTTGGCCCCCTCCGCCGGCTCGAACCGGGCGCCGGGACGCTTGAGGTGCTCGCTGAGCGTGCGGTAGAGCTCCGTCTTCCCGTGGCGATTGTAGCCGATCGAGGTGTAGAGCTCGTCGCGTCGCTTGTGCGGCACGATGGAGCCGATGAACTCGACCGCACCGCGTGGCCAGCCGATCTCCGCGTGGAAGTAGGAGCGGGAGAAGCCGAAGACGCCGCTCACGTCGTTCGAGGCCGTGAGAAGCGCGTCGACGGTGATCCCCGCTTCCCGGTGGCCGAAGGCCAGCACGAAGGGCCGGATCTCCTTTCCGACCCTCCAGCGGCCGACCAGGTACGCGCCCTTGTTCCGGAAGAACGGCTCCGGAATCACCTCCAGCCGTGGAATGAAGTCGCCGGGCTCCCCACCATCGTCCGCGCTCGGCATGAGCCGGCTTCGTGCAGCGGCCGAGACGAGCTCGGCGTCTCGCTCGAGGTCTGCGAAGGACGCCTTGAAGCCCACATCTCGAAGGACTCTTTCCACGAGAGCCGGCGGGATGTCCAGGGTCTGGAAGGTGTGGAGAGAGAGGCCCTCCACCGGAGTGGCGCCGCGCTCGTCCATCTCGGGACCCAGAAACTCGATCTCCGGCCGGACGCCGACCGTCGTGAAGGTCCGTCGGGTAACCGAGTTGAAGAAGGTGCGCGCGATCTCCGCGTCCCGGCGATCGGCCGACAGGATTCGGTACTCCTCCCGGATCCTGGCCCAGAGCTCCGTGTCGAGGGCCCTCTCACCGAGTCGGGCTCGGCTTCCCTCGACCGCGCGCGCCGAGTGCATGTTGTAGAGCATCAGGCGGCGCGAGGAGTCGCGCTGCATCCCGCGCCAATCACGGCTCTCGAAGCGTCCCTTGGCTCGGCTTGAGACGGCCCTGAAGTGGCGGTGGTAGCGAGCGAAGGCCTCGAGAATGAGGGCGGCCACCTCCCCCGGAAGCTCGGTGTCGGATCTCATCCCGGCGCTCGCCCGCTCACGGCGGCCCCGGTCGATTGTAAACCGGCGTGCACCACGCTAATCTGACCCTCCGGCCATGAGGCCGGACAACGAGAAACGAGAGCGATATACGATGGCCGAAACGACCATGCTTCCCGAATACGAGTTTCTGACCCCGCCCTCAGAGGGCGAGCCGATCACGCTGGAAGATGGAGTGCTGCGCGTCCCCAACCAACCGGTCATCCCCTTCATCGAGGGCGATGGGATCGGGCCGGACATCTGGAGCGCCGCCCAGCACGTGTTCGACGGCGCCGTCCGTCACGCCTACGGCGACGATCGCGGGGTCGTGTGGTTCGAGGTGCTGGCGGGCGAGAAGGCCAACAACACCACCGGCAGCTGGCTGCCCGACGACACGCTGACGGCGATCGATCACCACCTGGTGGCCATCAAGGGACCTCTCACGACCCCGGTGGGCGGCGGCTTCCGCTCCCTCAACGTGACCCTGCGCCAGCGGCTCGACCTCTTCGCCTGCGTACGGCCGGTCCGGTACTTCCAGGGCGTGCCGTCACCGGTCAAGACGCCCGAGAAGATGGACATGATCGTCTTCCGGGAGAACACCGAGGACATCTACGCGGGGATCGAGTACCGGGCGAAGACGGAGGAGGCCCACCGGCTGATCGAGTTTCTTCAGGATGAGATGGGCGCCACCTCGATCCGTTTCCCGGAGACCAGCGCCATCGGGATCAAGCCGATCTCCGAGGAGGGATCCAAGCGTCTCATTCGGGCCGCGATCCAGCACGCCCTCGACCGCGGGTTCGCCACCGTGACCTTCGTGCACAAGGGCAACATCATGAAGTTCACCGAGGGCGCCTTCCGCGACTGGGGGTACGAGGTCGCCCGCGACGAGTTCGGGGCCGAGCCATGGGATGGCGGTCCGTGGATGAAGCTGCCGAACGGGATCGTGATCAAGGACGTGATCGCCGACGCCTTCCTGCAGCAGATCCTCACTCGACCGGCCGAGTACGACGTCATCGCCACGATGAACCTGAACGGCGACTACATCTCCGACGCCATGGCCGCGCAGGTCGGTGGGATCGGCATCGCGCCTGGAGCGAACATCAACTACGAGACCGGCCACGCCCTGTTCGAAGCGACGCACGGGACCGCTCCCAAGTACTCCGGCCAGGACAAGGTCAACCCGAGCTCGCTCATCCTCTCGGGCGAGATGATGTTCCGCTACCTCGGCTGGAACGAGGCGGCTGATCTCGTGATCCAGGGGCTAGAGAAGACGATGGGCCAGAAGCGCGTCACCTATGACCTGGAGCGGCTCATGGAGGGCGCGACCCTCGTGAAGACGAGCGAATTCGGACGGGCGATTGTCGAGAACATGGAGGGATAGGGCCTCTTGAGCGGCGGGGCCCGCTGAGCGACCGGACCGCCTGCCCGGCGTGTGAGCCGGGAGCGTGATCGCCGATCCGGTCGCCCTGATCGCCGTCATCGCCGCCGCTACAGCACTCGCCTTCTGGCTGGAGGGCCGCCACCGCTGGGCACGCAACGTGGGGGCGGCCCTCATCGCCATCCTCCTCGGCGCCGCCCTCTCCAACCTCGGCCTCGTTCCCGTCGGGTCGCCCGTCTACGAGGGGATCTTCGGTCCCGTCACTTCGCTCGCGATCGCGTGGCTCCTGATCTCGGTACGTCTCGACGACCTCCGCGAGGCGGGGCCGACGATGCTTGTCGCCTTCCTGATCGGGGTGGCGGGCACTGCGATCGGAGCTCTGGTAGGCGCCACGGTACTGGCCGGCGCCTTCGGCGACGAGGCCTGGAAGCTGGCCGGCGTGACGACCGGCACGTACTCGGGCGGGAGCCTCAACTTCGTGGCGGTTGGACGTGAGCTGGGCTTGCCGCCCTCCCTCTTCGCGGCGGCCACCGCGGCCGACAACATCGTGACCGCGATCTGGTTCGGCGCGACGCTGATGCTTCCGCTCTGGCTATCGAAGGGCGGGGAGGGAATCGACGACGTGCCCGGACGGACGGCTTCGTCGCTGCCGTCGATTCACGAAACGCCTGGACTTCGGGCGCTGGATCTGGCCGCGCTCTTCGCCCTCGGCTTTACGCTGATCTGGACGGCGGGTCGGCTCTCCGCCGCGGTCCCCGCCGTGCCGAGCGTGCTCTGGCTCACGACGCTGGCGCTTGCGGTCGGCCAGATCCCGGCTGTACGCCGGCTCTCCGGAGCCATGCTTCTGGGCACCGTGGCGCTTCACCTCTTCTTCACTCTCATGGGAATCAGCTCGCGCGTCTCCGAGATTGCGAGCGTCGGTCCACAGGTCCTCTACCTGATGGCGATCGTCGTGGGCGTGCACGGGCTGGTCCTGTACGGTGTCGGAAAGCTGGCGCGCCTGAGCCCGGGCACGCTGTCGGTCGCTTCGCAGGCAGCGATCGGCGGTCCCACGACCGCGATGGCGATGGCGATCGCGCGCCGGTGGCCGGCGTTGATCCTCCCGGGCATGGCGGTCGGGCTGCTGGGATACGCGGTGGGGAATTACCTGGGCTTCGGGATCGCCTACTTCACGCGGGCGCTCCTGGGATAGCAGCCCGCATCCGCGCTATCACAGCACCCCGGACCCCTCGGCCACATCCGGGCGGATGGCGCCCAGGCGGCCGATTGCCCCCAAGCGGTGTTCTACCGGCTAACTACCTAACTCCTTCTGCATCCTCATGATGCTTCGGCGCACGACATCGGGGACCGGTGCCTTCGCGCGCGCCCGGTAGTCGAAGGAGACGATGAGCCCGGTGCCCTCGGCCGCGACCGCCTCTTCTGCCACGGACACCACCCGATAGCCCATGGTGAAGCGATCCTCACCCAGCTCGGTGACGCGAGCTCCCGCCAGCACGGTGTCCGGGAAGTGCAGGGGCCTGCGAAAGCGGCAGCTGGTCGAGTGCAGGATCGCTCCGACCCGATCCTCTTCGTAGGTGGCCATGAAGCCGCAGCGCTCGAAGTAGTGGATGCGAGCCGTCTCGAAATAGCGGAAGTAGACGACGTTGTTGAGGTGGCCGAACGCGTCCATCTCCCCCCAGTGGAGGGGCAGATGCACGACCACGGGAAAGTCCGCCAGCAGCGCCTCGGCCGCGGCGGTCGGTTTTGGTCCCGTCGAACCCGTCGCCTCGCTCAACCTCCCACTCGCCTCCTATATAGTAGCCGTAATAGTAGCCGTCGGTTGGGGGCGTGAATGTGAAGGAGAGAGCGACGGAGGGGAAGGTCGTGCCATGAGGCTCTTGCGGTTCTGGAGCAACATCGGGCCCGGAGCGGTGATCGCGGCCGCCTTCATCGGGCCCGGTACGGTGACGACGGCGACTCTGGCCGGGGCCGAGCACGGCGTGACGCTGCTGTGGGCGCTCCTCTTCTCCGTGCTGGCCACTCTTGTTCTTCAGGAGATGGCGGCCCGGCTCGGGCTGGTGACGGGAGCCGGACTGGGCGAGGCGATTCGCGAGCGCTTCATCAGGCCGCTGTCCCGATTCCTTGCGGTAGGGCTGGTCGTGTCGGCGATCGCCGTGGGGAACGCGGCGTTCGAGGCGGGCAACCTGGCCGGGGGTGCGCTGGGTGCGGAGGCGCTCTTCGGCCTGCCTGGTCGCGGGGCCGCGCTCGTTCTGGCGGCGGCGGCGTTCGGCCTTCTCTGGACCGGCCGGTACCGCGTGGTCGAGCGCGTACTGGTGGTGCTCGTGGCGGTGATGGCGGTCACATTCCTCTCGACGGCGGTGATGCTGTCGCCGCCGCCGGGCGAGCTGCTGGGTGGACTACTCGTACCTCGTCTCCCGAGCGGCCGGGGCCTCCTCCTCGTCGTCGCGCTGATCGGGACCACGGTCGTGCCCTACAACCTGTTTCTCCACGCCACGGCGGCCGGCAAGCGATGGTCGGGTCCGGAGGAGTTGCCGGCGGCTCGCCGGGATGCCGCGTTCTCGATCCTTCTCGGAGGGATCGTCAGCATGGCGATCGTGGTCACGGCTGCCGGCGGCGCCCGGGGAGCGTCGATCGGTAACGCTGCCGACATGGCCGTCCAGCTAGAGCCTCTGCTTGGAGGTTGGGCGCGCGCCTTCTTCGGGGCCGGCCTGCTCGCAGCCGGCCTCTCTTCCGCCGTCACCGCGCCGTTGGCTGCGGCCTACGCGGCCGCCGGGACGCTGGGCTGGGAACCGTCGATTCGTAGGCGGCGTCCGCGCGCGATCTGGATCGGCGTGCTGGGAATCGGTGCGGCCTTCGCCGCGGCGGGCTTCCGTCCGGTTCCGCTCATCCTGTTCGCCCAGGTGGCGAACGGGCTGCTCCTACCGGCTGTCGCCCTCTTCCTGCTGGTCGTGGTCAACGACCGGGAACGGATGGGACGGTGGGCGAACGGACGCTGGATGAACATCGCCGGGATCGTCGTCCTGCTCGTGACTCTCGGCCTCGCCGTGAGGACTCTAGTTCGCGTCCTGTAGGGCCGGGGCGGCAGGAGAAGTCGCGGCAGCGGAAGAGGCGGCCGGCGTAGCCGCCCTCCGCCGGACCGGTCTACCAACGATGAGGACCACGGCAGCGACGATCATCGCGCCGGCCAGGAGGATGCGGGGACTCAGGGGCTCGCTGGCCAGCGCCCATCCCAGGACCACGGCCACCACCGGGTTCACGTACGCGTAGGTCGCGGCGCGAGCCGGCGTCGTCTTCTGCAGCAGCCATACATAGGCACTGAAGGCGACGATCGCCCCGAACACGATCAGGTAACCGAGCGCCCACAGCGATCTGGCGGAGACGGCGGACGGATCGAATCGGCCCAGCTCGCCGGTGGCGGTGGCGAGGGCGAGAAGGAGAACCCCTCCGGCGAACATCTCCATGCCGGTGGCGAGGGCCTGAGAGGCCGGAAGCTCGGCTCTCCGGGAGTAGAGCGAGCCGATCGCCCACAGCAGGGAGGCGAGGACGACGACTCCGGCGCCGATGGGATCGATCCTCTCACCACCTCCGAGCCCCCCCGGACCGACCAGGACCCCAACGCCCACGAAGCCGAGGAGAAGGCCCACCGCGACCCCGAGCCCGGGTCGAGAGCCGGTCCCTCGCAGCCAATCGAGCAGCACCATCCAGAGCGGCACGATTGCCACGATGAGTGCCGTGAGTCCGGAGGGCACGGTCTGCTCGGCCCAGACCACGCCCCCATTGCCGCCCAGGAGGAGGAGCCCGCCGATGATCGCGGCGGACCGCCAGTGCACCCGCTCGGGCCGGCCGGCTCCAAGAGCGCGGGCGACCGCGTAAAGGATGCCGCCGGCGATCACGAACCGGACGCCCGCCATGAGGAACGGGGGAAGCGTCTCGATCGCAAAACGGATGGCGAGATAGGTCGAGCCCCAGATCACGTAGACGGCCGCGAACGCCGCGACGAGCGTCGTTCGGCGGGGCGCTCCTGCCTGCTTCGCTACCTTCACGGCTCCATCACCGCCTGCGATCCGCGACTCCCTTCCCATCTCCCACCCCTCTTTCCAACTCCGCTTGGAATATCGTTGGTGGTACGCTGCTGGCCTAACGTCGTTGGTTGTATAACGACCCACTCGTCTCCATGTGAAAAGCAGCGCGAGCCTCGTCTTGCAGGTCACGGGGCGGTCCGGCTAAGGTGCGGCGTCCCCTGCATCCCAATGAAAGGATCCGACCTGATGCGCGCTTTGACCCGAGCGGTACCCTACGTGATCGTGGTGGTGCTGGCGCTCACGAACCTGAGCGCCTGCGCCTCGAAGAGCGAGTACAACGCAGCCGTCGTCCGCGGCGACTCCCTGCAGACTGCCAACGTGCAGCTGCAGGCCGAATACGACAGCCTCCAGAATCTCTTCGCGACCGAGATGGAGGCCGCCTCGTTGGACATGCAGCTCCTCCGGGACGGGATCGAGATCGAGCTGCCCGCCGACCTCCTGTTCGAGTCCGGCTCCCTCACGGTGAAGAAGGACGAGCGCGAGTTCGGCATGAAGCTGGTGAACTACCTGAAGGGGAACGACTACCTCGTGTTCGTGACCGGCTACACCGACAGCCAGAATCCGATCGGCACCCTGGCCCAGCGCTACCCGACGAACTGGGAGCTTTCGGCCGCCCGGGCTGCGCTGGCGGTGAGGTTCTTGGTCGGCGAGGGATTGTCGGATGATCGCTTTTGGGCCGCCGGCCGGGCCGCCAACGATCCGGTGGCGTCCAACAGCACGCCCGAGGGTCGCGCGAAGAACCGCCGGCTAAGGCTCGTCCTCCGGCCCAGCGGGGTCGTCTACAGCACGCCCTAGGCTAAAGTCCGAGCCGCCTGAGAGCGAAGCGGACGTGGAGCGTCATTCTCGACCGGGGTCCGGTACGAAATCGAAACCGGCCGGGCCCCACCACCACTCCTGCATGGCCTCGAACCAGTAGGCGAGCGCCCGCCACTCCCCGTACGGCTCGTAGAGCTGCTGGATCTCGGCCGCGGAGGGTCGGCGGCCTCCGAAGTGCCGATCCTTCACGAATGCGTACACGGCGCTGTCGATCGACAGCCGGTCCGCGACGCCGTTGAGGATCATGAGATAGTCCGCGGTCGCCGGACCGACTCCCTTGATGGTAAGAAGGGCCTTCCTGAGCTCAGGTCCTTCCAGCTCCCCGCGCTCGATCGGACCGAGGTCCAGGCTTTCGTCCATGAGGGAGGCGGCCAGCTCGACGATGTAGGGGGCCCGGTACCCGAGACGGCACCGCTCCCGGATCTCGCGTTCTCCCGTCTCGACGATGCGTTCCGGGGTCGGCCAGGCGTGGTAGCCTTCCACGGGCTCTCCGAGCTCGGTCACCAGCGAGATCATCCTGACCGCCTGCGACCACTGGACGTTGGTGCCGCAGATCGACTTGACGAGCTCCTCCCACACCGAAGGGCAGCGCAGAAAGCGCCCGGCTCCGAGCTCCGGAATCGCTGCCAGGTGCTCGTGTCGGCGGCAGAGGTCGTGGAACCCAACGATCTCCCGGTCCAGCTGGAGTATCTGCCGAACGTCGGACCGCAGGTGCCGCCGATCCGCCTCGGAGAGCTTGCCTGCGACGTCGGCTTGGATCTCGAGCGCGCCCCGCCGTGGCTCCCGAATGCGGAGGATCATCGGCTGGCCGCTGGCGTCGCTTGCCACGCGGGTCAGCGTCTTCCGTTCCGCATCCCAATAGAACGGCGGGCACTGATACCAGCCGTGCGAATACACGACAGGCAGGAAGCCGAAGTCCTCGGGCGTCCGCATCGTCATCTTCGCCATCTTCGCCGTCTTCCTGTCGGTGAGCTCATGATCGGGCAGCAGCGACGCTCCGGTCGACCTGCATGCTGGTGCTGTGGGCGTTCGGAGCGAGCGAGTATTATCTGTGCCGTGGGTGAAACGAGTCAAAGCCGCGGAGGGTGAACACGCTTGTGAGGCCGGCCGAGCCGCTGCGCATCGGGATCGACGTCGGAGGGACGTTCACGGACCTCGCCGCGATCGATGGGGCCGGCAGGCTTCGTCGCCGCAAGATCTTCTCTACGCCCGACGACCCCTCACGGGCGGTGCTCGAGGGTCTGGATCTCTTTCTTGATGATCTCGGGGCCGCGGGCACGATCCCTGCCGAGATCGTGCATGGCTCGACCGTTGCCACGAACGCGGTCTTGGAGCGGAAGGGCGCTCGCACAGCGTTCCTGGCCACGGCCGGCTTTCGCGACCTGCTCGCCATCGCACGCCAGGACCGGCCGGACCTGTTCGATTTCGAGTCGTGCAGGCCGCCGCCGCTCGTCCCCGATGAGCTATCCTTCGAGCTGGTCGAGCGGATCGCCCACGATGGCGAGGTGCTGGAGCCGTTGGACGAAGCGGCCATCACTCCGCTGGTGGAGAGACTACGGGGCCTCGATGTCGAGTCCGTGGCCGTCTGCTTTCTCTTCTCCTTCGTCCACCCCGAGCACGAGCAGAAGGTCGGCGAAGCGCTCCGCGAGAACGGCCTGCACGTTTCGCTGTCGACCGAGGTATTGCCGGAGTTCCGCGAGTACGAGCGGGCGAGCACGACGGCCATGAACGCCTATGTGGCTCCGATTCTCGATCGGTATTTGGCCCGACTCGAGGAGCGGCTCCCCACCGATAAGCTCCGAGTCATGCTCTCGAACGGAGGGAGCGCCGGGGTCGAAGTCGCTCGGCGAGAGGCCGTCCGCTCCATCCTATCGGGGCCCGCCGCTGGCGTGGTCGGCGCGCTTCACGTCGCCAGGCACGCAGGAACGGATCGGGTGATCGGCTTTGACATGGGCGGAACGTCCACGGACGTGGCCCTGCTGGACGGCGGGATTCCGGCGACCTCCGAGGGGATGGTGGCGGGGCTCCCCGTCCGGGTTCCGATCGTGGACATCCACACGGTGGGTTCGGGCGGTGGCTCCATCGCTCGCGTGGACGCCGGCGGAGCGTTGCGGGTGGGGCCCGAAAGCTCTGGGGCCGATCCCGGCCCGGCATGCTACGGCCGAGGCGGTCGTCAACCGACGGTGACCGACGCCAACGTCGTGCTTGGCAGGCTCCCTCCTGGCCGGTTCCTCGGGGGCACGTACCCGCTCGACGCGGAGGCGGCCCGCGGCGCGCTGGCTCGTCTCGGGGAAGCGGCCGGACTGGGCGTGACGAGCCGCCATTCAGGGGAGGTGGCCCGTCGAGCGGCGCTCGGCGTGGTCCGGGTCGCGAACGCCCGCATGGAGCGGGCGCTCCGGGCGATCTCGGTAGAGCGCGGGCACGACCCGCGTGACTTCTCGCTCGTCTCGTTCGGCGGCGCTGGAGGGCTTCACGCCTGCGAACTGGCTCGTGCCCTCGGGATCGCCCGGGTGCTGGTGCCGCCCTCCGCCTCCGTACTTTCCGCTTTCGGCATGCTCACGGCCGACGTCGTGAAGGACTATGTGCACACGATCATGCGTCGGGGCGACACGCCTTTTGCAGAATTGGCCGCGGCGGCGCGTGAGCTCGAGGCGCGCGGACAGAAGGAGATCGCTGCCGAAGGTGTGACCGAAGACCGGGTCCAGCTGCGGTCGGGACTGGATCTGCGTTACGAGGGCCAGGCGTTCGAGATTGCCGTGCCGCTGGCGGAGGACTTCCTCGCTCTCTTCCATGCCGAGCACGATCGCCTCTATGGGCACTCGAATCCGACCGCGCCCGTCGAGATCGTGAACCTTCGCCTCCGCGCCAGTGGGCGGGTGGATGTCCCGGACCTTCGTCCAATGACGGACCTTGCCGAGGAAGCCAGCCCACAGGAGCTGGAGCGGCGGTCGGTGGTCGTAGGCCTGGCGCCGGCGTTGCCGGACGGCGAGCCCGGCGGTCTAGAGGTGCGCGAGACCCCGGTTTTCGAGCACGAAAGCCTCCGACCCGGCCACCGGTTCGCTGGGCCCGCGGTCGTGGTCTCGGAGGACACGACCGTTTGGCTTGGCCCCGCGCAGCGAGCGGCCGTCGACGATTACGGCAACCTCCTCATCGAGGTGGGCCGGACTGCCGATGAGGGAGTTGCGCCATGAGTGCGCCGAGTCCCGTCGCCGATGCCGTGGATCCGGTGCGTCTCGAGGTCTGCCGCCATCTCCTGGCCTCAGTGGCCGAGGAGATGGGCGCGGTGCTTCGTCGCTCCGCCTTCTCGCCCAACATCAAGGAGAGGCGCGACTACTCCTGCGCCCTGTTCGATCCCGGCGCCGAGATGGCGGCTCTGGCGGCCCACATTCCGGTTCACCTCGGCGCCATGCCGCTCTCGGTCGCGAGCTGCGTCGAGGAGCTGAAGATGGGCCCCGGCGATGTAGCGATCCTGAATGACCCGTATCGGGGCGGGTCGCATCTACCGGACATCACCCTCGTCTCGCCGGTGTTCACGGGCGCGGGCCAGGATGCGAGCGCGAGCCAGGCTCCGGGTGCACGCCGTGGCACCCACGGGAGCCTGCTTGGCTTCGTGGCCAACCGGGCTCACCATGCCGACGTCGGAGGCAAGACGCCCGGATCGATGGGGCTCGCCTCCGAGCTCTCCGAGGAGGGGGTCGTGATCGCGCCGCAGCACCTCGTGCGTCGTGGCGAGATCCAGACAAAGCTGCTGGATTTCGTTCTCGAGAGCGTCAGGACGCCGGAAGAAAGGGAAGGGGACCTTAGGGCACAGCTCGCGTCGATCCGCCGAGGCGAGCTCCGCTTGACGGAGCTGTGCGCCCGGTACGGCCCTGCGGAGATTCTGCGCTACATGCGCGAGCTGGCGGATTACTCGGAGAGGGTGGCCCGCCTCTTCCTGGCCTCCCTGCCGGATGGTCGGTACCGCTTTGAGGATGCCCTGGACGATGACGGTGTGAGCGAGGAGCACGTCCCGATCGTCGCGGCGGTGACCATCCGGGGGGACGAGGCGGAGGTGGATTTCACGGGGACGAGCCCGCAGCGGCCCAGCAGCGTGAACGCGCCCTACGCGGTGGCCGTCTCGGCTACCTACTACGTGTTCCGGGCGCTGATCGGAGAGGAGGTACCCTCGAACGGAGGGATCCTGAGGCCGATTCACATCACGGCACCCGAAGGCACGGTCGTGAACCCGCGTCCCCCGGCCGCTGTGGCCGCCGGTAATGTCGAGACGTCGCAGCGGATTACGGATGTGCTCCTCGGGGCGCTCGCTCAGGCGCTGCCCGAACGGGTGCCGGCGGCGAGTCAAGGTACGATGAACAACGTGACCGTCGGAGGGTGGGACGCGGCCCGAAACCGGCCGTATGCCTACTACGAGACGATCGCTGGAGGAGCGGGCGCGAGTCCCCGTTCAGATGGTACAAGTGCCACCCACACGCACATGACCAACACCCTCAACACGCCGGCAGAAGCGCTGGAGTACGCCTATCCGCTTCGTGTGCTGCGTTACGAGAAGCGGCGAGGCTCGGGTGGCGAAGGGCAGCACTGTGGTGGTGACGGGGTGCGGCGTGATCTCCAGGTACTGGCGCCCGCGCGGGCCTGCGTCCTCTCGGATCGCCGTCGGCTGGGGCCGTACGGCCTGGACGGTGGGGCGAGCGGGCAACCCGGACACAACGTGCTGATTCGAAGTGAGGCGGAGAGGACGCTTCCGGGCAAGGCCTGCTTCGACCTGGAGTCGGGAGACGTGCTGAGCGTGCGGACCCCGGGAGGTGGTGGGTATGGTGACCAGAGCGCACCAGATCCCTCGGCTGACGCCAAACCAGAGCAGGAGGGCGCATGATTAAGGGCGCGATCCGACTCGCGATCCTTACCGCGTGTACGGCGTGTTTCGGAGGCCCGGCGGTGGGGCAGGTCGATCGCGGCGCCGACTTGATTCTCACCGGAGACCGGATCTGGACCGGCGCTGTTGATCGGCCATGGGCCAGAGCTGTCGCCGTGAGCGGAGGAAGGATCCTCGCCATCGGCGGGGCCGACGAAATGGCCGCCCACCGGGGCCCGGATACGCACGTTGTCGACCTGGTGGGAGCTTTCCTCGTTCCCGGCTTCATCGACAACCACACGCACTTCAACGACGCCGCGGAGCTCCTTCTCGGCGTCAACCTGCTGGACGTCGCGGATGCCGAAGGCTTGATTCGGCGCGTCCGCGAGGCGCGCGATCGTCTGCCAGAAGGCGGGTGGCTGGTTGGCGGAGACTGGGGTGCCTACGAAGCCTGGGCTCGGGGATCAGCTGGCGACGCCGGAGAAGCGGGAGGTGCCGCGGAAGCTGGCGGTGCCAAGGCGGCAGGCGTAGCCGGGCCCGCACCCTTCCAGCCCGACCGCACCCTTATCGACTCCATCACCGCTTTGAATCCCGCGCTCCTCTCCAAGTGGGATCGCTCGGTCTACCTGGCCAACGGGCATGCCCTCGAGCTGGCCGGTGCGGGGTGCGATTGGGCCGGCGTGGAGTGCGAGGACGACGTCTCGACCGGTCGCCTCACTCCCCAGGCTGCCGATCGCGTCAGAGAGGCGATGCTGCCCAAGACCATGGATCAGCGGCTGGCCGAGGCTCGTGCGGCCCTGGCTCGGCTCCGGGAGCAGGGTGTCACGACGATTCACGACATCACCGGTCCGGCGCAGCTGAAGGTCTACCAGGAGCTGAGGCGCCGAGGTGAGCTCACGGTTCGTGTCTACGCGCGCCCGACGCTGGACCGCTGGGAGGAGCTGAGCGGCGTCGGAATCCGGCACGGCTTCGGGGACGAGTGGATCCGAGTGGGGGGGCTCAAGGGGTTTGTGGATGGGATCATGGGCAACTCCAGCGCTCGCTTCTACGAGCCCTATCTGACGTCGGGTGAGCGCGGCCGCTGGCGGATGATGATGAACCCGCCCGGCAACATGGAGCGGCTGATCATCGCGGCTGACTCGGCCGGACATTGGCCTCAGGTCCACGCGATCGGCGATCAGGCGATCGACACGCTGCTCGACCTCTACGACCGGGCGATCCAGGTGAACGGGCCGAAAGAGCGTCGCTTCCGCGTCATCCACACGCAGGTTCTGGGCGGCCCCGAGGTTGCCCGGCGCATGGCCGATCTCGGGGTGATCGCCGAGGTCCAGCCGTATCATGCGATCGACGACATGCGGTGGATGGCGGAGCGCATCGGGGAACGCTCCCGCTGGGCCTACGCGTTCAGAACATTGCAGGATGCCGGCGTGCTTCTCTCCTTCGGGAGCGACTGGCCCGGAACGAACGCTTCCTGGTATCCGGCGAGTCCGATCCTCGGCATCTACGCCGCGGTAACGAGACAAACGCTGGAGGGTACACCCGATGGAGGCTGGTACCCGGAAGAGCGAGTGGATGTGGAGACCGCGTTGCGAGCATACACGGTGAACAACGCCTGGGCAGCCGGAGAGGAAACCATTAAAGGGACGCTGGAGCCCGGCAAACTGGCGGACCTCGTCGTGCTCGACCGCGACCCCTTCCAGGTGCCCCCGGAAGAGCTCAAAGACATCCAGGTCCTCATGACCATGGTGGGGGGCGAGATCGTGTACGAGCGCGAGCAGGGTCGGGAACGGTGATCGGAAATGAGTGACCGGTGAGCGATAGCTTCTTCTCTCGGCTACGTGAGGTTGGCGTGAACGCGGCCCAACGCCTCCTGAAGCCCTCCGCCCGCCCCGAGGCCGCTGCGGAAGCAGCGCGCATTGTCCTCGTCCTCAGCGGGGGCGGACTCCGCGGTCTCGTGCACGTGGGAGCCTGGCGGGCCCTGCTTGAACGCGGCCTGCGTCCCGACGTGATCGTCGGGACGAGCATCGGCGCCCTAGTGGGGGCGGCAGCGGCGGCCGGTGCGGACTGGACGTTCGTGGAGCGGGCCGCCCGGTCCGTCGTCCGGAAGGAGATCGCGGCACTCGACCGCCGGGTGCTTCTCCTCAACGGCGTTCGCCGCCCAGCGCTCTTCCGCGGCGAAGTGCTGCGCGAGTACATGGAGCGGCTGATCCCGGTGAGGACGTTTCAGGAACTCACGATCCCGCTCCAGGTCAACGCCGTGAACCTCGGGACCGGCGAGATGAAGTGGTTCGGGACACCCGTAGGCGAGGAGGAGGTGGACCCAACGGCCGATCTCCTCGACGTCGTCTGGGCCTCCTCCGCGGTGCCCACCTTCTATGCGCCGGTCGAGATCGGTGGATCCTTCTATATCGACGGCGGCATCCTGGACACCTTCGCCCTCCGGCGTGCCGCGGCGCTTCGCGCCACCTGGATCCTGGCCGTGGACGCCACGACGGAGGGGGTAGGAGACGATCCGGCGGACCTGGTCGACGAGGGCATGCTAGCCATCAACGAGCGCGTGTTCGGCATCGTCTCGGGCGCCCGCCGGCGCGCGGTACTGGAACGGTGGACCGGGCCCCCGCTCACGATCGTGCGTCCGGCCGCCGGCCACATCCCGGCCTTTGATTTCGAGTTCAACGACTACCTCGTGAACGAAGGCCATCGTGCCATGAACGAGGCGCTCTCCACCCCCGAAGCGAACGAAAGGCTCGGCCGAGCCGCGCCCGCTCTCAAGGCCTCCTGAGGGCCGTTCAACTTCGCCATCCGAACCGTCCCTTTGTCCCATCTTGACAGTGTTAACTTAACAGCGTTAACTTAACGATGTTAATACGGGCGGGAAGTAAGGAAACCCAGCGCTCCCCGATGCCGTAGTCATGGTTATGGAGCCGGTGGAGGATACCGTCGGATTCCAAGCAGACGAGATGAGGGCTTGATGCCGAAAGTCGCAGATCCACAGCGCGCCGCCGACACCGAGGCCGCGATCCTGGACGCCGCCAGAGATGTACTGGCGGAGGAGGGACTCGAAGCGCTCTCGATGCGGGCCGTGGGGGCTCGCGTCGGACTGAGCGCGACGGCGCTGTACAACTACGTCGAGAACAAGCAGGCGTTGGTCGACCGGGTCGTGGCCCGCGGCTTCAGGCGCTTCGAGAGCTATATGTGGCGCGCGGTGGAGAGCGTTCCGAGCGGCGGGTTCGAGCGCTTGCATGCGCTCGGCACGGCGTACCTCCGGTTCGCCCGCGAGAACGAGCAGTACTTCAAGATCATGTTCACGATCCAGCCCGAGGATCCGAGGGAGATCGAGGAGCTGCCCGGAGAGGGCGGCCGCCGGATCCTGCGGGAGGCCGTGGCCGACGCGATCGCCGAAGGGGAGATCAGGGCGGCGGATCCGGACCTCGTGGCGCTTTACCTGTGGAGCTCGGTGCATGGTCTGGCGACGCTGTCGCTCGCTTGCGACGTGACCTGCGAGTGCTCGTGCGGATGCAAGGACGGCGGCGAATGCACGTGCGCGGATAATCACGAGTGGGGCACCGAAGGCCTCACGGCCGAGAAGCTGTTCGAGCTGTTCGGAGCGTTCCTGCGCGAGGGCCTTAGGCCCCGTGACGGACAGGAGCACGCGGGCGTCTCGAAGGAAGCTGGTCGCACTGCGGCCGGCTCCAGCGCGGCCGGCTCAAACAGAACCGACAAGGCGAGCCCCAACGGAGGCGGTAAACGGGACGCATGAGCGGTAAGAAGGTGAGTGGGGTGAAGGGTCGGGACGATAGAAGGGAAACGGGAGACATGTCGATTATAGAGCGAGTGACGGGAAGAGCCGGAAGAGAGAGCGAACGGAGTCGAGGGCAGATGCCTTTGCGGTGGGTGGCGGCGGTCGTCGCCCTCGGGGCCGTCGGGTTGGCCGCCGCGGCGTGCGGCACCGGCGTGGCGGAGGAGCCTGCCCAGGATTCGCCCGCCGACGAGGCGTACCGCCGGACCGTCAATGTGGAAGTGGTCGAGGTGCAGCCCTCCGGCTTCGCGTCCACGGTTCGACTGATCGGTGCGGTGGAGGCGCTCCATGACATCACGGTGAGCGCCGAGGAAAGCGGCGTCATCGAGCGCTTCTTCGTGAAGAAGGGTCAGCGTGTCCGTGCGGGGCAGGCGCTGGCAAAGATCGATGACCGGGTGCTCGCGGCACAGGTGGCGGAGGCGGAAGCGGCCACCAAAGCGGCCCGGGACACCTACGAGCGCCGGCAGCGCCTCTTCCGCGATGAGGGGATCGGCACGGAGGCCGAGTTCGTGGCCGCGGAAGCCCAGGCGGAGGCCGCCGAGGCGCGGGCGGGAGCGCTCCGAGCGCGGCTCGACCACACGACGCTGCGCGCGCCGGTCTCCGGCGTGTTCGATGCCCGGTACGTGGATGCTGGCGAGATGGTGGGCCCGGGCGACGAGGTCGGCCGCATCATCGACGCGAGCCGAGTCAAGGTCGTGGGGGGCGTGCCGGAGCGTTATGCGGCCGACGTCACGACCGGCGGCATGGCCGAGGTCGCCCTGGATCTCTATCCGGGCCGCGTCTTCGTGGGTGAGATCTCCTTCGTGGCAACGGCGGTGGATCCGAAGAGCCGCACGTTCGAGATCGAGATCCTACTCGACAACCTGGACAACCTGATCAAGCCGCAAATGGTGGCGGGCGTCGAGCTCCCGACGCAGGCGCTCGAGAACGTCCTGGTGATTCCTCAGGACGCGCTTCTCCGCGTGGAGGACGGCTACCAGATCCTCGTCGTCACCGAGATCGAGGGCGAGCTGGAGGCGGAAGCGCGGCAGGCCGTGCTGGGGCCGTCGGCGGCCAACTCGGTCGTCGTCGAGGCTGGTATCGAGTCCGGCGACCGGGTCATCATCCGCGGGCAGCAGCAGGTGGATGCCGGCGACCGGGTGCGGCTCATCGGCAACTCGGATCGGGCTGAAGGATGACCGATCCGAGAACGCCTCCCACCGGCGCCGAGAAGGGAAACGGCGCCGGCGGCAACGGCGTGCAGCCGGGGCCCGAGCGAGCCGGGAGCCAGGCGCCACATAAGCACGCGCCCGGGTCGAAGCGCTACAAGCAGTTCTGGCTGACCTCGCTCGCCGTGGATCATCCGACCAGCGTGCTCGTCCTCACCGCCATCATCATCCTGGGCGGCCTGGTCTCCTATCTCCGCATCCCCAAGGAGTCGATGCCGGAGATCACGGTGCCGTACGTCGCGGTGAACACCTCCTACTCAGGCGTGGCCCCCGAGGACATCGAGACCCTCATCACGCGTCCGCTCGAGGAGGAGCTGAACGAGATCGCGGACGTTCAGGAGATCACGTCGACCTCGGTCGAGGGCTACTCGAGCATCCTGATCGAGTTCACGGCAGGGATGGACATGACGGAGGCGCTCCAGCTCGTTCGGGAGAAGGTGGACATCGCCAAGCCGGAGATCCCGGCGGCGGCCGACGAGCCGATGATCCTGGAGTTCAACCTCTCCGAGTTCCCGATCATGCAGGTCAACGTCTCGGGCGAGTACAGCCTGCGGCGCCTCAAGGAGGTGGCGGAGGATCTGCAGGACCGGATCGAGCTCATCTCCTCCGTGCTCGAGGTCACCCTCTCGGGTGGCCTGGAGAGGGAGGTCCAGGTCAACGTGGACCTGGCCAAGCTCCAGTTCTACGGCCTGGCGTTCGACGACGTGATCGAGGTAATCCGCGAGGAGAACCTCACCATCCCCGGCGGCACGATCGACGTGGGCGAGCGCGAGTATCTGGTGCGCGTGCCGGGCGAGTTCGAGGACACCCGGCTGATCGAGGACATCGTCGTCTGGTCGCCGGGCGACCGGCCCGTCTACGTGCGCGACATCGCCGAGGTGGAGTTCGGATTCAAGGAGCAGGACAGCTTCGCCCGCCTGGACGGGAATTCGGTCGTCACGCTCGGCATTGTCAAGCGCACGGGCGAGAACATCATCGAGACCTCGGACGCCGTGAAGAAGGCGATCGAGGATTCCGAGGCCGGTTTTCCCGCCACGACCGTCGTCAAGATCACCTCCGATCAGTCCGAGGAGATCCGGAAGATGGTCTCGAACCTCGAGAACAACATCGTCTCGGGACTCATTCTCGTGGTCGCCGTTCTTCTCTTCTTCCTCGGTGTCGCGAACGCGTCCTTCGTCGGGATCGCCATCCCGCTCTCGATGCTGCTCTCCTTCAGCATCATGCAGCTGATCGGCTTCACGATGAACATGGTCGTGCTGTTCAGCCTGATCCTCGCGCTCGGGATGCTGGTCGACAACGCGATCGTCGTGGTGGAGAACATCTACCGCTTCATGGAGCACGGCCACGCTCGACCGGCAGCCGCGACGTCCGCGACGGCCGAGGTCGCGATGCCGGTCATCGCGGCGACCGCGACGACCCTGGCGGCGTTTGCGCCCCTGAACTTCTGGCCGGGCATCATCGGCGAGTTCATGGCCTACCTGCCGCTGACCCTGATCATCACCCTCAGCGCCTCCCTGTTCGTGGCCGTGGTGGTGAACCCGACGATCTGCTCGCTCTTCATGCAGCTGGACGGAGAGAGGGCTCCCGGTCTC
>JBDHIM010000093.1:0-9305 GCA_039587445.1 Gemmatimonadota bacterium
CACTTCTCCGTCAGCAACCCCGACTGAAGCGGGCTGTAGCCGATGACCCCGGTGCCGTGCTCTACGCACCAGGGGATCTCCGCGCCAGCGGCCTCACGGGCGATCGGGGAGAAGGGCGGCTGCAGCGAGTCGACGTGGCGGATGGCCTCGCAGCGCTCGAGGAGCTCCACGTCGAAGTTGGACACTCCGGCGGCCCGCACCTTCCCCTCCTCCACGAGGCGCACCATCTCTCCCCACGAGTCCTCCACCGGGGTGCCGGTCTCGTCGGGCCAGTGGAACTGATAGAGGTCGATGCGCTCCACGCCCAGCCGGCGGAGCGAGGCTTCCACCTCCCGTCGGATGGAGTCGGGCCGGAGCACCTGCTCCGGGTCCTCCATGCGGTTCTTCTCGTCCCACACGAGGCCGCATTTGGTGAAGACATAGGGCCGCTCGCCGTCCGGCAGCTCCCGGAGCAGCCGTCCCACGACCTCCTCCGAGTGGCCGAGCCCATACACGGCGGCCGTGTCGATCCAGTTGATACCCAACTCCAGGGCGTGACGCATGGCGGCCAGGGAGGCCCGGTCGTCCTGGGGACCCCAGCCGAAGGCCCAGTCGCCCCCGCCGATGGCCCAGGCGCCGAAGCCCACCGGCGTGATCGCCAGATCGGTGGTGCCGAGCGGTCGAGTCTGCAGGCTCGCGGTCTCCATTGGTCACCTCATTGCTCGATGCGGGTTGTGGGACATCTGCGATGCGTAGAACTGACCTAAGACAAAGCCCCTATCCGACCACCGAATAAAGGCGTATCAGTCGGAGCGGCCGGATTCGCCTGACCGGCGACCGAGCGCAGCGAGTGGAGCCAACCGGCGGCCACCATGCCCCAAAGCCGACGACGGGCGCGCGCTGGCGCGGATGGGCGCTGGAATCCGCGCTACTCCCCTTTCCGTGCGCGCGTCAGCGCGCGTGGGCGTTGGCACTGTCGCTGGCACTGCTGGGACCAGAAAAGGGGCGGTCAAGGGGGAACGAGAGAACCACTCAATGTGATGGGGCGCCCGTTTGTATCTCAGCCAGCTTCGTCTGCGCACGCTGGGCAGGCCGATAATCCGGGTCGGCGCTCTTCCAGATGTCCACAGCCGCTCGGAGCTGCTCGATCGCATCAGCTGCTCGACCCATATCCTCGTAAACCAGCGCCAGCTCGTAGCGAACCTTCGCATCGGCCGGAACGACATTGAGCACGCCTTGAATAGTCACCTCTGCGGCTTCCAGCTCGCCCAACTTTCGGTGACATCGGCCCAGTGCAGCTGCGAACGAGAGCTCGGCTGGGGACAGCGAGACAGCTTGCCGATAGCTCTCGACCGCCGAGTGGCAACCCCCTTCCTGCTCGCCAATGAGGCCGCTTCCGTATGCGGCATAACTCTTCAACGCCTCATACCCAACGGCCGCGATCCCCGCCTTTCCGCGATCCAACTCTTCCCGGGCGCGCTCAACATCACCTGACTCGGCGACGGCACTCACGTAAAGGACCCCATATAGATCGTCCCAGGGTGAAGGGAGCCCAGATCGGAGGCTGTCGAGCTGACGGAACGCAAACGCCTCGCGGCCGACCTCGTGGGCGTGCTGGAGCGCTTCCGATTCCGCGAGCGCCAAGGAAAGGTTCGCCGGAATCATAAACTCTGCCCCCGCGGCCAGGCGCTTCGGGTAGGTTTCCTCGAGTCGCTCGAACAGCCCCTGGCGGTAGTACAGGGTTTCCTCGAACCCGTAGACCTGGTAGCGGTCTTCCGGCCCGCGGCTCGCCGCCAACGCCTCATCCGCCCACCCGCGCGCCGTCTCGAACTGGCCTAGGTCGATGTCTAATAGGCCCAGACTCAGCATCACCGACACCTCGCCAGGCTCGACCAACAGAGCTCTTTCGAAGGCCGATCGGGCGCTTTCGTGCTCGCCCGTGCGACGGCGCAGATCGCCGATCGCCACGAAGGATTGGTCGTCGTCTGGAAACAGCTCCGCGTAGCGCTCAAAGTAGCCCAACGCCGCCTCGTACTGCGCATGCTCCTCGTAGATGCGGCCGATCTGCTGCAACTGCTCATACCGGGTCGGATCGAGGGACAGGATCGCCTCGAGCTGCGCGATCTGCTCCTCCCACTGACCACGAGCCCCGAGCAGTTCGGCGAGCAGTCCACGGCCGTTGATATCCTGCGGGTAAAGCTCCACCCAGTACTTGGCAGTCTTGAATGCCTGCTCTGGCCTCTGCCGGAACAGCAAATACTCCATCGTCCGAATCTGCAGCTGGGCGCGCTCCGGCAGCTTGTACAGGTGCTGCTGGGCCGCCTGCATGGCGGCGGCACCCTCCTCCGGCCGGTTAAGGAGGTAGTAGCTGAATGCCAAATCCGCCTGTGCCCAAGCGAAGGTAGGATCCTCCTCGACGGCGCCGGCCAGCCAACGCTCAGCGGCATCGATGTCGGAGCCAAAGAAGGCTTTTGAGCCGAGCGCGTACTGCCTGAAGGCGCTCACTGAGTGGGTCAGGATCTCGGATGCCGGCAGGTCCCGGGCTTCCTCGATCTGAAGGGTCGGTAGTCCCAGGTCGCGCTTCAGCTGATCGGAGATCTGGTCGGCCAGCTCGAACGGATCGTTTCCGCTAAACGTGTGCCGCGCGACCAGCCTTCCGCGTGGCGCATCGTAGAGTTCCGACTCCACGACGAGGCCCGAATCGGCGCGGATGAGCGAGCCGGTGAGCAGAAAGTCGACATGCCGGTCCTCGGCCAGCTTCCGCTTCAGGGCCAGCGGCGCGCCAACTCCGTCTTCGAATCCTGTTTCCTGCAGCGCCCGCAACAGCCCGTCGTCGCCCCATGGCGATACGACTCGGATGAACATGTCTTGATGCAGATCAAGTTGCGTCGCCAGTGGGAGGCCGTAGCGCAGCCAATTGAGGGTCGTGTCTCCGGTCTCGTTCTCGAAGTAGAACGAGGCGACGCTTCGCCGAAACTCGTCCCTCGGGATGACCCGCTCGACCTGGTCTCCTGCCTCATTCTCCACGAGAACCCTCGTGGTCGCAGCGCCCAGGTACTTTCCGTGAAAGCCGACGTAGAGAACCGCGGCGGCCACGACCAGGTTGAGCGGGATGGCGATGGACTCCGTGCGCGTCCAGCGGTCGTCACCGGGCGCTCCGTACCGCCAGGCCAGGACCAGAACCGAGGGGAGCAGCAGCAATAACAGCGCGACGACGAAGTTCGTGATGTGGGGGGAGAGCAGATACTGCTCCACCGCCCAGTCCACGGCCTCCACGAAGCCCCAGGAGCCGACCATGTAAAGGCCGACGATCTGCGGCACTCGTCGCCTGAAGAGCTCGCCAAGCATTCGCACTCCCGGACTGGCGTTCAGAACGCGGCGTTCGGATCGCGTTTCGGTCAGCTATTCGTCCGCACCTACCATAGCCGCTTGATCATACCCCTACAAACGGTATGGCTCTCTGGGGACGAGACAAGGAGCGTGGGGCACGGATGCGGCTCACCTGCGTGCCGCGCAGGAGAGCGGCTTCCCTGTTTGGCGAGTGCTCCCACCGTTCGGCGAGCTGAGGGCGGCGAGGGCCAGTGACTGAGTGCCTGGTCCAGTGCGGGCGCGCGTGCTCCACGCGCGTCCCAGTGGGACGGGCCCACACGTTTCATAATGGGAGCGAAAGCCGCCCGTTTTCACGCTCGATTGGCCGCCCTCCGACCGAAGGACCGGACGCGACGCGAGTGAATAAGCCGAACCTCGGCGACCGCCGCATAGCACACAGCGCACACGCCCTCGCCGTAGGAGGATGGACGTTGTTACTCGTGGCGTGCGGGTCGGACCTCACCGGTCCCGAAGGCGAGCCCGCCGTTCGGGCAGCGGTCCTCGGCATCACAGCGGCGGACCTCCGCGACCGGGTCGAGCTCATCGCTCACGACTCCATGCAGGGCCGCGCCACACCAAGCGCCGGCCTCGAAATGACCTCTGGCTACATCGTCCAGCAGTTTCTGGCCCTCGGCTTACGCCCCGGAGGAGAGCAGGACTACGTTCAACGCTTCCCGGTGGGCGCGGCGCCTGAGATCGATGCGCCGAACGTCATCGGTTGGGTCGAGGGCTCTGATCCGGCGCTGAGGGGTCAGTACGTCGTGTTCTCCGCCCACATGGACCATGTGGGGATCGGCGCACCGATCAACGGTGACTCGGTGTTCAACGGCGCAGACGACAACGCCTCCGGCACGGCAGCCGTGCTCGAGCTCGCTGAGGCCTTCGCGCTCCTCGATCCGAAGCCCCGCCGTTCTCTCATGTTCATGACATTCAGTGGCGAGGAAGGCGGCCTCATCGGCTCGCTCTGGTACACCGACCACCCGACGATCCCGCTCGCGAGCACTGTGGCGAACATCAATCTCGACATGATTGGACGAAACTGGACCGATGCCATCGCCGCCATCAGCTCCTCGAGCTACTTGGTGCAGATGGCCGAGGGGGTGGAGGAGGACCATCCGGAGCTTGGCCTGCGCGTGATCGAAGATCCGTGGCCCCAGCGGGACCTGATCATGAGGTCGGACCAGTACAGCTTCGTGCGTTACGGCATCCCCGGCGCACTGTTCACCAGCGGCCTGCACGCCGACTACCACCAGCGGTCCGACGAAGCCGACAAGATCGACTTAGAAAAGACCGCGCGCGTGACCCGGCTGATGTTCTACCTCGGACTCCGCCTGGCCAACGCGGACGAGGTGCCAGACTAACTTCCGTCATGGATAGATCCAGGGAGGTTAGAGTGCACGTGCACTCTAACGATCTCTTCAAGGATGACGCCTCCGGCGAAGGCGAGGCCCACGCCCGTCGCGGAGGCCGAATGAAGGAGGTCCTCAAATCGATCAAACTGCACGTGCGGAAGCCACGGCCTATGGGAGAAGGCAGCCATGGCGAGCTCGCTGGCTGCTTGAGAAAGCCAAGAGTAGGGGTCTGGCTGTGCGAGCGGTGCCAAAGACAGGGCACGGTCCGTACGGGACGGGATAAAGTCTGACCGCCGACTTCCGTTGGGACGCGGTCTTGCGCAGAGGAGTGACTACTATAACCCAAACCTCTTAAGCACGGCGGCGTAGCGCGGGTCCGTCCGCAGCACGTCCGCCGTCGGGTCGACCCTTAGCTCGCCAAGCATACCAGGGTCCTCCGCCGCCACACGCTCCAGATACTCAAACGCCAGGTCCAGCTCCCCGAGCTGCGCGTACACGATCGCGATCTCCTTGAGCATCGCACCCTGTTCGGGCACCTCGGCCAGCAGCGCCAGCGCCTCCTCCCGGTCTCCCGCCCGCGCATGGGCCCACGCGAGCCCAGCAGTGTTGTAGGTGTCCCCCGGATCCAGCTCCCGCGCCTTTTGCAGCGCCGCTATGGCCTCTTCGTGCTCCCCCCTCATCGAGTGCCCATAGCCGGCGTTGTAGTGGGCGATTGGGTCGCCCGGCTCCATCTCGATCAGCTTCCACGACTCCTCCACCACGCCGTCCCAGTCCCGTGCGAAGACCAGTGCAGCCGCCAGTCCCTCGCGGTTCAGCGTCGACAGCGGGTCGAGCTCCACCGCACGTCTCGCCTCCCGCGCCGCCTCGTCGTAACGGCCGAGATCGTTGAGCAGGAGGCTGTAGCGCCGGTGCTCCTCAGCCGAGCCGGGGTTGAGCGCCAGCGCCAGCAGGTACGCCGCCTCCGCCTCCTCGAACTTCAGCTCGGCCCTGAGCAACGCACCCCGAGCCGAGTGCGCTTCGGAGAGATCCGGGTCCAGAGCCAGCGCCCGGTTCACCGCCGCCCACGCCGTCGGCAGCGCCTCCTCAGGTGGCCGGTGGGCCTGGCTCCACTGGATGAGGTAGACTCGTGCCAGCGCGGCCCAAGCCGCGGAGTAGCTGGCGTCCTCTTGGATCGCCTCCTGGAACAGCTCCCGTGCCTCTTCCAGCCCCTCTCTTGAGAATCCCCGCGGGCTTTCCATGATGTACCGGCCGCGCGTGTACAGGTCGAACGCCTCCAAGCTCTCCGTCGGCCACGCCTCCATCCTGGTCTCCACCTCGGGCGTCAGCGTCGCCTTGAGCGCGCTGGCGATCTTCTTCGCCAGGTCGGTCTGGATGGCGAAGATGTTCGCCGCCGTAAGCTCCTCGTCGTACGTCTCCGCCCACAGGTGCTCGTCGCTCTGGGCGTCGATCAGCTGCACGTTCACCCGCACGCGGTTCCCCGCTCGCTGCACCACTCCCTCCAGCACCGTGGCTACTCCCAACTCTGCCGCGATCTCGGGGATGCTCTTCTCCGTCTCCCGGTACTTCATCACCGACGTGCGCGAGATCACCTTGAGACGTTCGACCTTCGCCAGCTGCGTCAGCACATCACCGTGCATACCCTCGGAGAAGACCGTTGCGCTCTCGCCCGCCTCACTGCGTGACAGGAAGGGGAGAACTGCGATGGAATGGGGGTCGATCGCCAGCAGAGACGAGTGGTCGGTCTCGGACTCCTGAGACTGTGCGCCCCGACTGACGTACGCTACCGCTACACCTGCCACGAGGAGTAGGCCGGTGATAATGAACAGCTCCCAACTACTGGCTCGCTGTCGCCCCTTCTCGCCGTGATACCAGGCAAGCACCAGCGCTACGAAGAAACCGACCCCAAAGAGGACGGTCATGCCACGAATGAGGCCGGTAGGCCACCCGAAGTTCTCGGCAACGAATCCGAGGACTTCGAGGATGAGCCACGATCCGGCAACGTACGCGATCCCCCATTGGACGACCTTTCGCTGCTTCAGACTTTGGACAAAGGTAGCCACTGGGCCAGCATTGCTTACTCGATGAACACGCTTCGCCAACTGCAGGCTAGCAAGACCCGACGTTTGGGTCTGTAGGGAGGATCTTGCTAGCGGTTGTAGTCAGATCACCCTATCGCGCCTGGCAACCTACGGTCCTCAAGGAACGAGATCAGGAGCGTGGAGGGGCCGGAGGGGCGGCTGGCCTGCGAATGAGGCTGGTGCGCGACGCTTACCCAGCCTTCAGTGGCGCGGCATTGTCGACGAGCGGTGCTGGTTGTTTGTCACTGTTATTGACACTAGCCCTCGAACTAGGACCTAGAAGCTACCTAATAACAAGCCCCTATCCAACTGCTGGATAGAGGCTTATCAGTCGGGGCGGCCGGAGTCGAACCGGCGACCGAGCATAGCGAGCGGAGCCAACCGGCGACCCCCTGCTCCCAAAGCCGATGACGGACGCGCGCTGGCGCTGGTGGGCGCCGGAATCCGCGCTACTTCCCTTCCCGTGCGCGCGTCAGCGCCGGTGGGCGCGCGTGGGTGCTGGCACTGTCGCTGGCACTGCGGTGCGCCGCAGGCAGTTGGCCCGCTAGCCCCGCACCACCAAACACTCCAATCAGATTCGAAGCCCCGGCACGTTGAAGCGATCAAGGTTCATCACCTTGTCCCACGCAGTGACGAAGTCATGCACGAACTGCTGCTCCGCGTCGTCACTGGCGTAGACCTCGGCGATGGCTCGAAGCTCAGAGTTCGAGCCGAAGACGAGGTCGACTCGACTACCGGTCCACCGGAGCTTTCCGGTCTTGCGATCGCAACCCTCGAACACGTCCTCGAACTCCGAGATCGCCTTCCATTCCGTCGAGATGTCGAGCAGATTCACGAAGAAGGCGTTGGTCAGCGTACCTGGTCGGTCGGTGAACACCCCTTGCTCGGACTGACCGGCGTTGGCGCTCAGGACACGCATACCGCCGAGGAGGGCCGTCATCTCAGGAGCAGAGAGCGTCAACATGAACGCCTTGTCCACCATCAGGTGCTCCGCCGGGAGCCCGTGGCCCTCTTGCAGGTAGTTGCGGAACGCGTCGGCTGTCGGCTCAAGCACGGCGAACGACTCGGTGTCGGTCTGCTCCTGCGTCGCGTCCGTGCGGCCCGGCGTGAAAGGAACCTGCACGTCGTGGCCGGCCTGCTTTGCCGCCTTCTCGACGGCCGCGCAGCCGCCCAACACGATCAGGTCGGCAAGCGAGACCTTCTTGTCGCCCGCCCGCGAATCGTTGAACTCCTGCTGGATCCCCTCCAGGGTCCCCACCACCTGCGACACGCCGGACGTCAGGTTGACATCCCAATCCGCCTGCGGCGAGAGGCGGATCCGCGCACCATTCGCGCCGCCACGCTTGTCCGTGTCACGGTAGGTCGAGGCCGACGCCCACGCGGTCGAAACGAGCTGCGAGATGGACAGTCCGGAGTCGAGGATCTTGCCCTTCAGCGTCGCGATGTCCGCAGCATCGATCAGTTCGTGGTCGACCGCGGGGACGGGGTCTTGCCACAACAGCTCCTCGTCGGGGACCCACGGGCCAAGATAGCGTGCGACGGGCCCCATATCGCGGTGCAGCAGCTTGTACCACGCCCGGGCGAACGCGTCGGCGAGCTCGTCCGGGTTCTCGTAGAACCGCCGCGAGATTTCCTTGTAGACCGGGTCGGCGATCATCGAGATGTCCGTCGTCGCCATGACCGGAGCCTCGCGCCGGGACGGGTCGTGAGCGCTCGGCACGGTGTCCTGTGCCTCGGGGTTCTTGGGTTTCCACTGGAAGGCACCCGCCGGGCTCGTCGTCAGCTCCCACTCGTACGTGAACAGGTTCTCGAAGTATCCGTTATCCCACCGGATCGGATCGTTCGTCCAGGCACCCTCCAATCCGGCGGTGATCGTGTCGTCGCCGATGCCGGTGCCGAAGCTGTTCTTCCAGCCGAGGCCCTGTTCCACGATCGGGGCACCCTCCGGGTCGGGACCGACGTATTCGTCGGAGTCGGCGGCGCCATGCATCTTGCCGAAGGTGTGGCCCCCGGCGATGAGCGCCACCGTCTCCTCGTCGTTCATCGCCATCCGGCCGAACGTCTCACGGATGTCCCGCGCTGCGGCCACCGGATCCGGGTTGCCGTTCGGGCCCTCCGGGTTGACGTAGATCAGCCCCATCTGGACCGCGCCGAGCGGATTGGCCAGCTCCCTGTCACCGCTGTAGCGCTCGTCGCCGAGCCACTCCCGCTCCGGGCCCCAATAGACGTCTTCTTCCGGCGCCCAGATGTCCTCGCGGCCGCCACCGAAGCCGAAGGTCTTGAAGCCCATCGTCTCCAGGGCGCGGTTCCCGGCGAAGATCAGCAGATCGGCCCAAGAGATCTTCCGACCGTACTTCTGCTTGATCGGCCACAGGAGTCGGCGCGCCTTGTCGAGATTGGCGTTGTCGGGCCAGCTGTTGAGCGGGGCGAAGCGCTGCGCGCCGGTGCCACCGCCGCCACGGCCATCCGCGATACGGTACGTGCCCGCGGAGTGCCACGTCATCCGGATGAACAACGGTCCGTAGTG
>JBDHIM010000244.1:0-3894 GCA_039587445.1 Gemmatimonadota bacterium
CCGGTGGCCGGTCCCGTCGTCGCTGCGGCGGTCGCTCTCCGCAGGGGTCAACGGTTCGAGGGTGCCGTCGACAGCAAGCTGCTGAGTCCGAAGCGACGGGAAGAACTCGCGGGCATCATCGAGAAGCAATGCCTGGCGTACGGTGTCGCCGCCGCTTCCTGCCGAGAGATCGAGCGCCTGAACGCCCGAAACGCCGCCGCGCTCGCCATGCGCCGGGCGCTTCGACACCTTCCTTTCGAGCCCGATCTTCTTCTCGTGGATGGTAACCGTGTGCCCGGTCTGCGGGAGCACACGCCCGTCGTTGGCGGCGATCTGAGGTGCCACTCCATCGCCTGTGCCTCCATCGTGGCAAAGGTCACCCGCGATCGCCTGATGCGCCGCCTCGGCCGCCGGTACCCGGAATACGGCTGGGAGTCGAACAAGGGATACCGAACGGCCGAGCACAGGGCCGCGATCCGCGAGTTCGGGCCCACGCCGCATCACCGACGTACCTTCGCCGGCGTGTTGCAGGTGGAGCTGTCGCTAGACGAGGCGGCCGGGTGCAACGCGTCAGCACACGACACGTCTCCACGAGGAGAAGCAACGAGTGTCCGCGCGTGACCGGCCTTCCCCTAGTCCCGTGAGCTAGAGCATGCACTCCGAGCACCTTCAAAACGTACAGTGGTCCTGGGTGGCCTTCGGTTGGTTCGCCGCCGTCGCCGCGGCCAGTGGCTTGCTCCTGGCCCTCGAGGCGGCGGGCGCGATGGGCGGAAGCGAAGCCGTGGACTCGGTCGTCGTCGCGGCGTCGGTCGCGGCCGGCTTCGTGTTCGGCGGGTTCATCATGTGCTACAAGACCGCTGCAGCGCCGATACTTCATGGGGGCGCGATGGCCGGCCTCAGTTTCGTCGTCTGGTTCCTGCTGAACCTCAGCTTCGGAGGCTTCACGACGGGCCTGAGCGCGTGGGAGGGCCTCTCCGTCCGTACGTTCGCCGTGGCCTTGTTGGTGCAGGGAGGCGCAGCGATCGCGGGCGCCTGGCTCGGGTACCGCTACGCGCCCGTCCGAGTAGAATAGAGGAGCGTACCGAGCGTTCGGCTCGGCTGGACCGGGTAGCTCAGTCGGTAGAGCAACGGACTTTTAATCCGTAGGTCGTGGGTTCGATCCCCACCCCGGTCATTGACTTACAGCCTCGCTCGTTCCCCACTGTGGGACACACCGTGGAACGGGTCATAGACTCATGCCTCTTTTCCCTCCTTCTCGTTGCGTGTCGGAAACAGGATTCTGTCCATCAGATCAGCGTTCTCACCGCGATCCCGCTGACGGGTGTAACGTCGGATCGTGCTCGGGTTCGCGTGGCGAAGCTGATACTGAACGCTCACCTCGGGTCTTCCGGCCTCCCACCATCAAGGCGTGGCGTCCAAATCGTGCTGTCTGTGCTCCGGGCCGATCGATGCTGGGGACCGAGGATCGTCGCGTGAATCGACGGGCGAGACGTGCCGTGCGAACCTCTGCGCAGGGACCGACGCGCCTATTGCCCGAAGCGGGGGCGGCGCTCACACCTGCCCGAAGTACATCGCCGTGAAGGACATGAGGTGCATCAGCCCGTGGGCGATGATCAACACCCAAAGGTTGCGTTTCACGAGGACGAAGAAGACACAGAACACGAGTCCGATCACGCCTGTGGTCACTACGCCCGCGAGTCCCTGATAGACGTGAACCAGACCGAACAGCACGGAGCTGATCGCGACGCTCCCCCACAACGCCCCGCGGCTCCCGCCCAGCACGTGCGTCAGACGGGTCAGCAGAAAACCGCGCCAGATCAGCTCCTCGCCGAACGCACTGTTGAACCACACGCTGAGGAGCGTCACGACCAGCACGCCCGGATTGCCGCGAACCCGGTCGAAGCGGCTGATGTCTGGACCCCGACCGTCGGTCAGGGGTGCCGCGAGTTGTTGTGCCAGTAGAGCCACGACCGTTGCGCCGACCATGACGACCAGAGCGAGGAGGATCGTGCGCGGCCAGCTCGTGGGCCTGCCGAGGCCGATCGCGGACATCAACATGCCGGCCACGATTCCCCACCAGGCGAACCGCTCGGCGGCGGCTCCCGTCCGATCCAGCGCGCCGGAGACAATCAGCAGGAGCTTCGCGAGCGCGGGGGCGAACACGACGACGATGGAGAGCGCATCGAGCCCACGGTTTCCCGTCAACAACTCGCCGAGCTTGTTACGCGGCATGCTCCATAGTACGTGAACCCCCGCGCCCAGGGGAATTAGCACCGCTGTTCGTTGTGGGAACAGTCGTCTGGCTGGTCTTGGATGCTGTAAAAAATCAAGCGACAGAAAAAGAACGACGGACCGATGCGATTCAGCCCGAGAGATGTTGCCTTCCTCGCCTTCGGGTTGTTGGCAGTCGGCGTGTTTGCGATAGCCGTGTGGAGCCCCGCTACTACTTCGATGGAGGACTTGGAGGGCAAGGGCTTCACATGCGCGAGGAAGCGGATCTAGAAGGGACTTTCATGCCCGGTTGGCGTTGTACGAAGGGTGCCGAAGTCTACGAATGCGTCGGCCAGGACTACATGGCTAAGAAGAGATGCGCCAAGGCCAGCCGTGATCGTCCTTGGATCTCGAATCCGAGATTTCCGTACAGGCACATCAGAACACCCACCAACTTGCCGAAAGCGAATGGTCCTGATGCCCTTTGGTGATACGCCTGCCACGAAAGTGGACATCAACGTATCTCTCGTGGGCCAGTTGGTCACCGCGCAGTTTCCCGAGTGGGCAGACCTTCCCATCAAGCCCGTCGAATTCGACGGGTGGGACAACAGGACCTTTCGTCTCGGCGAGAACATGGCAGTGCGACTACCGAGCGCCGAGTGCTATTCCGGGCAAGTGGAAAAGGAACACCGGTGGTTGCCAAGACTTGCCCCGCTCCTACCTCTTCCCATCCCGGTCCCTCTAGCGATGGGGGTTCCCGCCGCCGGTTATCCCTGGCATTGGTCCGTCTACCGGTGGATCGAAGGCGAGAAGGCGACCATTGAGCGCATCGACGATTTACACCGATTTGCGACCACGCTGGCTAGTTTCCTCGCTGCCTTGCAGCAGATCGACGCCGCCGGTGGGCCGCCACCTGGGTGGCACAACTTCTTCCGCGGCGGGCCGCTGGCGATTTACGACACTGAAACCCGGGACGCGATTGCAGCCCTACAGGGCAAGATTGATAGCGACGCAGTGACCGCGGCATGGGAAGCAGCCCTCAAGGCAATGTGGCACGGTACACCCGTCTGGCTCCACGGAGACCTCAGTGCATCGAACCTGCTGGTAAGAAGAGGCCGTTTAGGTGCCGTTATCGACTTCGGGTGTTCAGGAGTGGGCGATCCCGCATGCGACTTGACGATTGCGTGGACGCTCTTCTCAGGGGAAAGCCGGGAAGCGTTCTGCGCTGCTCTTCCGGTCGATGATGGAACCTGGGCGCGAGGTCGCGGCTGGGCACTTTGGAAGGGCCTGATTACACTTTCCGAACACATCGACACCAACCCGCTGGAAGCTAAAAAGGCCCGACGCGTCATCGATGAAGTGATTGCCGATCACGGGGGTGCGGCCTAATGGGAGTTAGGCGGACAGCTCCGAACCCATGAGCAAGATCTTCTTCTACGGCCTGTTTATGGATCGGTCTCTTCTCACTGAGAAGGGTCTTCACCCAGAGATTATCGGGCCTGCAGTGCTACCCGACTACCGCATCCACATCGGCGAGCGAGCAACATTGCTGCGATCCGCTTCGAGTCGCGCCTATGGAATCGTGATGGAGCTCGCCGACCAGGAAGCTCGCGCGCTCTACTCGGAACCGAGTGTTCGCGAGTACATACGAGAACGCGTACAGGTGGAGCTGTTGGACACAAGCGAAGCTGTCGAGGCGTACTG
>JBDHIM010000094.1:0-11819 GCA_039587445.1 Gemmatimonadota bacterium
GAGAGGGAAGCCAACGACAGCCAGCACGGAGGTTCGAATGGCAGCTTACACCTGCGCCAAATGCGGAATGAGCATCGGTACGATGACATGTGGCGAATGCGGAGCCGAGCTCGTACACGGGACCCTGACCATGGAGGCCGGGGGCACGGTCGCCATCTCGAGCTGCCCGAACGGGCACGGGAAGGTGAAATCGCCGAGTTGCTGCGGCGAGGACATGACTTGCGAGGTGTAGGAGACCAGCCCGAAGAGTCGTTGGACTGCCCGGAGTGGCATTCGTCAAGTGCGACGGTGCGCCCGTGGAGCTCTTACAGCAGTGTCGTCCCCGACAAGGAAGGAAGGAATATGGACTTGCGCAGAGGACTGGCTCCTCTGGCTATCGCCGCGTTCATCCTTGCTCCCCCGGCGGCCTTGGCCCAGGAGGGCGAGGCGGCTCGGCCCGATGCGGAGGCGATGATCGCCAGCGCGCTCACTGCCGCGCCCGAAGCGATCACCTTGACGGCCACGGTGACCGACCTCGATGGAAACGTGCTTCGGGCGGGGACGAGCGGTTTCACCTGCATGCCGGACGATCCGGGGATCCCCGGTGATGCGCCGACCTGCCTCGACGCGGGATGGCAGGCATTCCTCGCTGCCTGGATTAAGCGGGAGGAGCCTCCGGACCTGGAAGAGCTGGCGTTCATCTACGCTCTGCAGGGAGGCTGGCCCGCCAGCAACGTCGATCCGTACGCGGAAGCCGCGACGGAGGACAACGAATGGCTCGGTATCTCGGACCCGCACATCGCCGTTCTCGTGCCGGACGACTCGATGCTTGAGGGCATCAGTACGGATCCGAACAACGGCGGTCCCTGGATCATGTGGCGTGACACGCCTTACGCTCACCTGATGATTCCAGCGGCGCGGAAGAGGTAGACGCTTCTCGTCGCTCGGCCTTGGGAGTCAGATAGTCAGCGTCAATCCACCGTCGGGCGTCACCGTGGTGCCCGTGATGTAGCTCGCCTCATCCGAGCAGAGGAAGACGATCGTGCTGGCGATCTCCTCGGGCCGACCTGCGCGCTGAAGATGAACCTTCGGTAGGACGACCTCGTCGTAGATCTCGTCACCGAGAAGGTCACGCACCCGGTGATGCATCGGAGTATCGATGATTCCGGGGCAGACGAGGTTGACTCGGATCCCCTGAGGCGCCAGCTCGGCGGACACGCTGGTCGTCAGGCCGATCTGACCGTGCTTCGAGGCGACGTAGGCCGAGCCGGTGGGGAAGCCGAGAAAAGAATTGACGGAGCCGATGTTGACGATCGCACCGCCCCTTCCTCCCTCGAGCATCGCTCGAGCTTCCTCCTGCATGCAGAGAAACGTCCCTTTCAGGTTGGTGTCGAGAACCCGGTCCCACACTTCCTCTGGCAGGTCCGTGATCCCGATGAACTCTCCCTCGATGCCTGCGTTGTTCACCGCATAGTCGAGTCGGTCAAACGTATCGATGGTGTGACCGACCATACGCTCCACGTCCCCCGAGACGGAGACGTCCGTCCGAACGACGGTCGCTTCACCTCCTCGGGCTTCGATCTCGGCTGCAAGCGCAGCCAGCTCCTCCTCGCGCCGGGCGGCCAGCGAGACCTTGGCGCCCTGGGCCGCGAACGCCTCGGCCGTCGCGCGCCCGATCCCACTGCTCGCACCAGTAATCAGCGCGATCTTACCACTCATGTCAGGCATCTGTGGTCTCCTGAGATCCTGTCGGTTTGTTTTTGGCTATGCGCGGTTAACTCGTAATGCGCGGTAAACCGGCTCGGCCTGATACCGTGCTTGCCGGCGCGCGCGACGGCAAGCCGAACGCCTCCCGGCTCGCAGCAATGGCGGCGCTGGGTGAATACGCGGCCCGAGTCCGCGAGCTCCTGGGTAGCGGTCGGGCGCCCGACGTCCAGCTCGTCGTGGTCCTGGACGGCTCGGGCCAGACTGGCGACGGCCCCCCGAACATCCCGCATGTGGCCCGGCCCGGCCGGATCTTTCTCTACTGGTACCGGGAAGGTGCGCCCGACTATCTGGTAAGCGCCGCGCACGAGATGGTCCATGCGTACCGGCGAGCGGCGCGGACCCGCTATGGGACTCCGATCGCGGTCGCGGCCGGACACCTGGTGGCCGCAGGCCATGACATACCGATACGCGATCTCTGGAGGAACGACGGGACGGTGCGGCGCCGCTGTATGATCCAGGCGTACCTCCAGCGCGAGTCGTTCTTCGCTTTTCTGGCGGAACGGTTCGGGCTAGGATCGATCATCGAGATGGTGTACGACCTGGACCCGGACGACGCGTCGAGCCGGGTCGAGGCGTTCGGCTTACCCTTCGACGGGCTCGCGGCGGCCTGGCGCGAGGATCTCCTGGCGGCCTGGGAGGCGACGCCGGATCGCGAGACCCTGGCACACCGCTATCGTTCCGAGAGTCCTGCCCGATATCAGCCGTTCTGCGATGGCTGAGAGCAGCGCTTGCGGAGTAGATTAGGAATGAAGACGGTGTCTGGACCGCCGTTTCGATTCTTGAAGGACTCATGACGCTGAAAAAGGCCCCTTTCGCAGTCGAGGAGAGTGCGTGATCCGGAAGCTTCTGTACGACGACGACGTCCACGCAGAGTGCCTCGAGCGGATCGACGGGCTCTCGCCGGATACGCAGCCGCAGTGGGGCGTCATGTCGGCGGGACAGATGCTCTCGCACTGCGCGGAGATCCAGGAAGTGTCCAACGGCAAGGCGCTCGAGGGCACTCCGTTCATCGTGAGGCTACTGGGTGGGTTCATCAGGAAGATGGTGGTCAACGACAAGCCGTACCCCAGGAGCACGAAGACGCATCCGCAATACTTACAGACGACAGAGAAGGACTTCGCGGCCGAAAAGGAACGGCTTCTGACCGCCCTGGAGACCTTCCGGGCAGCGGAGCACGGTCCGGCCACCCACCATGCCCTTTTCGGCGAGCTCAGCCATGACGAGAGGGGCTGGGCGAGTTACAAGCACCTGGATCACCACTTGACACAGTTCGGCGTCTGAGCAGATCTGCGACCTCGAAAGGCCGGCGATTAGGGCGTCGGCGCGGAGCGGTTTCGATAGAGGTCAGGGTTGACCGCGGCCGCCATGGCACGGGTATTGAGGTCCTTTCCAAGGAAGCGTTCGATCTTGCGCGCCGTCTCTTCGGGGTTGGCGAGGGCGTTGCGGTAATGGATCTCGATCGATTCGAAGCACGGCCGATCGGATAGCAATCGGCGCGACTGGGCGAGGTGGCCAACATAGAGCCGACGCATTCTCTCGTCCGCGGTGTCCGAAGACTCGCCGCGCCTGGCAAGCATCTTCGATTGGGAAGCCAGGACTTCGGCGAGGTCGCGCTGCATGAGCACGACTTTGTAATTGAAGTCTTGTGGCAGGTGCCTCAACAAATAGGCGATGATCTTGACGACGTGTCCGCGCGCGGCCCTCAGCCAGCTGGTGTCGCCGCTCTTGTCCAGCTCCTTTACGCTCTCGAGCTCGTAGTAGCCTTGCGGATTGCTCTCGTCCGCCTGGCGAAGGAAGTCCGAGACGATCGGCATCCCTCCCGACTCGAGCATCTGCATCATCATGGAGGTGCCCGATCTCGGAAGTCCCGAGACGATCACAACGGGCTCTCCGAACCGGATTCGCCGGTAGATTCGCTGGATGGCCATGTGATAGAGAATAACCCACCGGCGGGATCGGATGCGACGCTTCTCCCTGGCGCCCCGGGCATCATGGCCGCGGCCGGCCTGGGCCTCGTGCTGCTCCTGTCGTTGCCGACGCCAGCCCTGGCCTACGTGGGCCCGGGCGCCGGCTTCGTCTTTCTGACATCGTTTCTCACGCTCCTCGCCACCGGGATCCTCGCGCTGGCCTCGATTGCTCTTTGGCCTTTCCGCATGGCGTGGAGGCTCGTCCGGCGGGCGGGCGATGCGAAGCCGAGGGTCCGCCGTCTGATCATCGTCGGTTTGGACGGCCAAGACCCCAAGCTCACCGATCGGTTCATGCGCGAGGGGCGCTTGCCAAACTTCAGGCGGCTTGCTGAGGAGGGGTGCTATCATCGCCTGGCGACGACCTTTCCCTCGGTCTCTCCGGTAGCATGGTCCTCCTTCGCGACGGGAGCGCACCCCGCCAAGCACAACATCTTCGATTTCCTGGACCGCGACCGCCGAACCTATCTGCCCCAGCTTTCCTCGGTGCGGATCGGGCGAGTGAAGCGGGTGCTTCGGTTGGGCCGGCTTCGTCTCCCGCTGGCGAAGCCCGAGATGCGACTCTTGCGAAAATCGCGGCCGTTCTGGTCGGTGCTGGGGGCACGAGGCTTTTGGAGCACGGTGTTGCGTGTGCCAATCACCTTTCCGCCGGATCGCTTCTATGGAGCGCAGCTGGCCGCCATGTGCGTCCCCGATCTCCAGGGCACTCAAGGGACTTTCACTCTCTTTACGACACGTAGATCCGTGGAGGGATTCAAGGAGGGTGGGACGCGCGTACTGCTGGACAGTGACGACGACCGGGACGGTGATCCGGACCACTTCGAGACGGCCTTCCAGGGACCGGACAACGATCTCGTAGACGGCAGCCCCCCGCTCACTCTCCCCGTCGCGATCGACCTCGACCGACAAAACTGTGCGGTCCGCATCCAGGTGAACGGCCGGATGCGGGAGCTGGCCGTGGGCGAGCTCTCCGACTGGATCGAGCTGAGCTTCAGAGCTGCGCCGGGGATCAAGGTCCGCGGGATCTGCCGGATGATGGTCACGGAAATAGGCGAGCACTTCTCGCTCTACGCGACGCCGATCAACATCGATCCAGAGAAGCCCGCGATGCCGATCTCGCACCCGTCCTATTACGCTGTCTATCTGGCCAAGAAGCTCGGCAAGTACGCCACGCTGGGCCTTGCCGAGGACACATGGGCACTGAACGAGGGCGTGATCGACGACGGGACCTTCCTGCGCCTCACCTACGATATCGATCGCGAGCGCGAGAAGATGTTCTTCGCCGCGCTGGACAAGCTCCGCCGCGGTACGGTGGTTTGTGTATTTGATGCGACCGATCGAATCCAGCACATGTTCTGGAGGTACCTCGAGCCGGACCATCCGGCTGCGAAGAACGGTGCCGAAGCGCCGTCTCGAGAGGCGATCGCCGAGCTTTATGAGCACAACGATGCCCTGGTGGGCCGCATCCGAGAGCGGCTCGGTGATGAGGACGTGCTCATGGTCCTATCCGACCACGGTTTCGCGTCGTTTCGCCGCGGCCTCAATCTGAACGCTTGGCTGCAGGCCAACGGGTACCTCGCGTTAAAGGAAGGGGGCGATGGGAGCGAGGAGTGGTTGCGAGACGTAGACTGGTCGCGCACCCGAGCCTACGCGCTGGGTCTCACGGGCCTATTCCTCAACGTGGAGGGCCGAGAGGCGAAGGGGATCGTCAAGGCGGGCGAAGAAGCGGAGGCTCTCAAAGCGGAGCTGATCGGGAAGCTCAGCGGCTTGTTCGATGAGGAGAGAGGAGAGACCGCGATTCAAGAGGCGTTCGATACCGCCTCTCTCTACACCGGGCCCTACCTGAAGAACGGTCCGGACATGCTGATCGGGTACAACGTCGGCTACCGGATCTCGTGGGACGGTGCGACCGGGGTGGTGGCAGGCCCCATCTTCACGGACAACGTGAAACCCTGGAGCGGAGACCACGGCATCGACCCCCGGCTCGTGCCGGGTGTTTTCTTCTCCGACCGTTCGATCGACTGCGACGACCCGGCTCTCATCGATGTCGCGCCGAGCGCCCTCTGGCTCTTCGGGATCCAGCCCCCGTCTTACATGGACGGCAAGGTACTGTACTCGGAAAGCTCTCCAGGGGAGACGGAAGAGTGATGAAGATCCGAGGTGCCCTTGCTGGAAGGTGCGCGCGTGGCGCGGCGAGAGGCGTTTGCGTGGGAGGTTGGTCACTCGCCGTGGCCCTGCTTGCGACAGGTTGCTCCGGAGATAGCCAACCCGTCGGCAAGCGCGTGGTGATGCTCGGGTTCGATGGGATGGACTATGCCTTGACCAATCGACTGATCGAAGAGGGTCGGTTGCCGAACCTGGCCCGGCTCGCCGAGATGGGAGGCTTCTCGCCGCTACAGACATCCATCCCGCCTCAGAGCCCCGTAGCCTGGTCCGACTTCATCACCGGATTGGACGCCGGGGGCCACGGCATCTTCGACTTCATCCACCGCGAGCCGGCGACGATGCTTCCCTACCTGTCGACCTCTCGTACCGAGGCGGCAGGCCGGGTCGTCCGGATAGGCTCCTGGCAGATCCCTTTGAGCGGCGGAAACGTGGAGCTCCTGCGGCGCGGAACGCCGTTCTGGGAGGTACTCGAGCGGGAGGGAGTGCCGACATGGATCATCCGGATGCCGGCAAACTTCCCCCCCTCAGGTTCAGCCGCACGGGAACTCAGCGGGATGGGCACGCCCGATATCCTCGGCACCTACGGGCTCTTCTCCTACTACACGACCGCCGCCGAGCGTATCGGAGGAGATCACTCAGGTGGAAACGTGTATCCGGTCGAGGTGGAAGACGACGTGGTGCACGCGAGCCTCGTCGGTCCGGCCAACCCCTTTCGGGTCGACGAGGAGCCGACGCGAGCGGAGTTCGTCGTGTATGTGGATCCGGAGCGGCCGGTGGCGAAGCTCGTCCTCGGTGACCGGGAGGTGATCCTACGGGAGGGCGAGTGGAGTCCCTGGATGTCGGTGAGCTTCAAGCTGATGCCGTTCCAGGGGATCAAGGGCGAGAGCCGATTCTTCCTCAAGAGCGTTCGGCCGGAGTTCGAGCTCTACGCGACTCCGGTCAACCTGGATCCGCACGACCCTGCCATGCCGATCTCCACGCCCAAGGGCTTCTCAGCGGATCTCGCTCGCGCGGTCGGACCCTACTACACCCAGGGCATGCCGGAGGACACCAAAGCCTTTACGTCGGACGTTCTGGACCAGGCGGAGTTCGTCGATCAGACGGAGCTGGTCGCGGAGGAGTTCCAACGGATGTACGAGCACCTGCTTGGCGATTTCGAGGACGGACTGCTCTTCTACTACTTCGGTTTCATCGACCAGGTATCGCACGTCTTGTGGCACACGACGGATCCGGAGCACCCGGCGCACGACCCGGAGCGGGATGCCCCCTTCGCGGGCGTTATCGAGCAGCAATACCTGAGGGCAGACTCGATCGTCGGCAGGACGCTCGCCGAGCTCGGCGACGACGGCATGTTGATCGTGATGTCGGATCACGGGTTCACGTCATGGCGGCGCTCGTTCAACCTGAACACGTGGCTCAAGGAGAACGGATACCTTTCTCTCGTCGATCCGGCACGCCAGGGCGAGGCGGATTACTTCGGTAATGTGGACTGGTCCCGAACGCAGGCCTACGCGCTCGGCTTCAGCGGTCTCTACGTGAACCTGCGCGGGAGAGAGCTCTTGGGGGTCGTGCCCGAGAATCAGCGGCAGGCGCTGCTCGACGAAATCGCGCGCGGGCTGCTTCGCGTCATGGATCCCGCCACCAACGAGCCGGCGATTACCAAGGTGTATCAGCGCGATAGTACTTTCGTCGAGGGTCCGATCCGTGAAGCCGGGCCCGACCTGATAGTGGGTTACGCCAAGGGCGTGAGGGCCTCAGATGACACATCCCTCGGCAGGATCCCCCGCGACATGATCGTCGATAATCGCGAGAAGTGGAGTGGCGACCACATCATGGATCACGAGGCTGTGCCGGGCGTGCTCCTCTCGAGCAGCCCCCTCGTCCTGCAGGCACGGTCGCTTCGCGAGCTGAGGGCGGCCTTGTTGGCCGAGTTCGGCATCGACGCAAGCGACGAGGAATCGCAGACGAAATGATGCGCCGAGCAGGAGCTACGGTGCGGTCCCTGAAGCGGGAGGAGCTACGGTGTTTGGATCGAGTGTGAAGCTCGACAAGGACTTGCTGCGGCGGGTGAAGCGTTACGCGGACATCGCAGGCTATTCGTCGGTGGAGGAGTTCATCACGCATGCTCTCGAGAAGGAGCTGGCCGTATTGGAGGACGCGGATTCGGAAGAGGAGGTTCGTAAGCGGCTCCAGGGGCTGGGCTACATTTCGTGACGGTGCTCAACCGCCTGCTAGGCAACGGCTTTGACCTGCTCCTCGCTCCGTTTCGAGACTTGCCGCCGATTCTCACCCTTGCCGTCCTCGCTCTCGTCACCAGCATCGGAATGCTGATCGTATTCAAAGCTGCGTCGAACCAGGAGAAGCTGGCCGCCGTCAAGCGGCTTATGCACGCCGGCATCTACGAGATCCGGCTTTTTCGAGACGATGCTCGAACCATCGGACATGCGCAGTTCGACATCCTGAAGCACAGCCTGCGTTACATGGGCCACTCGCTTCCACCGATGCTCTGGATGCTGATTCCCCTCTTCATAGTCGTCGCGCAACTTCAGTTTCGCTTCGGCTACACGGGACTCGAGATGGGCGATCGAGCCATCGTGAAGGCACGCCTGGCCGAAGGTGCGGCCGTTGTCCCGCTCTCCCTGGAGCCGTCTGCCGGCGTCGCCGTCGACGCGCCCATGCTCTGGATCCCCTCCAACGACGAGGCGAATTGGCGGATTCGCGTCTTGGCGCCGGGGAGGCATGCCGTTCGTATCACGGCGGATGGCGAGCCGTTGGAGAAGATCGTGGACGCCACCGAAGGCATCGTGAGGCGCTCCCCGGTTCGTGCCTCGAGCGGTTTCTTCGAGCAGCTGATTTACCCGGCAGAGTCGCCTCTTCCCAAAGCGGCCTCGCTGCGCTCGATCACGGTCGAATATCCGGCCCTGAGGGTATCCATGCTGGGTTGGGAGATGCACTGGCTCATCGCCTTTCTGATCTTCACGCTGATCTTCACGCTGCTGCTACGAACTCCACTTCGGGTGACGATCTGAGGCATTGAGGGCCTAGCAACCCTGCGATCCTGCTGGCCGTCTAACCCGCGGTTCATCCGATCCGCACACGAACTTGGAAGTGGCTCTCGTGCATCCGCGGCGGCAAGCAAGAGCGTCGGCGATGCGGAGTGCGGCATCGAGGACGGAGACAAGGAACCGGACAGGGGAACGTTCCGGCTGATCTGACGTACCGCGTGGACGAGCTTCCAGCCCGAAAACGCACCCACGACCACCGGGTTTGCGATGTCACGTTTGAGAAAACTGATTCACGAGATGCACCGCCGCTCCCTCTGGCAGGTATTGGGGATCTACGTGGTCGGCAGCTGGTTGGTGCTTCAGGTGGTCGACACGCTGGCGGGTGCGCTGAACCTGCCGGATTGGGCGCGAGGTCGAGCCGGCATCGGAGTCCCTGCCGGACGAAGAAACCGGGCACCGCCTTTTCACCTGGCGGAACCTGGCCCTGGGAGCTATCGGAGCCGCGCTCCTGTGGGGTGGAGTGGCGATCGGCTGGTTCGTCTTCGGGCGCGGCCCGGAAGCGAGCGTCAACGTGGCCGTGACAGCGGAAGCCGACCCCGGCATCGCGGTGCTGCCCTTCAGCGTTTCCGGATCCGATGTGGAGGCGCTGGGCGAAGGGGTCGTCCACCTGCTGCACTCCAATCTCAACGAGGTCGGAGGACTCAGGGCTATCGCTCCGGGCACCGTTCTGGCGCAGTGGGACCGGCGGGTCGCGGCCGGCGAGCGAGCCGATCTGGAGACGGCTTTGGAGGTGGCGGCAGCGAGCGGCGGGAACTACGCGCTTGTCGGTTCGGCCGTGAGCCTGGGCCCCAGTGTGCGGCTCGAGGGAACACTATACGACGTGCAAGGAGCGGCTTCGTTGGGTCGGGTACGCGTCGAGGGGGACCCGGCGGGCGTCTGGACGCTGGTAGACGAGCTGGCCATCGAAGTCGTGCGGGCTCTGGGGCAAGTCGGCGTGGGCGAGTTCTCGGGCTTCGACCTGGCCGCGGCGACGACCTCTTCGATCGAGGCGCTTCAGGCGTACTTGCAGGGCGAGACCTTCTACCGCAGGGGCGAATTCGACTCGGCGATCCCCGCGTTCGAGCTCGCCGCGGCAGAGGACACGACGTTCGCGCTCGCCGAGTACCGGTTGGGCTTGGCCCAGGGTTGGTCGACGTTCAATCCGGGCGTTGCTCAGCGTCATCTTCGGATGGCCCTGACGGCGGGGCTGCCACAGCGTGAGGCCCTGTTCGCTCGAGCGATGGAAGGGTACCTGGACGGGTCCCTCGACGCTCTCGGTGATGTGCGCGAATACCTCCAGAGCCACCCGGACGACGCGGAGGCCTGGTACATCTTGGGCGATGCCCTCCTTCACGCAGGTGTGGGAGTGGTTCGGGATTGGCACGAGGAGGGGCAGCGCGCTCTGAACCGGGCGGTCGAACTGGACCCCGGATTCGCGCCCTTTGTGATTCACCCGCTTCAGCTCGCTCTCGTCTCCGGAGACACTACGCGCGCTGCTCACCTGGTCGAGACATTCGGTGCGGTCCGGCCCGGCTCACCGAACGACCAGGTCCACCGGATCATCCAGAACCAGGAGCGCGGCCTTCCGGACTCGTCGTCCGTCTCCGCCGCGGCAGACAGCTTGAGCGCTCTCGGTGCATATCCGGCCCTGCTGGTCCAGAGCTCGCGTTCCGAAGAGCTGCTCGAGGCATACTATCTTCGTCTGGCGGAGACCTCCGGGCAGATCGATATGCGACTGTGTCTCCACGTGCCGCTCCGCCACGGGCACCTGCAGAAGCTGGTAGACTACGCGACCGATCCGCGCTTGGCGTCTGATCTGGCGTTCGTCTGTCCCTACATCGCCCGGATTTTGGGATTGCCGATCTCCGACGAGATGCTGGAACAGGCTGCGGCACGGTTGCCCGAGGACGCGCTCGACACGCCGAACCTCTTCGCGGCCGCCTACGCGATAGATCGCGGCGATTGGGACGAGTACGAAACGATCCTCTCTCAGATGCGCCAGCGGCTGGAGAACGCCGAATCTGAGGGGGATTCGGCCGGGATCGACGGGGGCCGGTTCCAGCTTCGCTCGGCCGAAGCCATCGGGCTGATGGAGAGGGGGCAGCTCGCGGAGGCTGCGGCGGCTTTCGAGGCCTTGAGGAGCCCGTTTTGGCCCCACCGATGGTGGCTGGGTCAGATCTACCTCGAGCTGGGTCAGCCGGGCGATGCCATCCAGTGGCTTAATACCTTCGTGTCCATCAGTGGAGCGTATTGGCCGCTGGCCCACCTGTATCTCGGCCAGGCCTACGAGGAGCTCGGCGATTCAGAGCAGGCGAGGAACGCCTATGCCGCGTTCCTGGACATGTGGCGCGATGCGGACCCAGAGCTTCAGCCTCTGGTCGAGGAGGCGCGAACCGCCCTCGAGCGCCTCGGCCCGCTGGATCAGTAGCTGACTCCTCATTCGACCGAGGGCCCGACGCCTCTGGATCGCGTCGGCGCCTCATGGCGCTCCCTCTTCCTGAAGACCGAGCCTCAGCTGCCGATCTGTCGCCCAGAGAGATACTGGGCGAGATGACGGCGGACATCGAGGGGCGGCAGCTTCTGGCCGCCCAGGTCGTCTCTCTCGTGGGTCTGCTGGATGAACTGCGAGACTGACCGGTTCGGCGTAGCTGCCTACGCTCGGCCGAGGCCGGCGCCGGAGTAGGCCCAGGCCATCAAGGGCTCGGCGACGTAGGTCAGCGGCTCGGATCTCCCCGCCTCCACAAACGTGAGGGCGAGCGCAGGCCCACTCGTGTCCATGTCAGATGCGTACAGCCAGACGAAGACGCGGTGGGATCGGTTCGCTGCCGCGAGGGCCACGTGCTCTCCGATCGCCTGCAGCTCGGCTCGGCTCCCCGGCAGCTCGGCTCGAACCCAGACG
>JBDHIM010000095.1:0-13658 GCA_039587445.1 Gemmatimonadota bacterium
CGCACGCGGCTGGTTCGCAGCGCCTCGAGGGCGTGGTCGGCGATGTCCGTCGTACCCAGCGCGTCGGGAGAGCTGGCCAGAATGCGCGCAACGTCCAGCGCCACGTTGCCGATTCCCACGACCACGGCGCACTCGGCCGAGAGGTCGAACTCGCAATCCGTGAAGTCGGGGTGTCCGTTGTACCACCAGACGAACTCGGTCGCGGAGTGGCTGCCCTCCAGGTCCTCGCCCGGGATTCCCATCTGCCTGTCCGCGGGCGTTCCGACGGCGTACACGACCTGATCATACAGCTCCAGCAGATCGTCACGGTGGAGGTCCTCTCCGATCGTGACGTTGCCGAAATATCGGAAGCGCGGATCGTGGGAGATCTTTTCGAACTTTCGCGTCACAGCCTTGATGGATTGGTGGTCGGGGGCGACGCCGTCCCGCACCAGGCCGTACGGGGTCGGGAGCCGGTTGAACATGTCGACGCGAACGTTCAGCTCTTCTTGCTTGAAGAGGGCCTCGGCCGTGAAGTAGGCTGCCGGGCCGGCGCCGATGATGGCGACCCACAAAGGCCGCTCGTCGGTGCCGAGCTTCGAGCTTCCCATCCAAGTCTCCTTCCCAGATTGTGACGTGCCGGTGTTCCGTGCATCCAACTGTAGGGTAACAGGGCAGCCGAATCAGGCGGGCGTTGCGGCCCTGCGAATCAGAGGTACGGAACCGGCACGGCTTCTCGCAGGTTGAAACAGCCGATCGGAGTGATCCGAGTGCGGCATCCGGATCGCGGATGCCGCGGCAATATACAAGGATTCGAGCGATGAAGGTACGCAGTTGACCCCCGAGGATTATCGGGAACCAGACTCAGGCGGTCCCGATGGGGGAGGCGCCTTGTTGGCTGGCGGTGGAGGGGTCGTCGCCGCCTTCGCTTCCATGGCCTGCTGCACCGGACCCGCGGCTCTCGCGGCGTTCGGCGCGTCCGGTGCGGCCGTCGCTGCCGCCGGTTTCCGGCCCTACCGGCCCATATTCATCCTCCTCGCCGCGGCCTCGCTCTGGGCGGCCTTCAGGCTTCTGGACCGTGCCGAGGCGAGGTGCGCCTCCGGTGCCGGATGCAGCTCGCCGCCAGACAGGCTGCGTCGAACCAGGCAGATCCTGTGGGTGTTGGCCGGAGTTGCCGGAGTCTTCGCGACCTCGCCTCTCTGGGACGGTCTCCTCTTCGGGACGTGAAGGGCGGTTCAGCTCCCGAGGACCCTGATCCCGACGGCCCGTGCCGCGAGAGCCAGCGCTCCATCGTGTGTGGCCATGACAATCGGCTCCCCGCTCGTCTCCGCCCACAGCACGGCGGTCGCAAGGTGGATGGCGTCCAATGTTCCCAGGGCGGTTGGCAGCGGCTGCGAGGCGCGATGCAGCACGGCCGGGGTCGGCTCCACCAAGATCATCTCCTCCGTCAGGCGGAAGACCGTCTCCCGCCTGGTGGCCAGATCCTCGTCGGACACGTCGGCGTTGAGGCGCAACCTGTCCAGCGTCCGGAGGCATTCGACCTCCACCAGAGCACTTGCCACGCCCTTCTCGACCGAAGCCCACTCGGTCAAACGGTTGCCCTGTCCGAGGATCAGACGGAGAAGGACCGATGAGTCCAGGTACGCGATCATCGCTCCCTCTGCCGCTCCTCGATAAGTAGGTCGACGATGTCGAGATCAAGCGCGAGCGGCGGAGGCAACGGCACGGCGTGTAGTCCCGATCCACCCGACGGCGGTTCGCGAATCCTGAGCGGTCCGGGCTCGTCGTAGGGCACGACGCGAGCGACAGGCGTATCGCGGTCCAGAATCGTGAGCGTATGGCCCTGCCGCACTCGCCTCAGGTGTTCGCTCAGCCTGGCTTTGAGCTGTGCGATCTTCACTTCGGTCATGGTCATAATATAGTCATAAGTAGTCATATTGCTCAAGCGGGCTCTGCTTGCCCGCGCCGGGCCGCTAGCGTTCCAGCTTGCTCCTAATCACCATATAACCCCAAGTTAGAGCCCGATTTCGACCGGTCCTGCGATGTAAGTGCGGTCGGACGAAGCGACCGCCTGAACGGATGGTGCGATGTCGGGACTCAAGCAGCTGATTCACGAAGTGCATCGGCGCTCCATATGGCAGGTACTGGGGATCTATCTCGGCGCCTCGTGGATGGCTCTTCAGGTCGTCGAGATCCTGACCCAGAGCGTAGGCCTTCCCGATTGGGTTCAGCCCTTTGCGATCGTCCTTCTCGTCATCGGCTTTCCGATCGTTCTCGCCACGGCCTTCGTGCAGGAGGGCTTGGGAGCGCGTGCGGAAGCACCGGCCCGGTCCCCGACTGTTCCTCACGCGGGCAACGACCTGGAATCGCGGCCAATCGGGGAGCCCATACCGGATGAACCAGGTTCCGGCGCCGCCGAGCTTCCCGAGGTCCGTGCGGAGGCGATGGCCGAAACGGTGCGGGAGCGAGGAACGCATCACAACATCTTCACTTGGAGAAACGCGCTCCTGGGCGGTGTCGCCGCGTTCGCGTTCCTGGGAGTGGCGACCGCCGGCTACATGACCATGCGCACGGTGGGGATCGGCCCGGCCGCCACGCTGGTGGCCAAGGGGGCGATCGACGAGCGGGCGGTCGTGATCCTGGCGGACTTCGGCTCCTCCGATTCTCTTCTCGCTCGCGCCGCCACGGAGGCGTTCCGGGTCGACCTCTCCCAGTCCGACGTGGTGCGGCTGGCCGAGCCCTCGTTCGTCGCGCAGGCTCTGCGACGGATGGAGCGGCCGGCGAACGGTATCCTGGGCGCCGAGCTCGCGCGAGAGATCGCACAGCGCGAGGGCGTCGGGGCGGTGATCGCGGGCGAGATCAACCCCGCCGGAACGGGCTTCGTGCTGACGGGACAGGTGCTGGATGCCGCCGAGGGGACGGTGCTCGCCTCGCACCGCGAGACGGCGGCCGATTCGAGCCAGATCCTCCCTGCCATCGACAACCTCTCGAAGAAGCTGCGTGAGCGGATCGGCGAGTCTTACGCGTCGATCAACGCCGATGAGCCGCTGGAGCGCGCCACTACGGCCGACCTGGAAGCCCTGCGACTCTACTCCCAGGCCGTCGAGGCGGCCGACGCGCGCGCCGACGTTCCGAGAGCGGTAGCGCTGCTGGAGGAGGCGCTGGCGCTCGACACGGCCTTCGCCATGGCGTGGCGCAAGCTCGGCGTCGTTCTCATGAACCGGCAGCAGCAGCGGACCCGCGCCCTGGAGGCACTCGAGAAGGCGTACGAGCACAGGGACCGGCTCACGAAGCGCGAGCGCTACTTCGCCACCGCCAGCTGGTTCCAGCAGGGGACGAGGGAGCCCGAGAAGGCGATCCCGGCTTACGAGAACCTCCTGGAGATGGATCCGGAGGATGACTGGGCGCTCAACAATCTGGGCGTCGCCTATGTGCAACTGCGAGATCTGGATCGGGCCGCGGAGCACTACCGACGGGCCGTGGAGGCGGATTCGGCCAGTTCCTCACTGCCGTTGAGCAACCTGACCGGGGCACTGGTGGGGCAGGGCAGGCTCGAGGAGGCGGAACAGATCCTGGACGAGCACCGCCGTCTCTATCCGGATGACGCGGCCGCCTACCGGAACGGTGCCGTCCTGGCGTCGGTCCGGGGCGACTACGAGGCCGCGCGCGAGGGCTGGGAGGATCTGCGCGCTCGCGAAACGGGCAATCTGTTTTGGCGAGCTCTTACGAGCGGTGGCCTCGCGGTCGTGGCTGCCACGCAAGGACGCCTCGAGGAAGCCGAGGGGCACTGGGCAGATGCACAGGCGGCCGACGAGCAGCGCGATTTGGCCGCCGAGGCGCTGGACGATGAGCTCTCGTCCGTCTGGTACGACCTCCTGGTCCGGGGCGACGAGGCACAGGCTGCGGTCCGGCTTCGCGATGCCCTGAAGCGCTATCCGCTGGAAGGGATGCCGCCGCTCGACCGACCGTACACGCAGCTGGCTACCCTGGCCGCCATCTCCGGCCAACCCGACGAAGCGCGCGAAATTCTGTCCGAGTACGAACAGGAAGTCCCGGAGCTTATTCGAGACAAATCCACCTCTTATCGTCGGGCGTTGGGATCGATCGCGTCCGCGGAGGCACGATACGAGGAGGCGGCGGCCGAGTTCCGTCGATCGGACTTCGGCGGGTGCACGCACTGCGCGCTGCCAGGTCTCGCCGATGTTTACGATCGAGCCGGCGAGAGGGACTCGGCGATCGCGGTCCGAGAGCGCTACCTGGCCGTTTCGTCCTTCGGTCGCACCTTCTGGGACGATACCGTGCTCGGTCCCGCGCTCGAACGCCTCGGCCAGCTGTACGATGAGGCGGGGGACCGGGACAAGGCGGTGGAGTACTACGCGAGGTTCGTGGAGCTCTGGGCGGACGCTGATCCCGAGCTCCAGCCGCGCGTGGAGGCCGCGCAGCGGCGGATCGACGAGATCTTCGCCGAGACGGGATAGGGATGGGTAGATGCTGAAGAAGCTGATCCACGAGATGCACGCCGGTCGCTCTGGCAGGTGCTCGTCATATACCTTGGCGCTTCCTGGCTCGTCCTGCAGGCCGTTGACACGCTGGCCGGAGCGCTCAGCCTGCCGGAATGGGCCCCTCCGCTGGCGCTCTTTCTCCTCATCGTGGGTTTTCCTATCGTTCTGGCCACGGCCTTCGTTCAGGAGGGCCTGGGCGGCCAGGGGCGGGCCGGTGCGATAGCCGCCTCGCCTGAAGATGGTTCGCCGGCGGCCGTGGAGTCTGCGCCAGCGGCCAGCGCCGCACACGCGGCCCGTGAGGCTGCCCTGGCCCCGCCGAGCTCTCAGGATCAAGCCGCCGACGCCCGAGCCCATCACAAGCTCTTCACGTGGCGGAACGCTCTTATTGGCGGTGTGGGGGCCCTGGCGCTCCTGGGCGCGCTCACCATCGGATACATGACCAGCCGCACGCTCGGCATCGGGCCGGCCGCGACCCTCGTGGCCCGCGGGGTCCTGGAGGAGCGCGCCACCGTCATCCTCGCCGAGTTCGACAGCCGGACCGGCGACACCCTTCTGGCTCGGGCCGCGACGGAGGCGTTCCGGATTGACCTCTCGCAGTCCGATGCAGTACGCGTGGCAGAACCAGCTTTCGTCGCCGATGCTCTGGGCCGGATGGAGCGAAGTCGGAATTCCGAGATCGATTTTGACTTGGCTCGCGAGATAGCTCAGCGCGAGGGGATCGCGGCGATCGTCGACGGGGACATCAACTCGGCGGGCGGCACGTTCGTGCTCTCGACACGCCTCATCGACGCTGACACGGGCGAGGAGCTCGCCGCGTTTCGCGAGACCGCCAGGGACTCATCCAAGGTGGTTCCCGCGCTCGACCGGCTCTCCAAGAGGCTGCGGGAGCGGATCGGCGACTCGTACAAGACTCTACGGACCGACGAGCCTCTCGAGCAGGTAACGACGGGTAACCTGGAGGCGCTGCGCAAATACTCGCAGGCTGTGCGAGCTCTTGAATCGGGCGAGAACCCCCAGCGGGCCGTGACGCTCCTCGAAGAAGCGGTAACGCTGGATCCGCAGTTCGCCATGGCGTGGCGCAAGCTGGGCGTTCAGCTGGGCAACCAGGGCGACAGCCGCGGACGCCAGGTCGAGGCGCTGAGCATGGCGTTCGAGTACCGCAACAGGCTCACCGAGCGCGAGCGGTACCTGACGATGGCGTCGTACTATTCGACCGTCACAGGCGAGAACGACAAGGCGATCACCGCGTACCAGAACATCCTCGACCTGAACCCTGACGACACCTGGGCTCTCAACAACCTGGGGATCCTCTACGGCCGTCTGCGGGACTTCGAGCGGTCTCTGCAGTTGTACAGCCGCGCCACCGCTGTGGACTCTGCCTCCTCGTTGCACCAACAGAACGCCATCTCCGCGCTCATCTCGCTCGGACGGTTCGAGGAGGCCGAGCAGGAGCGTCAGGTCTACGCGAGCCGCTTTCCGACAAACCCGACGAACTTCTTCCTGGAGGGCAACCTGGCGGCCGTGAGGCGCGACTTCGGGGAAGCCGAGGCGGTCTACCGCCGTGCGGTCGAGGGGGTTCGAGGCATCGCGCCGCTTCAGGCCGGTGCCGAGTTCGGGCTCTACGGGATACTCACCACGCAGGGGCGCCTCGCCGAAGCCGGGGAGCATCTCGCGACGGCCGCGGACCTGCAGGAAGGGCGTGGCGTCCCGGCCGCCCGTCTGAACACGGAGATCGGCGAGGCGTTCACCGACCTAGCGGTGCGGAGAGACACGGCAGCGGCTCGCTCGCGCCTGGAGGCGGCCCTGCAGGCCCACCCGCTCTCCGAGATTCCCGCGCTCGAGCGCCCCTACTTCCAGCTTGCAGGCGCGTACGCCCTCATCGGCGACCCGGAGAGGGCGAGAGAGCTCTGGGACGAGTATCAACAGGCCGTTCCGCCGGAGCTCCGCGGGGACGATGAGGTCCAGAGACACGCGGCTCCCGGCCTCATCGCCTACGCCGAGGGCCGCTACGACGAGGCGATCGATGAGCTCAGGCGCGCCGACGTCGGCCAGTGCCTCACCTGCACGCTCTACGGGTTGGGTCAAGCCTACGAGCGCGCGGGCGAGCCGGACTCGGCCTTGGCCACATACGAACGCTACCTCGATGCCACGAGCATCGCCCAGGCCTTCACCGATCCCGGGAGTCTGGCGGCGATCCTCGAGCGTCTCGGAGAGATGTACGACGAGCGCGGCGACTGGGAGAAGGCGGCCGAGTACTACGCCCGATTCGTCGAGCTCTGGCAGGGAGCCGATCCCGAGCTGCAGCCCCGCGTCGAGGCGGCGCAACAGCGGCTCGACGAGATCTTTGCGGAGCGCGGCTAGATGGGGGTGAGCGGTTGAGCGGATTCAAGGCTCTGATCCAGGAGGTGCACCGGCGCTCGCTCTGGCAGGTTCTGGGCATCTATCTGGGTGCATCGTGGGTCGTGCTCCAGGCCGTAGAGATCCTGACGGAGAGCGTCGGTCTTCCTGACTGGGTGCAACCGTTCGCGATCGTCTTGCTCCTGATCGGGTTCCCCATCGTTCTGGCCACGGCCTTCGTGCAGGAGGGGGTCGGTGCTCGCGATGCGGGTGCGGAGGGTAGCGTAGAAGAGCCGGATCGGGCTTCCGGAGCCACGGGAGAAGCGCCTGCGGCGGCCGACACGGGCGGATCGGCTGAGCTGGCCGCCTCCGAGATCACCGCCGGTGTCACGCCGGAAGAGAAGGCCGCGCACCACCATATCTTCACCTGGCGGAACGCGCTCTTCGGTGGAGCGGCGGCATTCGCGCTCCTTGGGATCGTCACGTCCGCCTGGATCATCATGCGGACGGCGGGCATCGGACCGGCGGCGACCCTGGTCGCGGCGGGCGTGCTTGACGAGCGCGATCGGGTGATCCTCGCCGAGTTCAGCAGCCAGACGGGTGACAGCCTCCTGGCCCGCGCCGCGACCGAGGCGCTACGCGTCGACCTGACCCAATCGCAGGTCGTCACCGTCGTCGAGCCGCGCTACGTGGCCGAGGTCCTCGCCCGGATGGAGCGCGACCCCAACGATCGCCTCACCCGAGAGATCGCCAGCGAGGTGGCGATCCGGGAGAGCATCAAGGCACTGGTGGCCGGCGAGATCAATTCGGCCGGCACGGGCTACGTGCTCACGGCAGAGGTCGTGGCGGCCGAAGGGGGCGAGGTGCTGGTCTCCCAGCGGGCCAGCGCCGCCGATTCCACGGAGATCATCGGCGCGATCGATGACCTCTCCAAGCGGTTGCGGGAGCGCATCGGCGACCCGCTCCGGGCGATCCAGACCGACGATCCGCTTGAGCAGGCGACGACGGCGTCCCTGGACGCGCTGCGCATGTACTCCCAGGCGGTACGAGCCATCGAGGTGGAGGGACGACCGGACAAAGGCATCACGCTCTTGGAGGAGGCGGTGGCCTTGGATTCGTCTTTCGCCATGGCCTGGCGGAAGCTCGGCATTGCTCTCGGGAACCGGGGTGAGGAGCCTTCCCGGGCGGTAGATGCCCTCACCCGCGCTTATAACCACCGCGACAGACTCAGCCGCGTCGAGCGCTTCATCACGATCGCCAGCTACTACGACAACGTGACGAACGAGACCGACAAGTCGATCGCGGCGTACGAGAACGCGCTCGAGGCCTTTCCCGAGCATCCCTGGGTCCTGAACAACCTCGCGCTCCAGTACGGCGAGCTGCGCGACATGGAGTCCGAGGAGCACTACCTGGAACGCGCGATTCGGGCTGACTCCACGAGCCCCAACTCGTATCTGAACCTCATGATCGTGCAAGCGGCTCTGGGAAGAAGAGAGGAGGCCCACAGGACGCTGGCCGTGTTCGAGCGCCGTTTTCCGGAGAGCCCCAGAAGCACCGAGATGAGCGCTATCCTCGCGAGCAGCGAAGGTGACTACGATCGCGCGGTTGAGAATCTGGAGGACGTCCGCCAGCGGGAGGCACGGAGCCTCTTCTGGCGTGGTTACACGAGTAGTCTCCTCGGCCACGTAGCCGCTGCTCAGGGCCAGCTTACGGAGGCGGAGCGCCATTACCTCGATGAGGTTGCCGCCAGCGAGGAGCGAGGGCTCGAGGACCGGATGCTGGAGGTCGCTCTGAACCTCGCTCTGCTGAGAGCGAGGGTGGCCCGGGATGCCGGCCGTGCGCTGGGAATTGCGGATTCGGCGTTGCAGGTCCTGCCCTTCTCCGCGCTGGATCCGCTCGATCGACCGTATCTGAGCCTCGCGTCGGTCTATGCGCGTGCAGGGCGTCCCGATCGGGCAGGCGAGGTGTTGGAGGAGTTCGAGGCGCTGGACTTGGCCGGCTCGTACGAGAACGCGGAAAGGGATCTGCACTGGATGCGCGGAAACATAGCCCTCTCCGAAGGCAGGCTCGACGAGGCGATCACGGAGTTCCGTCGCGCCAACGCACGAGCCGGAGCATGTCAGCTGTGCGCCCTTCCTTCCCTCGGCGAGGCTTTCGAACGGGCCGGGATGGCCGACTCGGCGATCGCCCTCTACGAGCGGTACGTGCAGATGCCGGTGGCCTACCGCATCTTCGGCGATCGCTACGACCTGGGCCCGACTTACGAGAGTCTCGGACAGCTCTACGATGAGCAGGGAGACTGGGAGAAGGCGGCCGAGTACTATGCCCGATTCGTCGAACTCTGGCAGGAGGCCGATCCCGAGCTGCAGCCGCGGGTAGAGGCGGCGCAACGGCGGCTGGACGAGATCTTCGCGGAGCGCGGCTAACACAGGTGTTCCAGCTGAAGAAGTTCGTCCACGAGGTTCACCGGCGATCCCTTTGGCAGGTGGTGGGCATTTACCTCGGCGCATCCTGGATCGTACTCCAGGTCATCGAGACGCTCACGGAGACCGCGGGGCTTCCGGACTGGATCGGCCCGCTCGCGATCATTCTCCTCCTCGTCGGCTTCCCGATCATGCTCGCGACGGCTTTCATTCAAGAGGGCCTGGCGAAGAGTGCGGAGCGCGAACCGGCCTCCGCGGTCGTGACCGCCGGGGAAGGTGAAGTCCGAGGTCCCCCAGAGCCTTCCACGACGAGTACCGCAAGAGAAGCGGATACCTCCACTTCACGGCAAGCGGAGCAGCTCGGCTCGTCCGCGACCTCCGGGCTCGGTGCGCACCACCGCATATTCACCTGGCGTAACGCGCTCCTGGGCGGGGTCGCCGCCTTCACGCTTCTGGGCATCGCAACGGCGGTCTGGATCGTCATGCGTACCGCGGGCGTCGGGCCGGCGGCCACCCTGGTTGCACAGGGCGTCCTGGACGAACGGGATGCGATCATCCTCTCGGATTTCGAGGGCAGGGGGGGCGATTCGATCATGGCTCAGATCGTCACCGAGGCCCTGCGAGTCGATCTCTCACAGACCGCCGCCGTTCGCCTTGCCGATCCGGCCTTCGTGAACGAAGCGCTCCGGCGCATGGAGCGAGGCGGCGGGCGTCTAGACGTGGAGGTCGCGCGAGAGGTCGCACTGCGGGAGGGCATCAAGGGGGTCATGGGCGGCGAGATCGGGGCCGTTGGCAGCGGCTACGTGCTTACAGCTCAGCTGGTGGCCCCCGAGAGCGGAGAGATTCTGATCTCGGAGCGCGAGACCGCCGCCGATTCCTCCAAGATCATCGGTGCGATCGACAAGCTGTCCCGGAAGGTCCGGGAGCGAATCGGGGGGTCCCTGAGATCGATCCAGAGCAAGCCCGCGCTCGAGGGCGTGACGACGGGCAGCATCGACGCTTTGAGGAAGTACTCGCAGGCCGTGCGCGCGGTGGACACGGGAAGAAGCCAGCGGGGAATCGCCCTGCTGGAGGAGGCGGTGGAGCAGGATCCCGAGTTTGCGATGGCGTGGCGAAAGCTGGGAGCGACGCTGACGGGGGCTGGTGAGCAGGAGGCCCGCGCGGTAGAGGCCTACACGAAAGCCTACGAGCATCGTGACCGTCTCACCGAGCGCGAGCGCTACCTGACGACGGGTATCTACTTCACGTTTGTGACCGAGGACCCGGAGGCCGCGATCCACGCCTATCAGAGCCTGCTCGAGATCGATCCAGACGACAGCTGGGCGCTGAACAACCTCGGCTTGGTCTACGGGGGCAACCGTGATTTCGATCGTGCCGCTGAGCTCTATCGGCGCTCACTGGAGGCGGATTCGACGAACGCGGCGATCCCATATTCCAACCTCGTAGGAACGCTCGTAGCTGCCGGTCGACCCGAAGAAGCCGAGGCGGAGCTCGCGGCGTGGTCCGCGCAGTATCCGGACGCGAACCGGCCCGTCGCGCAAGCGGCCCGGATGGCTGCGCTGAGAGGTGAGCGCGAGACCGCGGTCCAGCGCCTGGGAGAATTGAAGGAGCGCGCCGACGGTAGCCCCTACTGGAAGGGCGTTGCGGACGAGGCGCTAGCGCAAATGGCTCTTGCGGAGGGCCGATTTGTCGAAAGCGAAGCTCACCTGGCCGAACGCCTCGAGACGCTGAGCGAGCGCGGCCTCGGGGGTGCCTACCTGGAAGCGGTGGCGTTCCAAGCGGCTGCGCGCGCCGTTGTCTTGGGTGACCTGCCGAATGCTAATCGAGACCTGCATGCCGCGCTCGCCGAGTACCCGCTCACCGAGGTGGAGCCGCTCGATCGTCCCTACACCCTGCTCGCCACGGCCTTCGCCATTACGCAGGATCCGGAGATGGCTCGCTCGCTGCTGCAAGAGTTCGAGGACGAGCTGGCGCCGGAGTACCGGCGCGGAACCCTGGACAACGCGGCCGAGCGAGCCCGCGGTCAGATGGCCCTCGCGGAAGGCAGGTACGACGAGGCGGTCGGTCACTTCCGCCGATCCGACGAGGGCCTCTGCCGCCTGTGCCCGCTCCCCGGCCTGGCCGCCGCCTACGACGGGGCTGGAGAGAGAGACTCTGCGATCGCGATTCATGAGAGGTACGTAACGACCCCCGGTCTAAACCGCCTGATCGGTGACCAGGTCTACCTCGGCGTCACCCTCGAACGCCTGGGCCAGCTTTACGACGAGCAGGGGGATTGGGAAAAGGCGGCCGAGTACTACGCGAAGCTCGTCGAGCTCTGGCAGGAGGCCGATCCCGAGCTACAGCCGCGCGTCGAGGCCGCGCAGAAGCGGCTCGACGAGATCTTCGCGCAGAGGGGATAGCGGACAGAGGTTCCAGCTTGCGGATCCTGATTCTGCTGGTCGGCATGATCATCGTGGCGGTCGGTGCCGTCGGCATGCTCAAGCCCGCCGTGTTCCGAGCCTGGCTGGGCTTCTTCACCCAGGGCAACCGGCTCTACGCGGCCCTCTAAAAGAGAACGCCCCGACGGCGGTCTCGCAGGAGAAACCACCGGCAGGGCGCCTCGACTCGGCGTTGGATGCGTTCGCTGTGTTGACTCCGCGTCCCTATCCGACCACCCTCACGTACAGCATCCGTGGCCGCCGAGTAAGCCGTTTCTTTCTCAATGTCATCGTCCGCCCCCCATCAGCTTCGTCATCATCCGCCCCCCATCTATCTTCACGACTGCCCATGATCCGGTGACCTCTCCATCGAAGTCACCCGTTTAGACATGACCAGCCTTGAAAGGGTTGCATCCGTCATCCGGCTTCTTCGTTTGAGTCCGTTGAGGTAGTTACCCGCTCTGAAACACCAGGCCGGTGGGCAGGTAGTGAGTGAGTCGGCGGGCGCAGGAGCGCTCAAGCGGGATTCGGGTCCAAGAGGTAAAATGGTGCGTCGCAGCCCTCTCTTCATGGCAGCGTTTCACGGCACGGTTCCGATTCTGGCCGTGGCGGCCCTTTCCGCGCCGCAGGTCGGCGAGCCTCCATTTACCCAGCGTCACGCGCCCGAGTCTTCCGCCTGTGCGGCACTCGCTCCAATCCGGATCGAGATGACGCCGACCCGGCGAGCCGGCGGGGCGACAGCCGTCTACGAGATGCGGTTCTCGTCCTCGACGTTCGGCGTGACGGTCTCGGAGTCCGGCCACTACATATACGACGTCGAAGTGGCCGTGAGGGAGCTCCCGGAGAGGGCCGCCACCGTGTTCGTCGTTTGGGCGGCGACGTCAGATCTGTCGGAGTGGGTCAACCTGGGTTCGATTACGAGCGATCAGCCGGTCAGCGGGCAGGTCGGCTGGAACAAGTTCATCGTGTTCGTGACCGCGGAGCGCTCCGCGGACGCCGAGTCCTGGAGCCAAGAGTTCTACTTCTCGGCCCTCTCCCCCAGCTCCCGCATGCACACCATGATGGGCCACGGCCCGTTCTCTTCGGAGCCTTGTCTGGACCCACGTAATTGAGGCGGAGCTTCCCGACCCCCGCCTCGCGCCAGGGAGCGTCGGGCCTGCTTCTGCCGCTTATCGCGATCGCCTTCCTCGTCCTCCCTCTCCGAACATGCCTGGCCCAGACGGATCCGGAGGGTCGGAGGCACGCGAGGCACACGGTCTCCGACACGGGCGCGGCCGACTGGCGGATGCCTCCGATGGCGACCTCGATGCCGATGCTCCCGCCGCTCATGCGGCTGAGGCCGAGCGTCACTCCGTTCCTGCCGGGCGAGGGCGTCGACGTCGCCTCTCTCTCGGAGGCTCGGCCGGGTTCGATCGTGGATCTGGCGGACGGTGACACGCTGGCCCTGGAAGCGAGCCTGGTGCGTCGGACGATCCGCGGGCGCACCTACATCATGTACGCGTTCAACAGACAGCATCCCGGCCCGCTGATCCGGGTGTCGCAGGGCGCCGAGATCGTCGTCGATTTCACGAACCGCATCGACCTGCCGACGTCGGTTCACTGGCACGGTGTCCGTGTCGAGAACCGGTATGATGGCGTTCCGGGGGTGACCCAGGAGCCCGTCCAACCCGGCGGGCGGTTCATATACCGCGTGCGCTTCAAGGACGCGGGGATCTACTGGTATCACCCGCACCACCGAGAAGACATCCAGCAGGATCTCGGGCTTTACGGCAACATGTTCGTTCGTCCGACGGCTGCCGACTACTACGGACCCGCGAACCGGGAGGAATTCCTCGTCCTCGACGACCTGTTGATCGACGATACCGGTCTCTATCCGTTCGGCCAGGAGGCGGCGACGCACACCCTGATGGGCCGCTTCGGCAACGTCTTCCTCGTCAACGGGGAGCCGGACTTCGGCCTCGAAGTGAAGGGAGGGGAGGTCGTCCGCTTCTTTCTCA
>JBDHIM010000245.1:0-2000 GCA_039587445.1 Gemmatimonadota bacterium
GAGCGGCTCGGAAAGACACCGGTGGAGGTCAACGATTTCCCTGGCTTCGTGTCCAACCGTATCCTCATGCCGATGATCAACGAGGCGGTGTTCTGCCTCATGGAGGGGGTGGCCGAGCCGGAGGCGATCGACACGGTGATGAAGCTGGGCATGAACCACCCGATGGGCCCGCTGCAGCTGGCGGACCTCATCGGCCTGGACACGTGCCTCTTGATCTGCCAAGTGCTCCAACGTGACCTCGGCGACGACAAGTACCGGCCGTGTCCGCTCCTCAAGAAGTACGTGGCCGCCGGGCGGCTGGGCCGAAAGAGCGGCCGTGGATTCTACTCGTACGGCGAGGGCTGACGCGGGCCGATGCTGCACGCACCCTTGGGGATCGATCTAACGGAGGAGCAGCGTCAGATCTGTGAGCTGGCGCGCTCCTTCGCGGAGTCCGAGCTCCGGCCGATGGCCCAGCAACGGGACGAGGAAGAGGATCGCTTCGATCGGGCGGTCGTGGACAAGCTGGGCGAGTTGGGGTTCCTGGGCATGTTGGTGCCGGAGGAGTATGACGGGCTGGGCCTGGACATGCTCACCTACCTCTACGCGCTGGTCGAGGTCGCCTGGGGCGATCCTTCGGTAGCCGTCTCGATGAGCGTGCACAACTCGCTTCCCACCCAGATCCTCCTCAGGCACGGGACGGATGAGCAGAAGGAAAGATGGCTGAAGCCGATGGCCCGCGGCGAGCTGCTCGGCGCCTTCTCCCTCTCCGAAGCCGGTGCCGGTAGCGACGCGGCCGCGCTCACCTCGCAGGCGACGAGAGATGGAGACGGGTGGATCCTGAACGGGTCCAAGGCCTGGGTGACGAACGGCGTTTCGGCCGATGTCATCCTCCTGTTCGCGCGCACGGACACGCCGGAGGAGCGTCTCGGGTCGCGCGGTATCGGCGCCTTCTTCGTCCCGACCGACGCGGCCGGATACCGCCCGAGCAAGAAAGAGCGGAAGATGGGTCTGCGCGGCTCGGAGACGGTAGAGGTCGCGCTGGAAGGTCTGCGTCTCGGCCCCGAACACCTGATCGGCGGAGCGGATCGCGGATTCAGCTATGCGCTCGCGGCGCTCGAAGGTGGACGCCTCGGCATCGCGGCGCAGGCGGTCGGCATAGCGAAGGCGTCGCTCGAGCACGCCCTCGACTACGCGGAGGAGCGCAGCCAATTCGGGTCTCAGATCCGCACCTTTCAGGGCACCCAGTTCAAGCTCGCGGACATGGCTGCGCGATACGAAGCGTCGTTGGCGATGTTGGAGCGGGCCGGACGTGCATACTCGTCCGGAGATCCCCGCAGCCGTCGGCTCTCTTCGGCGGCGAAGCTCGTGGCGAGCGAGGCGGCGGTGTGGATAAGCCGGCAGGCCGTACAGGTGTTTGGTGGCTACGGTTACAGCCGCGAGTACCCGGTGGAGCGACTGTTCCGTGACTCGAAGATCACGGAGATTTATGAGGGCACGAGCGAGATCCACCGTTGGATCATCACGGGACAGCTTTACAAAGAAAAGGATGGAGCCCAGTGACTCAGACGGACATACAGATCGACGAATTGGTCGAGGCGACCGGCATGGACAAGCCGCAGCTATTCGACCTCTTCGCCGAGCACGGCCACGAGCAGGTCGTGTTCAGCTACGAGCCCTCCTGCGGCTACAAGGGGATCGTGGCCATCCACGACACGACGCTCGGACCGGCTCTGGGCGGCACCCGGTTCTGGGAGTACGCGACCGACTTCGACGCTCTCATCGACGTTCTCCGGCTCTCCCGCGGGATGACCTTCAAGGCAGCGATCGCCGGGCTCAACCTCGGGGGCGGGAAGGCCGTGATCATCGGCGACAACAAGACCCACTATCGCGAGATGATCATGCGGGCCCACGGCCGCGTGGTCGAAAGTCTGGGTGGCCGATACATCACGGCGGAGGACGTGGGCACCTCGGTCTCGGACATGGACTACGTGCACACGGAGACCGAGTACGTCGTGGGC
>JBDHIM010000096.1:0-9696 GCA_039587445.1 Gemmatimonadota bacterium
ATTGTGCGGACCGTCCGAGCCGCCACCCGAGCCGCCGCCCGAGGAACCCAGCAACGCTGAAAGAATCGAGCAGCTCATCGGCGAGGTGGAACAACTCTATAACGACGGCTCGCTGTCCGCGGGGGAGGCGAACTCGCTTACCTCGAAATGCGACGGTGCGATGGCTGCCCTCGACAAGGGTAATACACGTGCGGCCTCCAACAAGCTCGGCTCGTTCATCAACGAGGTGAATGCGATGGTCAAGAGCGGGCGGCTCGGGGCCGATGAAGGGCGGACGCTGATGGACGCGGCTCAGGCTGCGATAGACGCGATCAACGGCGCGTAAGCGGACAGGGAGGCTGATTGCCAGGGGCGGTTCCTTCGCGGCCGCCCTTCCGGCATCTGCGCCGTCGCCGGTGAACTCAGCCTATGTTGACACCTCGCGAAGGACTTCCCGCAGCACATCGGCGGCGCCGCCCAATTGCTCCTCCGACAGGTAGGGGGCTGGCCCTAGTCGGAGGAGATCCTCCCGATAGTCGGTGGACACGCCGCGCTCACGCAGCGCGGTGCAAAACTGCGCGGCGTGGGGCGTCTGCAACGCGAGAAAGCCTCCGATGTCATCAAGATCCACGGAGCGATCCCGATCGATGACCGCCGGATCCGCGTTCAGCGCGTCGAAGCCATTGGCCAGCAGCCGAATCTGACGCTGGCTCACTTCGCGGAGCAGCTCCGAGGTGAGTCCCCACTCCTCGAAGCAGTCGAAGACCTCCGCGGCGCGGTAATGGCTGGTGGGATCGTACGTGCTGCCCGCGTAGCGGTCGGGACCTCGACCGTAGACGACGGGACCTCCTGCACGCGACGCTTCCAGCGCGCTGAACTCGCTGTACCAGCCGGTGACGATCGGGCGCATGGCTTCCCGGCCAGGCGGCACCCGGAGGAAGCAATTGCCTTCTCCCAGCTGGCAGTACTTGTAGCCCCCGCCGACCACGAACGCGTCCTCCACGCCTTCGTCGGCCAACCGGAAAGGCACCACGTTGAGGGAGTGGTAGACGTCGACAAGCAGCTCTACGCCCTGGAGGCCGCAGGCGATCATCACCTCGCCGAGGCCTCCGGCGATGTGCCCCGTCTGGAAGAACACCGAGGAGACCATCACGGCAGCGGCCCGGTCGTCGATCTCGGAGACAAGCCGCTCGCCGACCGTCGCCGCCGGGTGGGCCGGCACCTTTACGACCTCGAGGCCCTCCTCGGCCAGCCGGTCCAGCTGGCGACGGATCGTGTGGAACTCCCCGTCGGTCGTGACCACGCGCGGTCGTTCGCGGAGCGGCAGGGCGGAGAGGAGGCGGAGGACGAGCTCGTGGGTGTTTTGGGCCAGGGCGATCCGGTCGGGCTCGTCGCCCAGCAGGCGGGCGAAGCCGGCACGGACCCGGTCGGCCTTGGCGAAAGCCCGGTCCCATTTTTCGTCAGCCAGCTCCGCCGCATCCAGCCAGGCCTGCTGTTGTCCTTCGAACCCACGATCGGGCCAAGCCTGGTGCGAGTGGCCCGTGAGAAGCAGACGTTCGGAGACCCGAAAACGTGAGTACTGCGCGGCCAGCGGGTTAGGCGTCCCGCAGAGCTCCTCCGTGCTCCGGATCGCGAATCCTGCGTCGTCTGACATCACGACGGGCACCTCAGGATCTTCGCGTAGATCTCATCGTTCCCATCACGATTGGTGGTGAAAGCGATGCTCCCGCCATCCGGCGACCAAGTGGGCTCCGTAGCTCGGCCTGTCCCGGCTGTCACCTGGCCTACGCTGTACCCACCCGCATCCATGACGAAGAGCTGCGCCCGGCCAGGTCCGATGCGGTTGGAGGCGAAGACGATGCGAGATCCCGCGGGTGACCACGTGGGCACGAAGTCGTTTGCTTCGTTCTCGGTCAGGCGCAGAACGGACTCGCCAGCACGCGACGCCTGGGCATCGATGAGATAAATCTCGTCGTTCCCGTCTCGCTGCGAGAAGAACACGAGCACTCCGCCGTCGGGCGACCAGTTTGGAAAAAGGTCTGCAGCGGAATGCCTGGTCAGCCGGCGCACCCTGCCGCTCGCGACGCCCACCGCGTAGACGTCCATGCTTCCCGCCCGATCCGAGGAGAAGGCGATCTCCCGACCGTCGGGTGACCAGCTCGGAGCTGCGTCCGACCACTCACCGCTCGCCAAAGCCTCCTGGTCCCCCCCATCGGCGCGGACTACAGCGAGGTGGGTGCGACCGTCCCGTTCCGTGTCGAAGGCAAGCCGCGACCCATCCGGCGACCACGCGGGCCGTCGATCGCCTGGGCCTGGCGTCAGGGGCATCGGATCGGAACCATCCGCCCCCATGATCCAGATCCGCCAGCCACCGTCGCGGTCCGACGCGAAAGCGATGCGAGCACCGTCCGCAGACCACGCGGGGTCTCGGTCGCCTGCCTCGTGGCGCGTGAGGTTGACCTCGCAGGAATCGGTCGACGCGACAGCGGCGTGAGCAAAGGGAGCAGCTGAAACGCCGACCTGCGCACCGAGCGCCAAGAGGCCGGCGAGCCCCATGAGCCCCGCGGCCGCCGCTACAGCCGCGCCCGGATGCCCCAAAGGTCCGGAAATGCGGGCTTGAACAGGGTCTTGCGGAGGTAGTCGGCGCCGGCCGATCCACCGCTTCCCGGCTTCGTCCCGATCGTGCGCTCCACCATCTTCACGTGGCGGTAGCGCCACTCCTGAAGGCCTTCATCCAGGTCCACCAAGCGCTCGCATAGCTCGCTCAGGGCCGGGTCGCGCTTGTACACGTCGACGAGCACCGCCTGCAGCTCGGGCGACGGCTCGATCGCCTGCGTCACGTCCCGCTCGAGGAGCTCTCGCGGTACCGGGTATCCTTCGCGGGTGAGGCCGTGCAGGAAGGCGTCCCAGAGCGTCGGTTCCTCGTAGCGCTGCTGCAGCCGCTTCAGAGCCGGCTCGTGCTCCGGATAGCGGGAGATTGCCCATTGGCTCTTCGCGCCCAAGACGAACTCGAGCTCGCGGAACTGGTGCGACTGGAAGCCGCTTGCCTCTTCCAGCCGCTCGCGGAAGGTGAGGAATTCCACCGGCGTCATCGTCTCCAGGATGTCCAGCTGCGCCACCAGCACCTTCAGAATCGTGAGAATTCGCTTCAGCGTGTGCTGCGCTCTCGCCAAGTCATCCGCCCGTAGGAGCTTCACGACGTAGTCCACCTCGTGGAGCACCTCTTTGAACCAGAGCTCGTAGACCTGGTGGATGACGATGAAGAGCATCTCGTCGTGCTCGGGGCCGTCGGAGACCGGCTCCTGCAGCGAGAGCAACTCGTCGATCTTCAGGTAGCTCGCGTAGGTGAGGTAGCTGCCGGGCGGACCTTCCTGGGCCTGCGTTCCGGCACCGTAGGGGCGGTCGGCTTCGCTTCCGGCGCCCTCTCCGCTTCCTCTGCCCTCTCCGCTTCGGCTGCCGCTATCGGCTCCCGAGGCGTTCGGCGTTCCTCTTTCGTCCTTCACTTGTCCTCATCCTTGAGGCCGAGCCTCGGGGTGAAATCGTCCATGGTGGAATATGGCCCCGGCCACGGAAGATCGTATCCCAGCTCGTAGGCCATGTGCCGGGTCCAATACGGATCCCACAGGTGGGCCCGCGCCATGAGGCAGAGGTCGGCGCGACCCGCCGCCAGGATCGAATTCACGTCCATGTAGGAGGAGATATTTCCGACGGCCATCGTGGCGATCCCGACCTCGTGGCGGACCCGGTCGGCGAACGGCGTCTGGAACTGCCGGCCGTACTCGGGCCTGGCATCGGGCACGGTCTGACCGGCGGAGACGTCCACGATGTCGACGCCGTGCGCCTTCAGCATCCGGGCGACATCCACGGCGTCGTCAGCCTCCATCCCGCCGGGCGCCCAGTCGACAGCCGAGATGCGCACGGAGAGCGGCTTCTGCGCCCATACCCGCCGCACGGCGTCCAGCACCTCCAGCGGGTAGCGCATTCGGTTCTCGAGGGGTCCCCCGTACTCGTCGGCCCGCTGGTTCGTGAGGGGCGAGATGAAGCTGGCGAACAGATAGCCGTGGGCGAAGTGGATCTCGAGCCAATCGAAGCCGGCTTCCTCGCTCAACTCGGCGGCCCTAACGAAGTCGTCACGAACGGCGTGCATGTCCTCCCGAGTCATCTCGCGGGGGATCTGGCTATCCGGAAAGTAGCGGATCGGCGAGGCGGAGATAATCGGCCAGTTCCCCTCCTCGAGAGGCTCGTCCATCCCCTCCCAAGCCAACCGTGTCGAACCCTTCCGGCCGGCGTGTCCGAGCTGGATCGCCACCTTCGCGGCCGAGTGCTCGTGGATGAAGTCGACGATCCGGGACCACGCCGCCACATGCTCCGGCTTGTACATGCCGGTGCACCCCGGCGAGATCCTCGCCTCCCGACTCACGTCGGTCATCTCGGTGAATACGAGGCCGGCGCCGCCCATGGCGCGGCCCCCGAGGTGCACGAGGTGCCAGTCGTTGGGCGTCCCATCCTCGGCGGAGTACTGGCACATCGGGGAGACACAGACGCGGTTCGGAAGCAGCAGGTCGCGCACGCGAAACGGGTTGAACATCGGCGGCGGAGGGGGAGCGGAGGGAGCGGGCGGATCAGTCCCTGCCTGCTCGGCGGCCTTCCCGGCATACCACGCGTCTACCTTCTCCAGGAAGATGGGGTCGCGCATGCGCAGGTTTTCGTGCGTGATTCGGAGGCTGCGCGTGATGAGATTGAAGGCGAACTGGATCGGCTCGGTCTCCATGTACCGCTCCATGCCCTCGAACCACATCATGCTCGTCTTGGCCGCCCGCTGGAGGCTGTCCACGCCCGGCCGGCGGGCCTCTTCGTAGGCGGGCAGCGCCCTCGACATGTCGCCGCAGTTGTCGACGATCGCCCGAGAGAGCTCGATAGAGTCGATCATCGCCAGTCGGGTGCCCGAACCGACCGAGAAATGCGCCGTGTGTGCCGCGTCGCCGACCAGTACGATGTTCTCGTGGTGCCAGCGCTCCGCCTTGATCGTCGGGAAGCTCCGCCAGAGCGACATGTTGCCGATGAGCGCATGCCCGGCGAGCTCCTCGGCAAACAGCTCCTCACAGAAGCGGATGGTCTCTTCCTCACTCGCTTCATCCATGCCGGCCGCCCGCCAGGTCTCCTCGGTGGCCTCGACGATGAACGTGGAGATGCCGTTCAGGACCTCGGCCTCCTCGCTCCCCTCTTCCACGTACTGGTAGGCGTGCACCCGCCAGAGCCCGTGCTCGGTCGGTTTGAAGTAGAAGGTGAAGGCGGGAAACGGCTTCGTCGTCCCGAGCCAGACGAACCGGTTCGGCCGCATGTCGATGCTCGGGCGAAAGTAGTCCGCGTATTCGCTCCGGATCCAGCTGTTCACGCCATCGGCGGCGAGGATGAGATCGGCATCCGCGTACGGCGCCAGGTCGTCCACCTCGACCTCGAAACGGAGATCCACATCCAGCTCGCGGCACCGACCCTGGAGGATGCGAAGCAGCGTCTGCCGGGACATGCCCGCGAAGCCGTGGCCCGTGGAGGAGAGGATCTCCCCGCGGTAGTGGATGTCGATGTCGTCCCAGTGATGGAAGCGGCGGGTGATTTCCTCGTGGGTCGCCGGTTCCGCCTCCCCCAGCTCGTCCATCGTCGCGTCCGAGAAGACCACGCCGAACCCGAAGGTGTCGTCCGGCTTGTTCCGCTCCAGCACGAGCACCTCGTGCGAGCGATCCGCCTCTTTCATGAGGATCGCGAAGTAGAGCCCGGCGGGTCCGCCCCCCACGCTCACGAACCTCATCGCGGCGCCTCCATCAGGGCTCGGACTCCGAATCAACCACCGAGGCGGGCCCGTGAGCTTCGAGCAGCTGTCGAGCGATGATCAGGTGCTGGATTTCGGTGGTCCCCTCATAGATGCGGAGCGCCCGCACCGCCCGATACAGGCGGTCCACCGGGTTCTCGGCCAGGACACCGCGTCCGCCGAGGATCTGGACCGCTTCGTCCACGACCCTCTGAGCGGCCTCCGTCGCGAACGCTTTGGCGATCGAGGCCTCCAGGGTGATCCGCTCGGCGCCGCCATCCTTCTCCCACGCCGCCCTGTAGGTGAGCAGCCGGGCGGCCGCGAGGTCGATCGCCATCCGGCCGAGCTTTTCCTGGATCAGCTGGAACTCGGCCAGCTTCTGGCCGAATTGCTCCCGTCGGATCGAGTGGTCCAGCGCCTCATCGAGGGCCCGCGTCGCCATCCCGCATGCCGCCGCCGCGACCGTCGGACGCAGACGGTCCAGTGTCATCATCCCGAGCTTGAAGCCCTGACCCGGCTCGCCGATCAGGTGGTCGGCGGGAAGCGCACACTCTTCGAGGGCGATCTCCCCGAGCGGATGGGGCTCGCTCATGACCTGGGGGCCGACGAAGCGGAGTCCCTCCGCATCCGCCGGAACGAGAAAACACGAGATCCCGCGAGTGCCGGCGCCAGGGTCGGTGGAGGCGAACACGGTGTAGACATCCGCGAGCCCTGCGTTGGAGATGAAGCTCTTCTGCCCGTCGAGGACCCAGACGTCGCCCTGCTTCACCGCCCGCGTCTCGAGCGAGGCCACGTCGCTCCCGGCCTCCGGCTCCGTCATGGCGAAGGCCCCGATCGCCCGGCCCTCCAGCATGCGGGCCAGCCACTCCCAGGCGGGCGTGCCGGGGCCGGCGCCCGACAGCAGAAGAGGCGTGCCGCCCAGGGCCTGGAGGGCGAAGATCGCGTCGGCCAGGGGGGATGCGGCCGCGAGGGACTCCCTGATCAGGCAGCAGGCCCGCAGGTCCTGCGCTCCGATCGGCTCCAGCCAGCCGCCCGAGCCCAGTAGCTCGGCGAAGGACCGGGCCTCCCGCCGCCCGGCGTCATCGTCGTGCGGCTCCGGCCTCGGGGCGATCTCGGTCTCCGCGAACGCGCGCACCCGCGTTGCGAGCTCGACATGCCGATCGTCCAAAAACGCCCGTACGGCCCCCGTGCCCGTCACCGCCACCGCAGCCTCCACCGCTCAGACGAACTTCGCATCACGCTTCGCTTTGAATGCCTCGTAGGCCTCGCGGAAGTTGGGGCCCAGCATGCAGGACGCCTGAATCTGGGCCTCGGCTTCGAGCGCGCTGGTCAGGTCCTGGGTCGCCTCACGGTTGAGCGAGTCCTTCGTGATCTCGAGGGCGAAGGAGGGGCCCGACGCCAGCTTGTCGGCGAGCGCCTGCGCCTCCTCGACCACCAGCCCGGCAGGCACCACACGGTTGTAGAGGCCGATGCGGTGAGCTTCCTCGGCATCGATGAACTCACCCGTCATCAGCAGCTCGGTGGCTCGCCCGAGGCCGACGATCCGCGGAAGCAGCCAGGCCGCACCCATATCCGCGCCGGAGAGACCGACTCGCGTGAACAGGTAGGCGATCTTCGCCGTCTCCGAGCCGATCCGGAAGTCGCAGGCGGTGGCGATCACCGCTCCTGCACCGGCCACGGTGCCGTTGAGGGCGGCCACCACGGGTCGCCGGCAGCGACGGATCGCGAGGATGAGGTCGCAGGTCATCCGCGTGAAATCCAGGAGTCCTTCGTAATCCCGTTCGAACAGGGCTCCGATGATGTCCTCGACGTCTCCGCCCGAGCTGAAGGCCTTGCCGGCCCCGGTGATCACGACGGCCCGTACGCCGGGTTCGGTATCCAACGCGCGGAAGGTGTCCCGGAGCTCGGCGTAGACCTGGAAGGTCAACGCATTCAGCCGGTCCGGACGGTTCAGCGTGATGGTCGCCACCTGGCGCTCGGTGTCGTGCTCGTACAGGAACGACTCAGGCGAGATCGTCATCCGGCCTCCTCGCGGTTGCCCACTGGAATGACCGCCGTGGCCTCGATCTCCACGATCGCGCCCTTGTCGACCAGCTCGTTGACCTCTACGAGCGCCATCGCAGGGAAGTGGCTGCCCATCGCCTTGCGGTAGGCCGCGCCGAGGTCGGCCCGCGCAGAGATATAGGACGGCATGTCCGTCGTGTAGATCGTCATCCTTCCGATGTCCTGCGGGCCTCCTCCGGCCTCGCGCACGACAGCCAGGATCCGGTCGATCGCGACGGCGAACTGTCCGACGAAGTCGGCCCGGATCGCGGGCTCCACGCCGCGCTCGTCCCGGGACGCGTTCTGTCCCGCCACGAAGAGGATACGGCCCGAGGCCGGGGCCAGAATGCCGTGGCTGAAGCCCTTCGGGGCTCCGATCTCCTCGGGATTGATCACGCGCAGACTCATAGGTCGGCTCCGGTATGCCTCATGGTTGACGTGTTGCAGTCTCGCAGGCTCATGAGAGCAGCTCCCCGCCGTCGATCACGATCGACTGGCCGTTGATCCCTCGGGCCCCCTCTCCGCAGAGCGAGAGCACCGAGTGAGCGACTTCGTCGGGCTCGATCAACCGACGCTGCGGAGTGTGGACGAGGATCGTCTCCAGCGCCTCTTCCGCACTCATGCCGGTCTTCTCCGAGATCCTCTGCAGCGACTCCGTGGTCATCGGCGTGTCCACGTAGCCGGGGCAGACGGCGTTCACGGTCACCCCCCGGTTCGCGACCTCCGCCGCAGCGCAGCGGGTGAGGCCGATCACGGCGTGCTTCGAGGCCGCGTAGGCGGCGATGTAGCGGGCGCCCGCGAGTCCGGCGACCGAGGCGACGTTCACCACCCTGCCCCATCCCCCTTCCACCATTCCGGGCAGAAAGGCGCGCGTGCAGAGAAAGGTGCCGGTCGCGTTCACGGCCAGCATCCGGTTCCAATCCTCGAGCTCCGTGCGTGAGACCGGAGCCGAGTGGGCCACGCCGGCGTTGTTCACGAGGATTTCTACGCCGCTCTCCCCGGCCAGGCGCGCCGCTTCCTCGGCGAGCCGTTCGACGCTCGCCGGGTCGGTCACGTCGCACGGAAGGGCCCAGGCGTGGTGTTCCAGCGCCGAGAGCTCGGCCGCCAGGGCGTCGATCTCGGTCTCCGTGCGGGCTGCCACGATCACCCTGGCGCCGGCCCGAGCCAGGGCGCGGGCAACGGACTCTCCGATCCCGCGGCCTCCGCCGGTGACGACGGCAACCCGGCCGGACAGCTCTCCGGTAGTCATCCTGTGGTCATCCTGCCGGATAACCGAAATAGGCGCGCGGACCTCCGGCCTCCTCGAAGGTGCTCTTCCCCTCCCGGATCGCGTCCGAGAGGGAGGCGACGTTGGGGGGCAGCTCCCTCAAGATCTCTTCGCGGACGAGCGCCGGAGCCGCCGCCATCACCACGGAGCCCTCGTAGCGTCCCGCGTGACAGGCGCCGCTCAGAAACTCCTCGGTGAGTCGCGGGGCCCACGGCCGCCGGGTGATGTCGGGGAAGATGATCCGTGCCGTTTCGGGCGCATCTCGGCAGACGGCTTCCGCCGCGCGGATCGCGTCGACATGCTCCGGATCCAGGTGCGCGTTGGCGACGGCGAGGTATTCCACGCCGTGTGATCGTAGACTGCGCGCCAGGTCAACGAGCAAACCCGAGAGGGTCTCCGGCTCGAGCGATAGCGTACCGGCGAAACCTGCTGCGAAGCGGGCGACCGTGTAGGAGAGCGCGGGGAGGATGAGAACCTCGAAGCCTGCCTCCGCCAGACGTTCGGCGCCAGCTTCGGCCATCGCGTCGGCGATGATCACGTCGGTCGACATCGGTAGGTGAGGTCCGTGCGCCTCGATCGCGCCGACCGGCAGGACGGCGAT
>JBDHIM010000097.1:0-9055 GCA_039587445.1 Gemmatimonadota bacterium
GAGCGCCTCGCGGATGACCTGAATCTGAGGATCACCGACGATGTCATGACGCACGCCAAGGCCCTGGACCTCGGATTCTTCGAGGATCCGCGCAGCCAGGACATGCTTGCGAGGACTCAGCAGGATCCGGGGACCCGCCTGGCGACTCTGGTAACGGAGTCGCAAAGGGCCATCACACACCTGATCGTCGGCACGTCGCTACTGGCGGTTCTGACCGCGATCGAACCCCTCGTACCGCTGGTGGTGGCTCCGTTCGCCGTGCCCTTCCTCGTGTTCCAGTGGAGACTCTCGCGGGCCCGACACATGGATGAATACTCCCGGGCGACGAAGCGACGCTGGACGGGCTACTTCGTATCGAAACTCACGCAAGGCGACGCCGTCGCCGAAGTGAAGCTGCTCGACTTGGGTCCGCTCCTCGTCCAGCGCTTCCGGAGCATCCTGGAGGAGTTCCGAGACCGGAACGCGGACCTTCACAAACGCAACTTCAGAGGCAGCGCGCTCACGGCGACGTTGACCACCGTTGTGCTCTACCTGCTCTTCTTCCGGGTCGCCGTCCGCACGCTCGATGGCACGGTGACGCTGGGCGATCTCGCCATCTTCGGCGGCGCCACGGCCCGACTTCGCTTCGCCGTCGACGACGCGATCCGGTCCCTGACGAACTCCTTCGAGCAACTGCTTTTCGTGTCCAACATCCTGGACTTCTTGTCTGTCTCGCCAAAGGCGGCCAGCATCGGCAGCGTAGCCGCTATCCGCCAGGCCCCCGTGGCCATCGATGTGCGGAACGTCACGTTCACCTATCCCGGCTCGGCGGAACCGGTGATTCGCGGTGTCTCGCTGCAGATCCGGGCCGGCGAGGCGCTGGCGATCGTCGGGGAGAACGGCGCGGGGAAGACGACCCTGGTCAAGTTGCTGGCGCGGCTCTACGAGCCTGACGATGGGCAGATCCTCTTCGACGGGATCGACATTCGGGAGATGACACCCGAGGCACACCGCCGCCGCCTCAGCTTCGTTTTTCAGTCGTTCGGTCGTTACGAAGCGACCATCGCGGACAACATCGCCTACGGGGACTGGCAACGAATGCTGGACAGGCAAGATCGGGTCGAGGAGGTAGCGAAGCTCACGGGCGTCCACGACATGATCGAGGCGCTGCCTCAAGGCTACGATACCTGGGTAGGCCGCTCGTTTGGCACGCACACCTTGTCGGGTGGAGAGTGGCAAAAGGTCGCGATGGCCAGGGCCTTCGCGAGAGATGCGTCTCTGCTGGTACTGGACGAGCCGACCTCGAACCTGGATGCCTCGGCCGAATACCGGCTCTTCTCCCGTTTTGCAGAGCTCGCTCGCGGTCGAACGACCATCCTGATCTCGCACCGGTTCTCGACCCTCGGCATGGCGGATCGTATCGCGGTCATGAAGGACGGTCGTCTCGTAGAGATCGGGACTCACGAAGAGCTGGTGGGCAGGCCTGGTGTTTACGCCACGCTGTACGGCTTTCACGAGCGCCTGCAGCCTCGCGACTCTCTGGCGAAGTGAGCCTCGTGAGGTCGGGCCGACGGGTGTTTGCCTACGAGAACCTCGGCATCGGTGTCCGCAGCAACGAGGGCGCCTATTTGGAATGGTTGGAGGAATTCTTCGTTCCCCAGTTCGGTGTGGAGGATGATGCCGCCGCAGACTGGGAAATAACCGTCACACTCGACAGCGACCGTTACGAGCGACTCGCTGGTCTTGGACCGAGCCGCGAGGAGCTGTTGTGCTTTGCGCTCGACACCCGGGACATCCACCTCCCGCGCTGGGATACCGATACTCCAGCCAAGGTCCTGTTCGACGAAAAATCCGAGACCTTTTTCCTCCTCGAATCGGAATCGCGTCGGATTACGCTTGTCTCGCGCGGCGATGGAGGCCGTTCTCGGATCGCCGTCATGCGGGTCGTGCGTGAGCTTGCGATGAACCGGGCTCAACGCGACGGCGGCGTCATCCTACATGCGTCGGCCTTTTCTCTCGGCGACAGGGGTGTGATCGTCACCGGCCCGAAGGGTGCCGGAAAGACGACGCTGCTGATGTATGCACTGCTGGCTACTCCGTCTGACTACGTGAGCAACGATCGAGTCCTGCTTCGGCTGGACGGTGGTGCGAGGATTCGAGGGATACCGACGATTGTCACGTTGCGCGAGCCCACTCTCCACTTTTTTCCGCCCGTTCTCGAGCGGTTGCGCGAAAGCGGTTACACGATTCGTCTTACCAGGCGCGAGGCGAGCGAGCGGCCACCGGCGGAGTCGACCGTCAAGCCGGACGGGCGAAGAAGCATCGGCCCCAACCAGTTTTGCGACCTTCTCAGGGTCAAGTCCAAGGCCGGAGCGAGACCAGCCGCACTCGTCTTCCCCCGGCTGTGCGACCGCGCCGGCCCGCTTCGGCTGAGTCGCATCCCTAAGAAGGGTGCAGCCGAGCGTCTATACGAGTCGTTGTTCGGGGTCCGCAAGCTGAGGACCACATCACCTCTCTTCAGTGACGCCCCGGAGCAGCCGCCATTCGATCGGAAAAAACTGGAAGCCGCCTGCACCACGCTGACCTCCGACGTGCGATGTTACGAGTGCGAGCTCGGTCCCGATGTTTACTCCGATAGCCGCTCATCACAGATCTTGGTCGATGAGCTCGCCGGGTAGCCGTGAATGTGTTGACATCGTCCCGCGCAGACTGTGCCACTCGCACGTGATGGCCAAGCTACCAAAGGAGATAGGGCTCTGAGGAGGAGCCGCTCTGCGCGCGCCGCGCCAGAAGCCCGAGCTTGCGAATCGGAACGGCTGCGCGGTCCGTACCCCCCTCTACTCGAAGGAGGGCCGAGCTGACCAGCACGTTGATGGACCAAAAGAGGAAGAAGGCCGAGAAGCTGCTTGGATCGCGATGTCTTCTGTAGCTTTCCCAGTAAACGGCGCGCTCGGCCGGACTCATCGGCCAACGATACCAGGTGCGGGCGAGATCGTGGTCAAGCCCCCCGATCTGGATCAGCTCGTTGTCGACGATGTAGAAGCCGACGGCCTCGGATACGAGAAGATTCTCGGCACAATAGTCACAATGAATGACGCCGATCTCGCTCGCCTGAGGAACCTCGCTCATGGCGAGCTCGGTCAGTTCCTCCGCTTCGCGCTCCGTGATTGCCTGCTGGGCGACGAGCCGCTGGATACGCTGAGCGAGCTTCTCGATCACCTCTGCTATGTCGAGCTGTGGAGTCCCGGCGAGCAGGTCGGCCACGGCTGTCCGGTGAATCTTTCCCTGCAGGCCGGCGGTTTCGACCAGCAGCTCGTGAGTTTGGTCCGACCTGCGGGCGGGATGCCCGTCCACGAATTCGATGAGCAAGCCGGTTCCACAGCGGTCCAGCACTCGCGGTATGCTGGGGGAGCCGATCCGGGAGATGAGGTGCTCTACGGTCTTCGCACGCTTAGCCGACACCATGCTGCGGTACTTGAAGACGCGCCCGTCGGCGAACCGAACCCGGTAGCAACCGCTGCGCTTTTCACGAAAGGTGAGGCGTGTCAACGGTACGACCTCGCGCAGTTCTGAGCCGATGCGCGAGACGATTTCTGCGAAGTCCTCGCCGAGGCTTTCCGGCGCTACTGGAGTACGCAGCCGACTATCCACCACTGCCGTCTGTGCGCTCAGCGGACGCTAGTATGGTGTCGTCAGGATGAGTCACGAGTCCAAACTGTTTCACTTAGGGTGTGATGGCGTCGTCGTCGTTCGCGACCGGCGTGCCGGGCCACCGAGATTCTCAGGGACGGCGCACCCGAATATAGTCGTGCGTAGTCGGATCGAAGAATCGTGACGGAGGGAAAGCTGCTTCGCATCGCCATGGTGGCCGCTTGCCCCTTTCCGTACGGGAGGGGTACTCCGATCCGGATCCACCGGCTCGCGGAGGCCTTGTCGCAACGGGGCCACGAGGTCCACGTCGTCACGTATCACATCGGCGATCCTGCGGTGCCGGAGGGAGTCGAGGTCCATCGGATCCGCGACCTGCGGTGGTATCGTCATTACGAGCCCGGCCCCACCCACGCGAAGCTGCTGATCCTGGATCCGCTGCTCGTCCGAGCGCTCCGTCGCCTACTCCGGTCCCACGACATCGATATCATTCACGCCCATCACTACGAAGGCCTGCTCGTGGCCGGGCTAGGCGGAGCTTCGCATAGCCCCGTGATCTATGATGCCCACACGACGCTCGAGTCCGAGCTCCATTACTATCCGCTCGGGCTTCCGAAGAGGACATGCCGCTCTCTGGGAAGAATGCTGGACCGTCGGTTGCCTCGCCGGGCATCGCACGTGATCGCCGTCAGCGAGGAGATCCGTTCAAGGCTGCTGGAGCTGACTGGGCTGTCGGAGGACCGGATCGATGTGATTCCCAACGGCGTCGAATCGCACCTGTTCGACGTGATCGAGCCGGACCGACGTAAGCCCGGGGAGGGCAGGATCGTTGGTTTCGCGGGCAATCTGGCTCCGCACCAGGGCATCGAGTACTTGCTCGCGGCTTTCGGCAAGGTTCGGCGTAGGTGGAACGACGTTCGGCTACACATCGTCTCGAGCTCCGATTTCGCGCCTTACGAGGGGCTGGCGAGGGAGTTGGGGATCGAGGACGCGATCGACCTGAAGCAGGTCCCTTTCCGCGAGCTTCCCGACCGGCTCGCCGCTGCCGACGTGCTCGTCAACCCACGGATCGAGGCCACCGGTCTACCGATGAAGCTGCTCAACTATATGGCGGCTGGACGGCCGATCGTCTCCTTCGAGGGCTCCGCGGTTCATCTGGAGGACGGAAGGACCGCTCTAACCGCAGAGAACGGCAACAGTGACGCGCTGGCGGACGCCATCCTGCGGCTGCTCGAAGACGACGATCTGGCGGCTCGGCTGAGCGGCGAGGCAAAGCGGAAAGCGCGCGAGGAGTTCGACTGGACGATCAGGGCCGCCCAGGTCGAAGCGGTATACGAGCGCGTGATGGCGAGGAGATCGCTCGACGCCGAGTGACCTTGCGAGGTCTCCGTTTTACGGCCGGCCCGGGATCTCCCACCCCGCGGAGCCCTCCCGAAGCTCCAAGGGGTAGGTGGTTTCCTGCGCGCCATAGTAGGCGAGCCCTCCCATGACGGCGACGTACAACGCCAACACCCCGGTAACAAGCCGCCGCCTCACCAGCCCCTTCCCCAGATATGGGCTACGGAGCAGGAACTCCCCGATGAGGAAGCCGAAGTACATCATGCCCAGCATCATCACGGCGCTGGCGGCGTGGGCGTCCCGCATGAGGAATACGTAGGCGAAGTAAGGGATCGGCACGAGGAAGAAGAGTCGGTTCTGCCGGCTCGGATCCTTTGCCGCCGTCCATGCCGACACCAGCACCGCGGGCAACAGGCCCGTGCTGAAGAGCCGCCAGACGATATGGCTCCAGTCGTCGTAGCCGGACTGCTGCCCAAAGGACCACAGCAGCGCGGCGAAGCTCGCGTATCCGTCGATGAGGTTGATGAACCCGTACGGCACGAGGAACGCGATGACGGCCGCCGGCAGAGCCGTCCACCGTCTTTCCGTGAGAAGGAAGAGCACGAAGCCGCCGAAGAAGATCCCGACCCAGAACTTGAACAGGAGCCCCAGTCCCATGAGCAGCGACGCCCCGATGACTCGATCTCGATTCAGGAAGACCAGAAGCCCCGTCGAGAAGAACAGGGCGGCCATCATGTCGTCCGGCTCGCCTGCCATCACGTTCCGATGGGTGCCGACATAGAAGGCGAAGAGGAAGAGAGCCAGGAGGAGCGTCGCCCGGTCGTACAGCCGTCTGCCGGTCAGGAACTGCACACCCAACAGGGCGACGAAAACCAGCATGTTGAAGGTCTTCATGCCCCACGGGCCGGCGAGATCGAACAGCTCGTACCAGAGAATCGGGCCCACCCATGTCTTCGTGTTGTCGAAGTGGGTACGAATCGAGAGGCTGCCGTCGTGAAGCCCGTAGCCGAAATTCACCGCCCGTACCACGTCACCGTGGAACTGCGGGCCGAGATGGAGAATGAGGGCGAGCTTGATGGCGATGGATCCCGCCAGGATCAGCCACACGATCCGCCAGCCGTCGGCGGAAGACTTCGGCAGGTCGCTCATCTCGCGGCTTGGCCGAGAAGTTCGTGTGGAGGCGGTTCATCGCAGTCGTGACACCGGTCCCGCAGCGACTCGGCCACATAGCGCTGCAGCCCGGGCTTGTCGCTGGCCCACCGCCAGGCCCCTTGCTTGTCGACGGCCACGTCGGTCCTTGGATCGAAGCCGAACCTCTCGAAACCGGTGTACGGAGCCCGCCTCGCGCGGCTGTCTGCGTCTCCGTGCCAGAAGTGGGCGAGCGGACCGTCAACGTATCCCACGCGGCCGGACACCCGTCGATGGAAGCGGCGAGCCCACCGTCGATAGTGGTTCGCGTGAGGCTCGCTCATCCGATAGGCGCCGACCGTGTCATCGAATCGGCCGTAGGCGGCGGACGCCATGGCTTTGTCTCCGCAGCCGAGGATGAGAGCGTCGTACAGCCCGATATCCTCGACCACGTCCCTTCGTGCTGCCCAGGCGAAGCCGGGAGCATAGGAGAACCGGCGGCTGGATCCGATGCTGCTGAAGATTGATGGAGGGACCGAGCCGTCGAGCATTCTGGATGCTAGAGACCCGGTGGTGTCGGGCACCCGCCCAAGCGGAATCTCCGGGTCGCAGCTGTCGGACAGCGCGATCTGATGAAAGGCGTCAAACGGTTGAACGAGGGGCCACCGCTCGAGCGCCTTCAAGGTCAGTTCCGGCCAGCCGTCATTGAAGAACGCCACATCACAGTCCAGCCACACGACCCCATGGCATTCCGGAGGCAGCTCCGTCAGGGCTCGGTTGAGGAGGCGCTCCTTCTGCCAGAGCCGGTCTCGACCTGGGAGCCTGACGAGGACCTCGGCATCCGCCGGGTCGAGCTCGTACTCACCGTAACCGAGCTCCACCGTCACCAGCGGAGCCCTCAGGCGGGCGCGGAAGGCGCCATAGTTCAAGCGCCTCCTGCGAGACCTTCCAGGATTGAAGTACGACGTTATTGTCCAAAGGGGGCCGGACGACAGCTTGCCCATGACCTCCTGGTGCCTTCAGGTGCTCAAGGTGCCGGAACCATAGAAGATGACGCTATCGTGCCGCGATGTCGCTGTGCAAGGATTTAGGACGGACCGGTGCGGGCGGTTGACAGGATGAGCGCGGCCGCCGATGTCAGGTCATCGACGACGAAGTCGGTGGCTTCGTGTGCGATGGGCTCGGCGGCGCCGTGTCCCGTCCGAACCAGGATGGTGCTCCGGCAGCCCGCGTTCCGGCCCGCCAAGACATCGCTGAGCATGTCGCCGACCATCCAGGAGCTCGACAGATCGAGTCCCAGCTCGCACGCGGCCCGCAACAGCAGGCGCGGCCCCGGCTTGCGATCGGGATGCTCGATCCGGCTTCGATCTGAGCTGTCGGGTACAGCCGTCGAGTAATAGACGCCGTCCAGCTGTACACCATACTCAGCGAGCTGACGACGGAGTTCGAGATGAACCTCCGCGAGCCCATCCTCGGACAACAGGCCGCGTCCGACGACGGACTGGTTCGTGATCAGCACGAGTGCGTAGCCCGCCGTCTGCAGCGACTTCAGCGCAGCGCCGGCCCCCGCCATCAGCCTGACCTCGTCGGGATCCGTCAAGTGGTGCACCTGGGCGATGAGCGTGCCATCCCGGTCCAGGAAAACCGCCGGTCGCAACCCGGCTCGCGCCTTTCCTCTCCGCATGTCTTGTTACACGATCTGAATGATCTGCGGCGAGATGCGGCTCCCGTGGATCCGCAGCAGACCCATCGTCGGACCGAGATCGGAGAAGTACTCGGGAGCGGGTGATCCGGGATTGAAGAACAGCACTCCATCGATCCAGTCGATGCGGGCCAGGTGCGTGTGGCCGTATATGACGGCCTGGACTTCGGTGTCGAAGCGCTTTGCCAGACCCACCAACCTCGTCCTGGGCACGATCCCTCGGCGAGCGAACGGCAGCTTGCTCGCGAGGTACTCCCAGGGCGTGCCGTGGCCATGCGTCAGGCCCACGGTGACTCCTCCGAATCGGATCGTGCGCGTCGACGGCAGCGCCCAGTTCGCCGGCCGCAATATGTCGCGGTTTCCCCGCACGGCGATCACGGCGGCCACCGTTTCCAGTTGGGCGATCGCGGAAGGGTGGCAGATGTCGCCGGCATGCAGGATCGACTGGACTTCGTTGTCAGCCAGGAGCTGCAGGGCTCGGGACGGGATCTTGGCCAACCGGTCGGGGATGTGTGTATCGGCCACCACACCGATGACAGTGGCCACCTAGTAGGCTCCGCGACCCGTCAGGACCGCGATCGGCGTGTCCACGACGAGGATCCTCATGTCCCGGCGGAGCGAGAAGCTTCGGACGTACTCGGCGTCCAGACGAACGCGCTCACCATGCGGCAGGTTCGCCCGACCGGAGACTTGCCACAGGCCCGTCATCCCCGGTTTGACCGACAGCACCTGAGAGCCGAGCGGTCCATACCGCGCGAGCTCCTCCGGGCTCATCATCCGCGGACCCACGAGGCTCATCTCGCCTCGCAGGACATTGAAAAGCTGAGGCAGCTCATCGAGACTGAGACGGCGCAGCCAGCTGCCGACACGGGTGACCCTCGGATCGCTCTTCACCTTGCCTCCCACCTCGATCGCGTCGGGCCGATCCGGTCCTTTTCTCGGGAGCTCCTCGCCATCGGGTTTCATGGTGCGCAGCTTGAACGCATCGAAGCTGCGGCCGCGCAGGCCCAGCACCCGCCGGCGGTGCAGCGCGGGACCAGCCGAATCGAGCTTGATCAGCGCCGTCAGCATGATCAAGAGGGGAGTCAGCGCCAGCAGCAGAAGAACAGAGACCGCGTAGTCGATCGACGTCTTCACGGCCATCTGCCCCGTGCTGAGAGGCCTGTCCGGCCGAACGAACGCCATGCGCGGATGCGTCTCCAGATCCTCCACCACGCCCAGGTAGATCGACTCCAGCCGGTGCGCGGACGCATCCCAAGA
>JBDHIM010000098.1:0-9028 GCA_039587445.1 Gemmatimonadota bacterium
TCAAGAAGATCGTTCATTAGCTCACGAGTCGGACGGATTCTGCAGCCACTCAGGTGCGGTCATGGCGGATAACGCTCGCACCTCGATCGGCGGATCGAGCTGCAGCCTGATCGTTTTGTGCAGAGATGCAGCCAACCATCTTCTCTCGTCTGACGCCTTTCCGAGCATGGCCAGCAGTTGGTCGTCCACGCTGCCCTCCGAAACCCTTCCGCCGCAGAAGAAGCGCAGTGTCTCGGTTGTAGCTTCCAGTCGCTGGCGGATGGGCGCTCGAGAGATGTTCCTGCCGCAGGCAGCGAATGGCCTGGTCGGACGGAGATTTCCGCCGATCGCTGCAAGCACGATCCGCAGGTTCTCTATGAAGTCCCAGTGGCATGGCCAGAGCATGTCGATCGCAAGCCCTAAGGAGAGTCTCGCCTCATCGCCGTCAACAGTGTCGCGAATGAGCGTCCTCGCGGTCGCCTGCCAGAACTCCTTGTGCTCCCTGTACTGTTCAGGACATGCCGTCAGATACACATACTCATACGAACCCACGTCCAGCAAAAGCCACACATAACGGGCTGTCGGGTCTTCCAACGGCCGCGGCCAGTGAATCGAACTGCGGATCTTCTCGATGACCCGCTGGACCTGCCACTCCTTCAACGGCGATCGCTCCCCCAAGCCGGCAAGCAGCTCAGAAGCGCGGATATCGCCGACGCAAAGATCAATACTCTCGATGGGGCAGCCTGCGCACCACGCCGATAGCGCAGCACACGCGTTCTGCCACACATGCTCGGCCGGATGCTCCTCTCGTGATGATCGGGTGCCGAGTCCCTTCGTCGTCTCGCCCTTGCCGATCGCCTCGATGATGTTGGCCACCCATCGTTCAGCCTTGTGATGACACAACTCAAGTCCCGTGATCAAGCCGCGGACATTCGCAATCGCCGGGTCGATGGGCGCCATCGCGTCCTCCATCCGATCGATCGCCTTCATGTCAGCATCGGCTCTCACTGCACAGTTCTGCCAGCACGGTCGGCAAGGTTGTTTCATTGACAAGCGCTCCCTGCAGGTGAGTTCCAGCTGCGCGGATCACAGGTGCGGCGGGCAGGCGTCCTGACCCTGCAGATAGCCAAGAGGCGACGAGAGCTCTTGATCCTACTATTCATGGATATCCCCGAAATGGGATCCACATGGCAACACATGACCTTTCCGAAGCCACCTTTCAGGGTGGCGTGGTAGCGGTCAAGCTTGGCACGCCTCGTCTCGTAGCTGCCAGGCCTCTCGGACCAACGTCCCAGCGCCGGCTCCGGCCAGTTCCAAATGCGCACGACTTCTGCAACGTGTCGGCATGCTCCCTCGGCGTTATCCATTGCCAGCTCGATCCTCGCTTGACGTAGGCGTGCGAACGCAGCAAAGACCCAATCCACTTCAGCTGCTTGGGCGGCGCCGGCTGGCAGACCCTCCAGATCCTCGTTCTCGTGCCCCACGAGCTCCCTTGATGCTGCCGCAAGATCGCCGCTTCGCTCGAACCAGTCAGCCCGAAGGAGGTGTGCCGCCGAGCGAGCGAACGGCTGCTCCACCTTGTTCAGAGCATCGTAGTGTATCAGGGGAGCGTTGGTCCTGAGCGCGGCAACATAGTCTCCGGCCGAGGCTTCGAGAGCCGCGTCCAGTAGTCTTGCGAGTCCCGAGTAGTCGCCCGCACCTGCCACTTCGCTGATACGGCGAGCGCGCCGACGCGCCGCGAGAGTGTCGCCTTTCCTCAGCTCCGAGACTCCAAGCGACAATAGCGCCCGCATCGCTCGACCCGAGTCAGTGCCCGAAGTGTCGGAAGCTGCGATCTCCAGTGGGCGCCTACCCGCCATCCGCTCTGCCTCAGAGACCCCTGCGAGACCGAGGGCAGCGGGCACGACCCGCCATTGCGCCGCCTGGAACACTTCTTCTTCATCCCCGACCGGCGCAGCTCTGTCGAACAGATTGGTTCAAAAACTCTCTTGTTTGTGATTCAAAAATGGTCTATCTTTTGAATATGACAAAACGAGGCAAACCCAAGATGATGATCCTGCGCACCGAGGAACAACGGCGCGCGGTGGCCTCCCCGCTTCGCATGGAACTGATCGGGCTGTTCCTCGAACGCAAACCGCTGTCCGTGGCCCAGATGGCCGAGCGCATGGGACGCTCGGCGACGGCCCTGTACTACCACGTCGGTGTGCTCGAGAAGGCCGGTCTACTCAAGCGTGCCGGCAAGCAACGCTCGGGGCGGCGCTCCGAGGCGCTGTACCTGCCCGTCGCTGACATGTTCAAGATGGAGCAGGAGAACGACAATGCGGAAGCGGCCGCAACAGCGCTGAAGACGATGGCCACCGCCTTCCGCATGGCCGAAGGCGACATGCGGGCCGCGTTGACCGACCCGCGCTCGAAGAGCGCCGGGCCCCACCGGAACGTCTACGGCACGCGCATACACTGCCGGATCTCCAAGAAGAACCTCGCCGAACTCAACCGTCACCTGCGCGCCATCGAGAAGATGGTGACGCGCGCCCACAAGTCCCACGAACCGTCGCCCGACGACCAGTTCGTTTCGTTGACCCTAGCACTGATGCCGCTTCGGAACCGGGAGGTTCGACCATGACGGTCCATTTCATCGATCACATCGTCGTCGCCCTGCTCGTGCTGGTGTTGCCGGTCGTCGACTTCTTCTTCATGCGCGAGCGTGCCGCGAGGATCCACGCAGGACAGACCGAGCTCAGGATGAAGCTGTACCGCAACATCATCCGGGAGGAGTGGATCGGGACGATCGCGATCGTGGCCCTCTGGTTCCTGCTCGGCCGCGGAGGCGCGGAGCTTGGACTCGTCCCGGCGTTCGGCGCCCTGGCCTGGGTCGGCTACGGTCTGACCGTGGCGATCTGCGTGGTGCTCTTCCTGCAAACCCGCTCGGTCACCGGCAACCCCGACAACCACGCCGGGTTCCGCAAGCAGATCGGCTGGCTCTCGTTCCTGACGCCTCACACCGACGAGGAGCTGCGCGTGTTCAACGTCGTCTCGGTAACGGCGGGTATCTGCGAGGAGATCGTCTTCCGCGGGTTCCTGATCGCCTACCTGATGGCTCAGCTCGGCGTGCCCTTCTGGGGCGCCGCGATCCTCTCCTCGCTGGCCTTCGGCGTGCCCCATGTGTACCAGGGTCCGATCGGCATCCTGCGCACCGGCTTCGTCGGTGGCGTGATGGCCCTGCTTTACGGGCTGACCGGCTCGCTGTGGGCGCCGATCGTGGCGCACGCGTTTATGGACCTCAGCGCCGGGCGGATGTCGCACGCAGCTTTTTCGACCGCGGCGCCCGAGGACACCATCCCGGAGATGGCTGCGTGATCCAGACCGGCGGCCTGTTCCTTCACATGACTGCCAACCGGTGTTGCGCGCTCCTAGGACGAGACGAGGAGCGTGGAGCGAATAGGCTCGCCTGCGAATGGCGCAGGCGTTCGCAGGCTACGGGCGCCGCGATCCGGCCGGCAGTGTCACTAGCAGTGACACCTAAAGCAGCCCGTTTAGCCGTCTACACAATCTGGAGCCCGATGTCGAATCTCGCCGCGTAGCCGTCATCATCCTCATCCACTTCGAGCAGGAGTTGGTCACCGCCGGCTAGGTAAATGTCGTCCTGGAGGTTCCTCACGGCCCGGTCCCTACCCCGGCTTGCGTACGGCTTGGCGTCCATGACGCGATCGGTTAACGAATCGTCGAAATAGAGCTGTGATGTGAACTCGCGGCCGTCCGATGAAGGGTCTGTTCGGATCGTGAAGTGAATGTGGACCGTCCTCCCCTCGTACCAGCCAGGGTAGATCGTCGTGAAACGGGCGATCCCGTCCGCATCCGTCGGCTGAAAGCCGCGCAGAAACTTCTGTCCCACGGTGTCGAACCGGCCCTCCAGATCTTCGACTCCGGAGTACACGCCGAGCGCGTCGCACTGCCACAGATGCACCAGCGCGCCGGGGAGGGGAGTACACCCGTCCGCGTCGATCCGCGAAACGTGGAAGGCGAGACGAAGGGGGGCGCCCTTCGAGACCGAACCGTCCGTTGGATCCGATCGTATATCCGACCGCTCGAGCTGCCCGTCGACGAAGTAGGGTCCCGCGGTCTGGCGCGGACGCACGATGCACGACGGTAGCGCCTGCACACGTCCGGGAAACGCCGCCAAGACCGGTCGACCGCCGAGCATCGACGCACTCGCGGCCCCCATCAGGGCGAGCGCTTCTCTCCGGCTCAATACGCGTCCCACTTGCTCATCGTCATGTCGCATGGCCGACTCCACAGGAGAAGGAAGGCACGGGCAGCCGAACGATATTCCATCGACCCCAACAGAGCGAGTGAGGCATGACTCGCACCCCGTCTGTACAAAGGGCAGTAGCGCGGCCGCTTGGCAGGCAGGAGGTCGGTAGGTCGAAGCGTAGAGATTCAGACCGTAGTGTCAGCCACAGTGACAAGGGATCAGTGGTCGCCGGGCGAACGAGACAGAGGGGCTACTGCCGGGAAGGCCGTCTGTCTGGTAGGCACGCTCCGGCTGAACTCGCATCTTCTCCTCGATAGTCCATGCCCAGCCCTATGGGGGAGCCGCGCGATCGAGGCTTTCAGGGACGGCTGAGTTATCCAAAGAGACCGGAGACGCCCGCCTTCGAAGGTCCGCGCCAGCCGAATCCTCGGGTGCGAGTGCGGCTCGAGCGGAGCATCCTTCCATCGGAGCGTGCGAGGGTCCTGCAGGACGCGCCCTCTTTTTGGGGAGCCGTGACCTCACTGGGCCGCGGCGCTATCGATAGCTCACCAGCATTGGCGTTGGCTCTCTTCGTCAACATCGGGATCCTCCCTTATTCTGCCTTCTCAGCAGCGTGGCTTCTAAACCAGCTGACGGGGTGACCTCAGGCGACCGAGAACTCGATGGCCTGGCTGAGCCAGACGGCTGTCTTCTTGTCCCGGTTCATAGCCGGGCTCCACCGCATCTTCGCCGCCACCTTCTCCGCTGCGGCGTCCAGCTGCTCGAACCCGCTCGACTCGGCGACTACGGTGCGCTGCACCTGCCCTTGCTCGTCGATGTACATCCACAGCACGACGGCACCTCCGATCCCGGCGCTCTTGAGCATCGAGGGGTACGCTCGCGTCAGGTAGCTCAGCACTTCCTCTTCGTTTCTGAGGGCTGGTGCCACCGTGTAGGGGATGAAGGACGGCCGATCCGACAGATCGACGTTTGTCTTCGGCGGCGCCAGGTTCTCCACCGGATTGCTCGCGAAGGTGGTGGGGGCGATGGTCACGTCCTCGTCCACCTCCACGGCCGCTACCTTCGGCGTGGCCGGACGGGCGACATGCTCCGGCGGCGGCGGGATCACGACCTGAGGCGGAAGCTCGACCATCTCCAACGCCGTCACGGCCGCCGTCAGGTTGTCGGCCTCCATCTTCGGGAACACCTCGAAGAGCGCCACGTGCGTCATCACCGCCGCGATGAGCCCGATCGACAACCGCTGCCGGCTCGAGCGCTTGAACGCCTCGTTGGCAAAGGCTCGCAGAGGTTTCTTGCCTTCATCTTGATCGCCCGGCCCATGGGCGAACGTGAGCGGGATCCCCTGATGGACCCGGTCGCTCTCTTTTTCCGTCTTGCTCTCCGTTTCGCTTCCACGAACGGCGAAGGCACCTTTTCGCCCTGAAAGCCCACGGCCGCTTCGTCGCATCATCATCACATTGTCCTCGTTCTTCGTCTCGCTGCCCGCTTCCGGATCGTGCGCTCAATCCGCAGACCCGCACTCCGTACGTTGGGCAAGCTCGCTTCGGGCGGTCACACTCCGATCTTCCGACAGTCACCCGCACCTCACGGCTGGCGTGATTGACAGGTGACTCTGTTCATCACGTCGGCCGTTCAGTCGATAGGACGGGATTGGGAGCGCCGATGGAGAAAAGCGGTCGCCTGCGAATGAGGCAGGCGTGCTACCGTAGCAGTGTCAATAACAGTGACAAACTTTTGTCACTGTGGGATATCGGTAGGGCTTAGAACTGACCTAACACAAAGCCCCTATCCGATTACCGGATAGAGGCTTATCAGTCGGGGCGGCCGGATTCGAACCGGCGACCCCCTGCTCCCAAAGCCGATGACGGGCGCGCGTCAGCGCCCACTGTCGCTGGCACTGTTTCAGCGCCCCGATTCGATGGGGCGCCCTCGCCTATGGCTATGCGCACCAACGGGGATTGGCGGATCACGGGGATGCCAGTCGTGCGAACCGACGAGCGGAGCCGGGGAAATCGAGCCCCATTGCAGACCCCGCGAGCAAGCCGTACAGGACGCCGCTCAACAACACCCTCGAATCGAGGGTGAAGGTGAGACCCGGTGCATGGCTACTCGGAATCATCGTGAGCGCGATGCCGCAGGCGACCGACAGTACCGCCATCCACTGGTAGATGCGCAACCCACCGACCACCGGAGTCTGCGGTTCGCCCCGATACGATTCCTCTACAAAGCGGGCGACTCCGGCAAGCATGAGATACGCGCCAGCCACCAGACCGAATGATGCTCCCAGTGACCACAATCGAAGGAGGAGTACTCCGATCACGACGTTGGCCAAGATGGAGTAGAGCGGCGTGGGATGAAGAGGCACACCTCGTAGACCGGCGAGGACGCATACTCGGGAACGGGGCTTCCAGTAGCGGATGCCGACACCCTCTGGAGCTTCGGAGCCGTGGCAACAACCCTGAACCAGGCAGCGCAGTCGGCCCAGCGCCTGGACCCACGGCCCTTCCATCGCGAGGAGGGCGAGAAGAAGCATCGTATTGCCCGCCACCGAACCGGCGATGATCGCACCGGCCGTGGCACCGATCACGCCGCCGTAGTATCCGAACGGGCGGGAAAGCTTCGGGGACCCCTCCAGCCGCTGGGCCCACAGCCCCGCACCCACCAAGGCACATATGTGCACGAACACCAGCTGCCAGAAGACCTGTGGACCGCCGAGTGACGCTGATATCCAAAAGCCTGCTGCGCCGGCCAGGCCAGCGTACAAGCCATGGTTGATGAGTCGCACGCCGTGCCAACGCCACTCGTGCCATGAGTTCGCAACAGCCTCCGTCACCCGGCGCATTAGCTGCCAAATGCGGCGGTATTGCAGCAGTAGTATGAACACGACCGTAGCCGCGACTATGTCGGCCAGTGCATGCATCCCCGTGGTGATGCAGCTGACGGTGATGAGCACCGCCCACGTCCAACCCACAGTCCCCCAGGCCCGGGATCGCGTCGACCACGCGTGGGCGGCGATGAAGCTCCAAATGACGTGAAATGCGGGGAAGGCGGCGACCGTGTTCGACATTGCCCGCTCGACCATCAGGGCTTGACCGAGGAACGTGCGCGGCTCGAAGGGGCGTGGAGGCGCGATCACCGGCACGGTAAGGTAGATGAGTGTGACCACCGCCGTCGCTATCAACCCCATCACAGCCAGACGGCGCAGATCTCGTTGCGTTCGAGCGATGAGCGGTGCGGACAGAACGAACAGGTAGATGCTTCCGTAGATCGCCTCGGTCCATTCCAGGACCGGCCAGCTACGTTCGAAGGGGAGATAGCCTTCGACCGCATCGACGGGCACGCCCAGATTGTACACGGCCTCGAACGCCACCGCCCAAGGAATCAATACAAGCAAGTAGATCGAGGCGCGGTCCCAAGCCGTAGGCGGCTCCTGGCTCTCCGGAGGCAGCGAGATCAGTGGCTTGTGAATCGCTGCTGGTCCGAAACGGCGGCGAAGATCGTGCCGCTCGTATCCCATTACGAGAGCGGTTAGCGCCAGTGCCACCATCGGCGAGACGAGCCAGAGCCCGCTCGGCGATTCCAGGAGCATCGCCACACCGAAACAGGCCATGACGAAGCCGACGTAAATGGGATGCGGAGTGAACCGGTAGATCCCACGCGCCACGTACACGGGTGGCGGGTAGGGATTCATCGGCAGGCCTCTTCCGTGAATCACGAGAGCGGCCATTCCTGACAGCATTAAAGCCAGGCCGACGGCGATGAGGATGTACCCGGCCCAGGCGTACGGGATCGCCGGCAGCGGCACCGCTGAGCCAGTGGCGACGGCCCACCCAACCAACAGGACGGGAATCACCGCCACGAACAGCACTCCGTAGAGGAGCTTGCCAAACACCGTGCTCTTCATCTCAACCGCACGACCTCGTGTATCGCCCATCCCGAGCTGGAGCGCGTCCTCGTCGTGAACGTTCCACGCGCGAGCCACTTGATCTCATACGCGTTCTTGATTCCGCCGGGCAGCCACAGATTCGCGGCTGGAATCGCGCCAAGCGCTGTGGAAGCCAATCGCCCCTCACGGAGCACGACGGAGTCCCGCATCTCGACGACGCCGTGGTCATTCGGTAACTGGACGCGTGTCTCGTCGATGGTCGCGCCCCGCAGGTCGGAACCGTTGTGGAACACCCACTGGCGTGGGTCTCGACCGCGCCACTCGATCCATATCACCGCATCTTCCGGCGTTAGCAAGCGTCCCCAACGGAGCTCTTCGAACGGCAGGCGCCACGGCTTGATCGTCAGGTCGAGCTGCTCCGCGTACCCAAGACCCGAGAGCCGACCTGGCTCGGCCAGATCGACACGCGCCTGGGCCTGTGGAAAGTGGCAACGCCACTCGATCGAGCCTTCAGCCGTCTCGAATAGCACGCGATGGATCGCGGGGGCACGAGCGCTCCATGCCGACCGGACACCGAGGCGGCTGCAGTCCCAGCGGAGTTCATTTTCTTCAACGCTAGGAGTGGCGCAGCCGCATGTGGAGTATCGCTCGCGCGTCGCACCGCCGGCCGCTTTGTAGAGCGTTGCCGCGTAGGGTATGGTCAGCAGCCCCCATCGCATCCGCGCCCAGTACCCGATGAAGGCGACGCCTTCATCGCTCACGCAGTCGCAGTACCACTTCGACAAAGAAAACATCAGCGTCCCAAGCCCGGACGGAAGACATCGGTGGGCTGAACGCGGCGCAGCTTGTGGAGCATGGTGACCTCTAGGCAAGGCGTGAGCTGTACCTGCAATCGTATCCTTCCACTAGAG
>JBDHIM010000246.1:0-2515 GCA_039587445.1 Gemmatimonadota bacterium
CGGCAGGCACGCCATGGATTTCGGGTGCGGGACGGGGCGCTCTGCGCGGTTCCTTCGAGAGCTGGGCTTCGAGGTAGTGGGCGTAGACATTTCGGAGCCGATGCTGGCACGGGCACGAGAGATTGATCCCGAGGGAGAGTACCGCCTCATCTCCGGAGACGGCTTGGCCCCGTTTACCGCGCATGCCTACGACGTGGTCTTGTCGGTGTTCACCTTCGACAACATCCCGACCGCGGAGGAGAAGGTGACGCAGCTTCAGGGTCTCAAGGGTCTGCTAAATGCTAGTGGACGCATCCTGAATCTGGTCTCGTCGCCCGAGATATACGTCAACGAATGGGCGTCCTTCACTACGAAAGACTTCCCGGAGAACACGACCGCAAAGGGTGGGGATAAGGTCCGGATCGTGATGCTCGATGTCGAGGACAGTCGTCCCGTGGAAGACGTTCTTTGGACGGACGAAGACTATCGCGACGTGTACAGGCGTGCGGGGTTGAGACCGATCAAGAGCTACAGACCGCTGGGGCGGGAGAGCGAACCCTTCCAGTGGGTGAGTGAGACCACGATAGCGCCCTGGATCATCTACGTTCTGGGAGCGGGCGCGCAAACGCCTCGGAGCAGATCGACCTTCGGCAGGTAATCCTACCGAGAGGATAGGCGAACGCTACCGCGACGCCTTACGCCCTACCTCTCCATGTTTAGCTTCAAGCCGCGCCGAGCCATGTAGCAGGTGGCGCGGAGGTTAAGGGTCCAGGTATGGAGAACGACGTCAGCCCAACACGGAGAAGCTGCTCTCCCGGTTGACGCTCCGGTTTCGGGAGTAGAAGCCGACATCGAGCGTCAGCGCAGTGTAGCGGCCGGTGATGGTCACCGGATCGCGGTCATGATCGTGTCCTTCCTCACAGGCTGCAATCAGTTCCGCCATCATCAGGCCGACCATGGGAGCGTTCTTGAACTGGTTCCCGCTCGTGCCGACGGCCATGTAGAACCCGCCCAGGTCCGACCGGTCGTATACCGGAATCCAATCGTCGCTCACGTCGTACAGGTCGGCGATGCCCTTTGGCCGGTTTGGGATCTGGAGGCCCGGCATGCGTAGCGCCATCCGATAGACCTGGGCCTGCCACTGATCCACCGTGACGTGTCGGTTGAAGTCGTCCGGGTCGTCGACCCACTCCTTGGGATCACATTCTGGGTCCTGACTGCCGACAAGGAGAGTGTCGCCGACTTCGGGGCGACAATAGCCCCCGATGTCGCTATCGGAGACGAACGGTAGCCGGTCTCCCGCAGGGTTCGGCAGATAGTGCACCTCGTGCCGCAGCGCTCTGGTCTTGACGTTCATGGTGCCATCCACCCCAGCCATCCGGTTGATGACGAATGAATGAGGGCCGGCAGCGTTGACGACGATGGGCGAGTCGATCGTCTGACCATCCTTCAGCGTGATCGCCACGACGCGTCCCGCTCGCCTGCGTATGTGGACCACCTCGGCGTTGAACAGGAACTCACTGCCCCGTGCTTCGGCGGCGCGCTGGAGATTGTGGGTGGCCAACTGCGGATCATTGATGTGGCCCGCGGCGGGAACGAAGATCGCTCCCGAAATCGTGTCGCCGGACGGTTCCCCGAATCTCCTGTCGTCAGGGCGTCGCGCAGGATAAAACGCGGTGACATCGAAGAACGGCAGCTTTCGCCTCAGCGTAGCGACGTCCCACTCTTCATATGGGATGCCTAACTCGTCGTGAAATCGGAGGTGTCTGCTGAAATCGTGGTCCGGAGAGAGGATGACCAGCAGCCCCGTCTGGGTGAGCCGGGCATAGCCTCGCTCATCCTCAGCTTCGAGGTAGGATTCCCAGTCCTTCCAGTGGAGAAAGCTCTCGTAGGCGAGCGCCGTACCGTCCCAGGTGGAGTAATGCGTGCGGACGATGGCGCAGGTACTGCCGGTGGATCCGTCGCCGGCGAGGTACTGCCGGTGGATCCGTCGCCGGCGGCAGGCAGCTTGTCGACGTTAAGCGTTCGGTAGCCCTTCTTGGCCATCTCGAAGGCGATGGCAGCGCCGATTACGCCCGCGCCGATGATGACTGCATCATACCGACCGTTCATCGTACTGCTGCCTTCCGAGCTGTCTGTCGAGCGCGACTCTGCTCATCAAATGTGGCGTGAATCCTGAGACTCAATCCTCAGAGTAAGCGACCTCACCGGCTTTGATTACGGCAACCACCGTCTCCATGGCCTGGAGATCGCTCAACGGGTCGCCCCCGACAACGATGACGTCGGCCAACTTACCTGGCTCGAGAGTGCCCAATTGACCAGCCTGTCCGCATACAAGCGCAGCGTTTCGAGTGCCCGCCTGAATGACTTCCATTGGACTGAGGCCGGCCGCCAAGAGGAGGTTCATCTCTGTCAACGGCATGCCCAGCTCGTGGTCAGCGTCGGCGCCGTAGTCATTCCCAAGTGCAACAACCCCGCCCAAAGCGTGAAAGCGGCGTACGGCCTCGATGTGCACATCTAGGACAATCTGCTCCAC
>JBDHIM010000247.1:0-2497 GCA_039587445.1 Gemmatimonadota bacterium
GCGGGAGAGGACCGGCGCGGCGGTATTCCTGATCTTGTGCGGCTCGGTCGTGGCGAACACGAAGATCACGCGCGGCGGAGGCTCCTCCAGGATCTTCAGCAGCGCGTTCCAGGCTTCGCGCGTGAGCATGTGCGCCTCGTCAACGATGTACACCTTGAAGCGATGCTCATCGGACGGCGCGTACATCGCGCGTTCACGCAGATCCCGGGCATCGTCGACGCCACGGTGGGAGGCGGCGTCGATCTCCACCACGTCGAGCGAGGCTTGTCCCGCCCAGATCCGCTGGCAGGAAGCGCACGTCCCGCAGGGCTCACCGTCTTGCGCCGACTCGCAGTTGAGGGCCATCGCGAGGAGCCGCGCAGCGGTCGTCTTACCGACGCCCCGCGGTCCGCAGAAGAGATAGGCGTGAGCGACCCGGCCGCCCTCCACGGCAGACCGGATCGTGGCGCTGACGTGCTGCTGCCCTACAAGCTCGGTGAACTGACGAGGTCGGTGCTTTCTGGCGAGTGCGGTGTGGTGCATCGGCCCCATACTACGATCGCAGGGAACGGGTCGATAGACGGAGGCGAGCCCCTTCTACCAGAGCAAAGCCCCAGGCGGACCGTGGCGACGCTCCCGCGCTTACCGCTGCTGCCTTCGCGGCCCTGACGGGGTTCACGCGCTCGCGCCCCACGGGCCTGGGGCGGAGGGAAGCGGTCAGGTATCCTCGCCGAAGAACGCGTTCGGGATGTGCTCGACGGTGGGTTCGCGTCCCACTTCGAATCGCACCGCCACCGCGTCGAAGCGAAACTCCGCGCCCACTCGGGGATGCGCACGGATCCAGGAGGCCGCTGCCCGACGCACCTGACGTCGCTTGGCCCGGGTTATCGCCTCGAGGGGATCTTGCGGCCCACCGCGGCGAGCCTTTACCTCGACGAAGGCGACCACCCTCCCGTCCAGCGCCACGATGTCCAGCTCCCGGCGCCCCGCGCGCCAGTTTCGAGCCAGGATCTCGAGGCCGCGAGACTCTAGGTAGCCAACAGCGATGTCCTCGCCCCGCCGCGCCAGGCGGGCGGCTTCAGCGACGGACTTCGATGAAGGGTCGACGAGGCCGTCGTTTCACGCCCCGGCCACCGCCGCGGGCCTCGCGGGTTCGGCAAGGTCGCGACCGATCGCCCGGGCGATCAACCGCAGTTGCGAGCTGAGCACCTCGAACTGATCGGGCGTGAGCGACTGGGCTCCGTCCGACACCGCCTCGGCCGGCGTCGGGTGCACCTCCACCATCACGCCGTCCGCGCCGGCCGCGATCGCGGCGCGCGCCATCGGCGAGACCTTGCGGCGGCTGCCGGTGCCGTGACTCGGATCCGCTATGATCGGCAGGTGGGAGAGCTCCTTCACCGTCGGAATCGCCGTCAGGTCCAGCAGGTTCCGTGCGTGTGAATCGAAGGAGCGGATGCCGCGCTCGCAGAGGATCACGCGTGATTCGCCTTCGAGAAGCACATACTCCGCGGAGAGAAGCATCTCCTCTACCGACGCACCCATGCCGCGCTTCAGCAGGACCGGCCGGTCGGCACGGCCGGCGGCTTTCAGAAGGGCGTAGTTCTGCATGTTGCGGGCACCGATCTGCAGGATGTCCGCGTGCTCGGCCACGACCTCCACGCTCTCCGGATCCAGTACCTCGGTCACGACCGCCAGCCCCGTCTCCTCGCGGGCGAGCGCCAGCAGGCGGAGTCCCTCCTCTCCCAGCCCCTGGAAGGAATAGGGGGAAGTCCTGGGCTTGAACGCGCCGCCTCGCAGAACGGTGGCTCCGGCGGCCCGCACTCGACGCGCCGTTTCCAGGATCTGCTCTTCGGACTCGACGGCGCACGGGCCGGCGATCAGAACGACTTCGCCCGCCCCGAGGCACGCGCCGTTGGGAAGCCGGATGACCGTGTTTTCGGGATGCCAGTCGCGGCTCGCCCGCCGGTAGGGCGGGGAGATGTGGATCACCCGAAACACCCCCGGCAGCGAGTCCAGCCGACCCGGATCGATGCGACCGTCGTTCCCGACCAGAGCGACTGCCGTGCGGCGCCTTCCCGGAATCGGCTCGGCGTCGTAGCCCATCTCTTCTATGGTGCGCACGACGGCGGCGATCTGTTCCTCGCTCGCGCCGTGCTTCATGACGATCAACATCGCTCAGGACTCCGCCTCAATACCGGCATCCCACGAGAACACGCGGCTTCGACGCTCAACTTCTCGCACGACGGCCACGAGCACAAACCTCACGCGGGAGTTCACCGGCGCGTCAACTCTCACCGGTCCCGCCGCTCCACTCGTCGCCGTCGTTCAGGACGCGGACCGCACCTGCGTAGCCGGCCGCCGACAGAAGCTCCGCTACGTCGTCGCGACGCCGAAAGTGGGGGTAGACATGGGTAACCCACAGGAGGCCGGGACTCGCCGCCGTAGCGAGCGACGCAAGCCGCGTTGGAGAAAGGTGATTGTCGCTGACCTCGTCATCCGCAAGTGAGCATTCCGCGAT
>JBDHIM010000099.1:0-8882 GCA_039587445.1 Gemmatimonadota bacterium
CGCTCGTGCTTACTTCGGAAGATGCGAATCTGGTCCGCCAGATCGTGGCCATGGGACGAGAGATCATGACCGCCTGGCACGAGGCGCACTACGCCAGCATTCAGCAGCGGCTCGCCGATCTCACGCCTACCCGACACGGAGTGCCTTTCGAGCGAGTCTACACTGAAGTCTGGCATTTCATCTTCGGTGTAGCCAACCGGACTTTGGTCGAGCGGGGTCTCTTCGCCGATCCCTATTCCGCCGAACGCCGGCATCGAGGTTTCCTTCCGGTCGTCTGGGCAAGCGGGATCGAGGAGCTTCCCTAGCCTCGCGCAGACCGCAGCGGCGCATTCGCCGTCCGACGCCCGAGCGGGAAGACGAGGCCGCGCGCGCCCGAGGCGAGCCGGGTAGTTTCGGAAGCGGAGGCCACGAGCTCGAAAACCGTCTTACCTGGAGGGATCGTTTGCAACCGAGATATGCCCGGTGGATGGTGGCTGCGGGATCGATCATCGGCCTGACGCTGAACGGGAGCGGCTCTCTGAGAGCCCAGGATGCGAATGACGCCGGCCACGATCCGATCCTCGAGCGGATGGATCAGAGACTGGCGGCGGTCGCCGACGAGCTGGTCGCGATCCGGCGCGATATCCACCGACACCCCGAGCTGTCGGGGCAGGAGGAGCGGACCGCCGGCATCGTAGCCAAGCGCCTGACGGGATTGGGGTTCGAGGTCCGCACGGGCGTAGGTGGCCATGGGGTGGTCGGGGTGATCCGTGGACGAGGTGAGGGCCCGGTTGTCGCATACCGCGCGGACATGGATGCGATTTCATCGACGGCGCCCGACGCGGTTTCGTTCCGATCGGAGACTCCCGGCGTTCGCCATATCTGCGGCCACGACATCCACACGACGGTGGGACTCGCCATCGCCGAGGCGCTCGCCGCGGTCAGGGACGAGCTGCCGGGTACGGTGAAGCTCATCTTCCAGCCGGCCGAAGAGAGCATCGAGGGCGCGCGCGGGATGATTGCAGACGGTGTTCTCGATGACCCGAGTCCCGTCGCGATCCTGGCGCTCCACACCGCGCCTCTCGAGGTCGGTCAGATCGGTGTGATCGAGGGCATGGTGCTGCCGGGCCTCGATGTGGTGAAGATCACCCTCTCGGGCGATGGTGATCTGGAGGCCGCTGCCCGGGCCTACGCCGACGTCTTCAGCCAGGTGAGTACGATCGGTCCACCAGGTCCGGATTTGACGATCGCCGGGGTGCCCGAATTCATTTTCGCGTATGCCTCAGGCGCCGAGCCGACAGGCGAGGATAGCTGGGTAGTGCGGGGCTTCGTGAGGGCCTCCGGAGAGGATCAGTACAGTCGGGCCAAGTCGGACCTCCTGGCCAGGCTCGCGGCGATCGGTCTTGAAGGCGTGACGCACGAGGTCGAGTACGTGGATCGCTGGCTGGCGGACACGATAAACGATCAGGATCTCCTCGACGCCAGCGTCCCGACGATCCGGTCTCGGGTCGGCTCGAGCGGCGTCGTCGTCACGAGGGCCCCGATCCCCTACTTCGGCGAGGACTTCTCGTTCTTCCAGCAAGAGATCCCTGGAGCGCTCTTCTGGCTTGGAGTCTCGAACTCCGAGAAGGGCACCGTGGGTCTGCCGCACTCGCCGGACTACGTGGCTGACGAAGGCTCGATCCAGGTCGGCGCGCGGACGATGGGGGCCGTCATCCTGGAGCTCTTGCGAGCAGGCGCCTAGCGCAGCCATCGGGCCGGCACGCCTTCTTGGATTCGTCGGATCCGCTGGTTCGAAACTACCCGCTGCCGAAGATGCGGATTCCGACAGGGGCGCATGTGCCCCGAGCGCCTATTCTCGTGCCGTCGGCTGGATGTTCTGGTTCAGCCGGAAGAAGTTGTCCGGGTCGTACTTGGTCTTCAGCTGTACCAGTCCCTGCCAGCTCTCGCCGTAGGCCGCGCCGACGCGGTCGCTCTCCTCCTCGGTCATGAAGTTCGTGTAGACGCCGCCCGTCGCGTAGGGGGTCGAGGCGACGAACAGGTCACGGCACCACGCGACCCCGCGCTCGTCGTCCGCCGGGTCGTCCCAGCGCCCGTGCACGTTCATGATGAACTCCACGTCGCGGTGCGGATACGCGGTCGCGTCGACGGGGACCCGATTCGTGGCCCCACCCATCTGAGCGATGAAGATCTCGCAGCCGAACGTGGGCAGAGAATCCATGGCCGGGAGCAAGGTGTCGATCAATCCGTCGCTCAGCTCGAGGAAGTCGTGCGACTTCCAGTAGTTCCTGGCGCCCGGCGTGAGAAGCGGGTCGAAGGCTGACTGGAAGTCGATGAACGAGTGCGGCGTGATCGCGTCCGCGATCGGGTTGCCGAACGCCCGGAGCGGTGCGAGGGCGGCCTCCCCTTCGGTCATGTCCCCCGCGTACAGCGCCGCGAGGATGATCACCGGCTGGAAGTGCGCGTCCTCGGGCAGGAAGGGCAGCGGCGGCGCCTGCCGCAACACGATCCAGACGCTCAGCTCGTCGGGTGCCTGGGCCGCGAACTCCCGGTAGAAACGGAGCACCGCAGGTGCGTCAGCAAGGGAGTGGACGATGAGGCCGGACAGGACCTCGGGCCCTATGGCGTGCGCCTCGAACTCGAACGAGGTCACGATGCCGAAGTTACCGCCGCCTCCCCGGACGCCCCAGAACAGGTCGGGGTTCTCCTGCTCGCTCGCCGTGACGATGTCGCCATTGGCCGTCACCACCTCCGCCGACAGGAGGCTGTCGATGGTCAGGCCGTGCTTGCGGCTCAGCCACCCGAACCCGCCGCCCAGCGTCAGGCCGGCGACGCCGGTGGTCGAGTTGATGCCGACGGGGACGGCCAGGCCATGCGCCTGGGTCGCCCGGTCGAGATCCCCCAGAGTGGCACCCGGCTGCACGCGGACCCGACGGGTGCTTGGATCGACCTCAACCGCGTTCATCTTCTTGAACGAGACCATGAGCGCGTCGTCAGCGACGGCGTTGCCCGCGATGTTATGCCCGGCTCCGCACACCGAGATCAGGAGCCCGTGCTCGCGCGCGAAATCCACCGCACGCTTCGCGTCCTCAGGACCGGCGCACTCGACGATCGCGCCGGGGCGTCGGTCGATCATGGCGTTCCACAGCTCCCGGGCCTCGTCGTAGCCCGGCGAGTCAGACGTGAGAAGATCGCCGCTTAGGCCCGAAGCCAGTGCTTCGACGCCGACGGTCGTTTGGCCTCCATCGAGCTTCGATAAGGTCACATCGGCCATCGTGTTCTCCTGTCCTCAAGTCGTTTTACGGCAGTCTTCGCTACGGTGCGCGGTCGCCCGTCGGTTGCTGGACTTCAGACCATCAGGGTAGCGATGAATCCAGGCGTGGGGCTCGTAACCGCATCAAACACGGGCGAGAAGTTGCATAGCTCCGCGAGCTCTTCGCTAGGGGCATCGCTCTGGCCTTCACCAGAGAGTGCGCAGACGACTGGTCCAAGCGGACATCGAACTCGGGTACCTAGCGCGAAACGAGGTTGGCCTAGGGGGTGGTGGGAGAGTTATGCCGGCAGACGGTCGAAGACTCCCGAGGCGCGAGCTACTCGAGATCCGCGCCGCAAAGCTGCGGTCACGAGGAATGGGCGAAGCAGGATTCGAACCTGCGACCTCCTGCTTGTAAGGCAGGCGCTCTGGACCAGACTGAGCTATTCGCCCGTCAATGCAAAAGTTGCTCGCTCGCGAAGATCGAGCGATCGGCCCGAAAACCTCGTAGGACCCGCGCGGTGCCTCTTGGACGGGTCTGGGCGCGAGGGCTAAGCTAGCCAACCTCTCTGAGCTCCGCACCTTCGGTGATGACCCGCGGTCTCCGATATCGCGACCGTCATCGAGCGCTACGCTCGTCGCTGACGGCGCCCTGTCCGAGATGTCTCTCGAGAAACTCCCAGACCCGGCTCAGCATGCGCACTCGGTTTTCCTGGAGGAAGAAGCCGTGGTCCTCTCCGGGGAAGATCAACGTCTCGGCCGGCACGCCCTTTCTCCGAAGCAGGTGCGTCATCTCGATGGTAGGCCACATCGCGGCCTGGAGATCGTTGTCGCCATGAACGAACAGTACGGGGGAGGTCCACGTGTCCATGTGCGAGACTCCGGAGGACTCGAACGCGAGATCCTCGAGCTCCATGCGTCGCGAGATGCGAAACGGCAGGACATCGCCTGAGTCCATCTCCATTTCGACGCGCCAGTCGCCGACGCCGGCATAGCTCACTCCGGCAGCGTACAGGGCCGAGTGGCGAGCCAGCGCGTTCGTGACCATGTGTCCGCCGCACGACCACCCGCCGATGGCGATCGCGCTCGTGTCGACCTCTGGAATGCTCGCCAGGTACGACGCCGCCCCGACGAGGTCCTGGATCTCCTCGGCGCCGCGGCCTCCGTAGCGGGGTGGCTCACGGAACGCGAGCCCTCGACCCGTACCGCTACGGAAGTTGACAACGAGAACGAAATAACCCCGGCTCACGAGATACTGGAACAGTCCCTCCCGAAAGTGGGAGCGAAACACCGGGTCGCTCTTCGAGTGGCAGCCGCCGTGCGCGTACACGAAGGCTGGCTGGGCACTGGAGCGCAGCCTTCCCGGGGGACGATAGAGGTGGGCGTAGATGCGAAGTCCGTCGGGCGCAGCGAAGCTCACAACCTCGGGCGCCTCGAATCGTGCGAAGACGGCCTCGGTCGCCGCGGAGGGCGGGGGAGAAACGGTCGTTCGCTCTCCGGCGCTGCCGAGCACCACGATGCGCGAAGGCGCGTCCGAGTGCTCCTCCAGAAACACGACGTCGCCGTTCGGTAGCAGCGAGAAATCTTGCTCGACGCTCGCTCCCGATGTCAGCTGCGTCGGCGTGCCGCCTTCCGCGCTCACGCGGAAGAGATGCCATCGCTCGACGTCTCCGAAGTTCGAAGAGTAGACCACTTCCCCGCGGCTCGCGTCGACGGCGACGGACGACACCTCGTGTTCGCCCGGCGTCAGTAGCCTAGGCTCTCCCCCACGCGCCGGGATCGAGTAGAGCAAGCTCCAGCCTGTCTTCTCCCACGGAAAGACCAAACGCCCGGAGACCCAGTGGAGCGAGCCGCCTCGCGTGCCGTGAAAGGCGCTGCCGTCGCCCTCGTCCGCCGTCCAGATCACCTCGCCCTCTCCCGTCTCGGGGTCACCGACGACGATCGACCACGGCACGGCGTTTCGGTAGTCGGTGAAGCGATAGCTCTTCGGCTCCACGGGAACGCGCACGAACGCGATTCGGGAGCCGTCGGGGGACCATCGCGGCTCCCGGTCCATCTCGACGTTGGGAAAGACGTACCTCACCGAGCGGTCGGCAAGGTCGAACACCCCGACGAAGCTGTAGGTGCCCCGTCCGTAATGGCTCCGGTTGCTGACGAAGGCTAGCTTCCCGCCGTCGGGAGAGGGGGCGAGGCTCGACGCGGAGCCCCGGATGGTGAACAGCCGCTTCGCCTCGCCCTCCGGAAACGGCCGCTCCCAAACCTCCGCGCCGCGCGCGAAGAACAGACGTTCATCCGACCCGAACGCGACGGAGCCCACGTTGCCTCGCTCGAAGGGCTCCGCCATCCCGCCTCGCGCGGGAACGCGCCACAGCGCGTTCTCCGCGGGGTCGGGGAGCTGCTGCGGGTTGTAGACCTCGCCCTTCGAGTTCACCCGACCGCCGCGCTGAAACACGACCCAGGCGCCGTCCGGGCTGAACGTGAGCCTGCTGATGAGCATGCCATCGTCTTCCTCGAAGCTCGTCAGCTGCCGGGCCGCCGAGGGCGGGCTGGCCACCCAGACGTTGCGCCGCCCACGCTCTTCCACGACCCAGGCGATCGTCTCCCCTGAAAGGGACGCGACAGGCGAGCTCTTCACGGAGAGACCCAGCACGTCATCGAGCGTGAGGCGCTCGGACCCGGTCTCCTGGGCGGAGGCGACGCCAAGACTGAGGAACAGTTCGATCCCGGCTACGGCCATCGCGGTTCCCAATCGACTCATGTCAGACCCCCTGATAGCGTTCCGGTCTCACGCCGTTGCGCGAAGACGCCGAGCACGTCCCTTCCGTTGCTACGGGGGCCGTTGAGGACACGGCCGCAGTTGAAGTACGCGACAACCTGGTTGGCCTCGAGGGTCTCCCCGTCCGTCGCCATCATCTTGATGAAATGGACGGTTCGCAACTCAGTATTCGGCGAGCTGTGCAATCAGGTGGTTCAGCGGGTTCTTGGGCGGGTTTGGTGTGGCTAGGCTAGCGAATCGGGGATAGGGGGATTAGCTAGGATAGCTAATATGCTCGCGAAAACTATGTAAATTAAGCAAAAACAGGGACTTACACAGGAAGCTTGTAAGGCAGGCGCTCTGGACCAGACTGAGCTATTCGCCCGTGATTCTAACTGCTGTAGGCAGGTGGCCGGCTTATCCCCTCGCTGCGAAGATTTCGTTCAAGCGCTGTTGGGCAGCCTCTACGCGAGGCTGAAGCTCGGGGTCGGCCTCATTCCAGAGCTCGACGAAGCGCGCATAGTAGAGGGCCGCGTTCTCAAGGTCGCCGGCTTCGTCGTGCAGAACCGCAAGCCGCTCGAGCGCAGGGCCGAGGGAGTTGGAATCCCAAAACAGCCGGAATGCCCCAGGAGCTTTGATGTAGCCCTCGTAATACGCGATCGCTGAATCGGTCACGCCGGCCTGATCGTAGACGTAGGCAAGAGGAACGTACCGGCAAAGCGTACAGGCGCGGTTCTCACGCTCTTTGAAGGTAGCGATCGCCTCCTCGTAACGGCCCTCCCGGGCGAGCAGGGCGCCCTCCCAGCCCAGGTACGCGTCTTCGAGGTCCTGGCGATACTCCTCCGCAACCTCGGATTCGAACTCAGCGATCAGCGCCTCGACCTCCGCGCGGCTACCGGATTGCGCCAGGTAGTCCAAGATCTGCACATAGGGCCTGCTGATCGGATCCGACTCGGCGAATCCGTCCAGTCGCAGGTACGACGCGAGGCGGTTACGGGCGCGAACGGTGTCCTGGCGGACGTTCAGGTCCACCCACACAAGGAAGTCCGCCATTGAGAGCCGCGGTGAAGAGCGGCCTGATTCCTCGTGGTGCCGGGCGGATTCCATCGCCAGAGTCTCTGCATCCGCCAGCCGGCCTTGCGTGGCTGCGATGGCGGCCAGCCACGACGTCTTCGTCATGTTCGTGGCCGGGGCGGACGGCAGCTCATCGAACCTCTGGGCCGCGGCAAGCGCGGCCGCGTAGTCTCCCCGATTCGCTTCCACGGCGACCCGCAACCCCGCCGCGGTACGGTTGTCCGGGAACTTCCGGTAGATCGCATCGAGCGTGGCCTCAGCCTCGTCCAGCTTGCCCTGGTTCATCTCCGATATAGCGGCGTTACGGAACGAGAGTGGGCTGGTCGAGTCGGCGGCGTTCGCGCGCTCGTAGTAGTGCTCCGCGAGCGGATAGTCGCCGAGATCACTATACACGACCGCGATGTTGTTCAGCGCCCAATCGTCATTCGGATCGAGTTCGATCAGCCGCTCGTACGCCGTGATGGACGCCTGGTAGTCGCGCGGTATCATCCGGTAATAGATGGCTTCCGTGTGAAGGCGCTCGCGCTCGGTGAGCCGATCACGGTATTCGAATGCCTTTTCCAGCGCCTCCACACGGCGCGCCCGACCGCCGGTGCGCGTCACTCCCAGTTTGCGCCACGCCATGGCGAAGCCGGGATCGAGCTCCACAGCCTCTTCGAGCAGGGCGTTCCCGAGCGATTCGTCCCCGCCGCCGTCGAAGATCTCGATCGCTTCCGAGTATTTCTGCAGCGCCTCGAGGGATCCAGTCGTCACCTGGCGGAGCGGCTCGTCCGCTCGCAAGTCGGAGTACGATTCGCCGACACGCTCTCGCATATGAGCTGACAGGCGGTCGATGGCCGGGATGATCTCGTCGGCGTTTGCGGCCGACTGCCGGTCCGACGCCAGGGTCTGGCCGCTCGTCGCGTCGACGATCCGGGACGTCAGCACGTAGCCGTTTCCGACTGCCGTGATCTCGCCCGCGATTACGGCCGCGTAGCCCTCGCGCACCGCCACCTCCCGGGCCGTCTCCAGCGTCAGCTTCTCATCCGGGCTGCGCTCCATGCGGGCGAGCACCTTGACGAGCGACGCCGGGTCGACGAGCGCGATCACGTCCGACTGCGACAAGTCGATGCGTAGGGCCTCGGTAGCGGCGGTAGCGATCGACGGATCGGGCGCCGAGAATTGGGCCAGCACGATCGGTGCGCGTTCCTCCAGCATGCCCTTCGCCACGAGGGTGCCTGCCGGCCCGATCCCCAAGGTACGCATGATAATCCAGGCGGCCGTGATGACTCCAAGCAACGTGAACGCAGCCGCGCCACCGAGCAGTGCGTTGCGCCACGTGAAGATGTGGTGGTGTGGACGGATCTCCTCCCCGGACTCGGCAACTTCGATCTCCGGCGGAGATGCCGTCGGCGCCGTCCCCTCCTGGGCCTCGTCGGGCACCGGCGCGGCCGATTCCGCCCGCGCTTCCCCGCCCATTCCCTCCTGAACGAAGGCGGTTGCGAGAACGATGGGGAAGCCCACGATAAGGGCTAACAGCGCCATCGGAGGAGCCCAGTCGGGCAGGCTGAGCGCTCCGGTCAAAGTATCCACCGCCTGCAGGACCAACCAAGAAGCGCCCAGGTAGATGACGATCACCTGCCAGAGCGACCGGCGGTGAATCTCATGGATAAGCTTCTTCAGGTACGACATCGCTGTCTTGGCGTGGAGAAAGGGACCTGGCCCGGTGACGAGCTTTGCATTCTGGTGCTTGGCGATCACGTACGCAACGAATCGTCTGCCGCTGCTGGCCTGACGGAGAGCCTTCGGAGAAACACGTGGGCGGGTTCTTGGGCGGGTTTG
>JBDHIM010000100.1:0-8873 GCA_039587445.1 Gemmatimonadota bacterium
CTCGTGCGTGTCTGGTCCTTCAATGTACAACCGAGGAGCCCGAGCGAGCATTGAACCTGGTTCTGCGGAGTACGCTCATCGAGATGAAGGCGCTCGATGAGCGCACGCGTGCCCGGCTGGCCGAGACCGGCGAGCTGCTCGCCGGGTATGCCCCGGCTATGGAGGAGCTACATTCTCGCAACGCCGATGCCCTGATGCAGATCGTCGCCGAGCACGGCTGGCCGGGAACCCGGCTGGTCGGCGAGGAGGGATGCGAGGCGGCCTGGCTCGTGGCGCAGCATGCGATCAGCCGGCCGGCGCATCAGCGGTCCTTTCTGGTGGCGCTCGAAGACGCGGTTCGACGAGGCGATGCACCGCCGCGTCAACGCGCCTGCCTGCAGGATCGGATTCGGTTCAACGAACGAAGGCCCCAACGGTACGGCACGGTATTGGACTGGGGTTCGGACGGCGAGTTGACCGTAGGGCCGGTCGAGGATCCGGCGGGTTTGGACGCCCGGCGAGCCGCCCTCGGCCTGCCGCTCCTGGCCGATGCTCTGGCGGCGGCGAAGGCGTGCGCGAGGCAGGCGGGCGAACGTCCGCCGACCGATCATGCGGAACGGGAGCGGGAGGCCGAGCGTTGGGCGAAGAGGGTAGGGTGGCTTTGAGATCGGGGGCTTGCTCATGCTGACGACGGCGCTGCTGATCTCCGGGCTCGGACTTCTTTTCCTTGGAGGAGAGGCGCTCGTACGCGGCTCCGCCGCCCTGGCACTTCGCTTCGGATTGACCCCTCTCTTCGTGGGGCTCACGATCGTCTCGTTCGGCACCAGCAGTCCAGAGCTCGCGGTGAGCATCAGCGCTTCGGTGGCAGGACAGGTCGGCGTCGCCGTCGGTAACGTGGTTGGATCGAACATCGCCAACATCGGTCTGATCCTAGGCATCAGCGCTCTCTTGAAGCCGATCAAGGCGGAGTCCAAGCTCGTGCTGTGGGACGTGCCGATCATGATCGCCGCCTCCTTCCTGGTCGCAGCGCTCCTGGACGACAGCTGGCTTGCCTGGCGCGAGGGCCTGCTGCTCCTCGGCGGTCTGGTCGCCTATACCGGCTTCGGCCTGCGTTTGGCGAGACGAGAGAAGAAGGAGATCCGGCGGGAGTTCGAGGGTGCGCTGCCGCCAGGCACGGCGAAACTCGCGAAACAGATCACCCTGATCCTGATGGGCACCGGAGCGCTCGTCCTCGGAGGGCGCGCTTTCGTGGATGGAGGCGTGCGGATGGCGCACGCCTTCCATGTGAGTCCCGCCGTGATCGGGCTTACGGTCGTCGCGCTCGGGACGAGCCTGCCGGAGCTGGTCACGTCGGTGGTCGCGGCCGTGAAGGGGCACCCGGACATCGCCGTCGGGAATGCGATCGGCTCCAGCCTCTTCAACCTGCTCGGGATCCTCGGAATCGCGTCGATCGTCCATCCTCTCCGTTTGGGCGAGGTGCAGGGAGAGGATCTCGGAGCGATGATCGGGATCTCGGTCCTTCTTCTCGTCTTGATCCGTACGAAGTTCGATCTCAACCGGTGGGAGGGCGGCCTGCTGGTGGCCTCCTATGTCGGCTATCTCGTCTGGCTCTTTTCCAGGGCTTCGGGCGCCTGACCTCCTTCATAGTCGCGGCACCGATCATGCTCACCACGAGGGATTCCGGGACCGGCTTCGCGCGGGCACATTCGGGGGTGCTTCGGGTTAACAGCTGCCGAACGCAGACGAGAAAGTAACGCAGAGTCGATCGGGCTCGTCTATGGGTGGTAGCGCGGAGATCCCGGGCAATCGGCCGGCTGGTCATAGAAATGAGGGTCATAGAGTCGAGGATGAGCAAGCATACCCCCGCGGCGGTCATCGATAGAGGTTCGGCGAGGCAGCGGTCGTTCCTTTGGATCGGCGTGCTCGGCTCCCTTTTCCTTCTGGCGGCCTGTGCCGGAGACAGCACCGGCCCTACGCCTCCTCCGCCGGCACCCCCGCCTCCTCCGCCGGCACCCCCGCCTCCCAGCGGCGACGTGGAGGTGAGCCTCGAACTCGGTTTGAACGATGTGTTCGTCATCACCGATCCGGACTCGATGGCCTTCGAGTTGACGGGAGCTGCTTCGGCACGCGAATACCGGGTGATCGTGCAGAGCGCCAGCGAGCTGGGAGGCGGCTTGTGGCCGGTCAAGTTCACAGGAGAGGCCCTCCCGGCTACCGCGTCGGCGGGCTCCGTGAGAGCCAGCTATGGTTACACGGCTCCCGCTTCGGCCAGGGTCCAGGAGCTGCTGAGACAGGAGACGGAGGCCGTTCGCGAGCGGCAAAGAAGTGGGGTCGAGACGGTGCGGCTTCAAGAGCGGGCCTGGGGCGAGCTTCGCCGGATCGGGGCGCGGGCCGCCCCGATCGGGGCGAAGGTCGCACAATCTGGCGTCGCAGCTGCCCAGGCAGCTGCGGGAAGCGGTTCGGCCCAGGCTCGGCTGGCCGGCGTTCCGTCCGTCGGTGACGAGGTGGAGTTCATCATGCCGGTGGGCGAGGACCTCTCGCTGGACTGTACCAACACCGAGAAAATCCTGCAGGCGGAGATCCGTTCCGTCGGCGAGCACTTCGTGATCGCGCGGGACATGCAGGGGACGGACGCCTTCTCGGCGGGTGATTACGCCGAGATCCAGGCCGTGCTTGACGATTTCATCCACCCGGTGGACACCGAGTACTTCGGCGAGACGGCGGACATCGATGCGAACGAGCGGGTGATCGTCCTCATCACCGAAGAGGTGAACAAGCTCGCAGACCTTACGGACACGCTGATCTTTCTCGGATTCTTCCTGCCCAGCGATCTCGCCAATCCGATCGATTGTCCGGCCAGCAACGCGGGTGAGATCGTCTACCTGCGCGCCCCGGATCCCGACGGAGAGTTCGGTCAGGAGACGTCGGTCGAGCGCTCGGTCGAGATCCTGAAATCAACCACGTCCCACGAGTTCCAGCACCTGATCAACTCCGAGCAGCGGTTCATCCTCGGCAACGACCAGTTCGCGGACAGCGACGACGTCTGGCTCAACGAAGGGCTCTCGCACCTCGCCGAGGAGCTGGTGGGGCTCGCCGTCATGGGGTTGTCCGTGCGGGCCGGTCTCGGCATCGGCGATGCCGTGTCCGACGTCGATGCCTTCAACATCTACCTGCTCGAGAACTTCTTCAACCTCGGCGCCACGGCAGCCAGCGACGACAGCTGCGATGGGTGGATGGTCGATCCGGAGAACAGCATCACGATCAACAGTCCGGCCATCGGCAACCCGCCCGGGTGCGGCTCGCTCACGATGCGCGGATGGTCTTACCTCTTCATGCGCTGGCTCGGCGACCACTTCGGACCGGCCGGCAACGGCGTGATCCCGGGCAGCAACGAGCAGGCGTTCTTCAGGGAGCTCACGCGCGGCGGCCCGACGCACCTCACGGGTCCGGCGAACATCGAACAGGCCGTGGCCGCGTTCGGGGGTAACTCGAGCTGGGCGGAGCTCCTGGCGGACTTCCTGCTGATGGCGGCCGTCGACGATCTGACGGGCGTGAGCCTACCGGCCCGTAGCCAGCTCCGCAGCTGGGACCTGCGAGATCTGTTCCGCGGCTTGCACGAGAACACCGGCACGGGGCCGGCCTTCCCGGGTCCGTACCCGCTGAAGGTCGAGGCGGTGCTGTTCGACGATGTGGATCTGGACTTCTCGGTGCGCTCGGCCTCGGCGAAGTACTTCACGCTTCTCGCTACGACCACGACGCCGGACTACGTGATCCGGATCACCGATCAGGCTGGTGAGCCGCTGCGTTCGAACGTGCGGCCTCAAGTCACCGTAGTCCGCCTCCGCTAGTCGGGAGAGGGCGGGCTTGAGCTCCCGATACGCGGGTCTAGTCGCCCTCCTCGGGTTCGCCGTCCTGCCGCTGGCCGGGTGCGGGGGGCCCACGGAGCCACCGCCCCCGCCGCCGCCCAGCCTGGATCTCGCGGTCGGCGAATCAGCCGTCGTGGTGGGCGGTGCCCAGCTGAGCGAGATGACTCTCGAGGGCGGGCCGGGACCGCGCGAGTACGTGATCGCGGTGCAGAGCGCGAGTCGACTGGCGTCGGGAAACTGGCCAATGAGCTTGGCTGGGGCCGCCGTGTTGGCCCAGGCGGCCGCGACGCCCGCTAGCCGGGCTCGATCGCTCGAGGCCGCGGAGCGGTCGGGCGGCACGCTCACCTCCCAGAGCCTCTCCGGCGCAGACCTTCCGGCGCTTCACCAGATCAGCGAGCTCGTGATGCGCTCGAGCGCCCGGCGGGAGCTCCTAAGAAGCGGCGCGCGGCCGGCCCGCGACGCGGCGACAGGCCGGGGAGGCTCGGACGCCGCCGTCAGGTTCCGAACCGCCCGACGCGCCCTGGTGCCGGTGGTCGGCGAGCGGCGGGATTTCCTCTTCTCGGTTCATTCTGACCTGACCGTCTCGTGCGAGGACACGGCGGCGGTGATCACCGCCGCCGTCAAGGCCGTCGGCGAGCACTTCGCGATCTACCGTGACCTGCAGGAGAACAGCGGCTTCACGGCCGCAGATTACGCGGAGATGTTGGCGGCCCTCGAAGACGTCGTGTATCCCGTCAATACCTCCTACTTCGGGGAGCCGGCGGACATCGACGGCAACGAGCGGATCATCGTTCTGGTCACCGAGGAGACCAACAAGCTTTCCGGCTCGAACGGGCTCACCTTCATCGCCGGTTTCTTCGTCCCCTCGGATCTCTCCGATTCCGGCGATCCCGAGGGGGGGGGCACCGCCGCCGGCGGCCTCTGTGCGACCAGTAACGAGGCCGAGATCCTCTACCTCATAGCGCCCGATCCCGGGGGCAGGTACGGGATCCGGCACACGGTGGAGTTCGCAAAGGAGACGGTGATCGGTGTCTCGGCGCACGAGCTGCAGCACCTGATAAGCTCCGAACGGCGGCTCATCTTCGGCACGGGCGGCTTCGGTGACCTCGAGGACACCTGGGTCGACGAGGGTCTCTCGCATGTGGCGGAGGAGCTCAACGGGTTGGCGGCAGCCGGACTCCCGCTCCGCTCCAATCTCTCTTTTGAGGAGGTTGCCGCCGACCCGGATGTCTTCAACCGCTTCCACGTGTCCAACTTCGCTCGCCTCGGCCAAACGAGCGGGTGCGGGGGTTGGATGAAGAGCCCAGAGGACACCCAGACCATTGTCTCGGAGGATCCCAGCGGCTGCTCGGGTCTACGCTACCGCGGCTTCGCCTGGATCTTCATGCGGTGGCTGGCCGACCACGAGGGCCCGTCGGGTAGCGGCGTCATCCCGGGCAGCGGCGAAGCGGTGCTGTTCCGCGAGATCGTCGGCGGCGGCCCGTCGCACGTGACCGGGATCTCCAACATCGAGCGGGCGGTCGCCGAGGTGGGGAGCGGAAGAAGCTGGGAGTCGCTTCTGGCGGATTTCCTCATCGCCCCGGGCGCCGACGACAGGGCCGAGGGAGCGCCGCCGCGGACGCAGATCCTGACCTGGGACCTGCCGGACGTCTTCCTGGGGCTGCACGAAAACGAGGGGACGAAGCTGGACTTCACCGTGCCCTACTCGCTGGAAATCGAGCCCCTCGGCTTCACGACGGTCCAGGACCAGTTCAGCGTTCGCTCGTCGACGGCGAAGTACTTCTCGCTCTCGAGCGACGGGACTACGCCGGACTACGAGATCCGGCTCCTGGATACAGGGGGACTTCCGATCACGGTGGAAGCATCGGCGCAGCTGACCATCTTCCGCGTGCGCTGATCGGTGCTCGCGCGCGCTGGCGGGTGCTGAGGTGTGGCGGCGCTAGAGAGGACGAGAAGAGAATGTCGAGATCCCACGGGGCATGGGTGGCTGCGGCCGCTCTCGGGGCGGCGTTGGCCGGATGCTCGGGCAACGCGAGCCCTCAGACGATGCCCGTAGCCGGTTGGGGCGAGCCGGGTCCGGAGAGCGTCTCCGGGACGGTGCGTCAGGTGGGCAATCTGCCGTTCTCCCGAACGCTGGTCGACGACGACGGAGACCGGGTTTTCGTGACCGGAGAGCTTGAGGCCGAGATCACACGACTCTCCGGCATGACGGTAATCGTCACGGGCAGCTTCACGGAGGGAGATCAGCCGGGCCGTTACATTCTGGCGACCTCTTACGAGATTCTAGGTGGCCAGGAGGATCCCGTGGCGGTAGGGATCTTGAGCCGTGACGACGAGGGTTTCTGCCTCGTTCTGTCCGATGGCGCTGAGTACCGTTTGTCCCAGGTGCCCCCGGAGTTGGAGGAAGCCACCGGAGCCAGGCTCTGGGTGGCGGCCGCCGAGGGGGGACACGTCCGAGGCTATGGGATCCTTAGGGAACCCGCCGAGTAGAGCTACACTTCCAACCGCCGGCCGCGGCCGGCGGGCCAGTCACCCCGGATCATCGACGGGTATGCGATGAGCCAGAGTACCATCTCCGTACTCCTTCCCGACGATTCGCGAACGGAGCTGCCGGCGGGAGCCTCGGCTGCCGATCTGGCGGCTGCGATAGGTCCCGGGTTGGCACGCGCCGCGGTAGCCGCGCGCGTCGACGGTGAGCTGTGGGACCTGGGCCGGCCGCTGGAGGACGGCGCGCGCGTCGAGATCGTGACGCGCGGCGACGCCGACGCCGACGCTCTCTACGCCCTGAGGCATTCCGCCGCTCACGTGCTCGCGACGGCGGTCCGGGAGCTGTATCCGGACGCCGGCATCGGCTTCGGTCCGCCCATCGACGAAGGTTTCTACTACGATTTCGACGTCGAGGAGCCGTTCACCCCCGACGATCTGGAGCGGATCGAGGCCAAGATGGCCGAGGTCGCCGCCGCGAACCATCCCTTCGAGCGAAGTGAGATCCAGCGTCCCGAGGCGGAGGAGCTCTTCGGGGATGATCCCCTCAAGCTCGAGAGACTGGCCGAGATCCCGGAGGATGAGAGGATCTCCGCCTATCGGGACGGTCCCTTCCTGGATCTCTGCCGCGGACCACACGTGCCGAGCACGGGCGGGATCGAGCACTTCAAGCTCCTCAGCGCCGCCGGCGCGTACTGGAGAGGCGACGAGAGGCGTCAGATGCTCCAGCGCATCTACGGCACCGCCTTCTTCAGCCAGGACGCCCTGAGCGAGCATCTGCACCGGCTCGAGGAAGCACGGCGACGGGATCACCGAAAGCTCGGTCAAGAGCTGGACCTGTTCAGCATCCAGGAGGATATCGGGCCCGGTCTGGTCTGCTGGCACCCCAAGGGGGCGAGGATGCAGCTCGAGCTTCGGCGCTGGATCGAGGCACTGCTGGAGAAGCGCGGCTACGAGTTCGTCTACACGCCGCATCTGTCCAGCGAGGCCTTGTTCGAGCGTTCAGGCCACCTGCACGCGTACTCCGAGAACATGTACCCGAGCATGCGCGGCGAAGGCGAGAAGGAGGCCTATCGGATCAAGCCGATGAACTGCCCGGGTCACACGCTCATCTACGCCGCTCGGCAGCGGAGCTACCGGGATCTGCCGCTGCGCCTGAGCGAGATCGCAAACGTCTATCGGTACGAGCGGTCCGGAACCCTGCACGGCCTGCTGAGGGTGCGGATGCTGACGATGGACGACGGTCACATCTTCTGCAGGCCCGATCAGGTGGAGGATGAGATATTCACCGCCCTGGACCTGGTCGATGAAGTCATGAACACGCTGGGCCTCGAGTACCGTCTGGACCTGGCCACCCGTCCCGACAAACGGATCGGCGAGGACGAGGTGTGGGACCACGCCGAAGCGTCGTTGTACCAGGCGCTCGAGCGCCTGGCGGTGGACTACGGGCTGGACGAGGGCGGAGGGGCGTTCTACGGCCCCAAGATCGACATCAAGTTCCGGGATGCGATCGGCCGAGAGTGGCAGGGCGCCACGATTCAGCTCGACTTCAATCTGCCCGAGCGTTTCGATCTGGAGTACATCGGCCCGGACAACAAGCCGCACCGGCCGGCCATGATCCACCGCGCCATCTTCGGGACGCTGGAGCGTTTCACGGGCGTCCTCATCGAGCACTTCGCGGGTGCATTCCCGGTGTGGCTCGCACCCGAGCAGGTCCGGGTGCTTCCGATCACGGATGGGCACTCCGACGGCGCCCGCGCGATCGTGAATCGCTTGCGCGCCGCGGGGCTGCGGGTCGACCTCGATGACAGGTCGGATACGCTCAGCTACCGCATCCGCGACGGCGAGGTCATGAAGGTGCCGTATCTCCTGGTCGTTGGGGATCGGGAGCTCGAGGCCGGGACGGTCGCCGTTCGAGCGCATGGGGCCGAGAGGAAGCAGGTGGTGATGGCGGTGGACGACTTCGTTGCCGCCGTTCAGGAGAAGGTCCGCGCGAAGGGACTCGATCCGGCGCTGGAGGTCCTCTGAGGTTACCTGAACCGCCCCGCCGACGTCCCGCTGGCGCGGCTGGACCCGCGTTGACAGATCGTCAGGCCCCGCCTACCTTTCGCCGCCCTGACAACTAGGCAAGCGGAGCACAGCTCCCACCCTTCGGCGTTCCGGCTCTTCGAGGCCGGAGAGAGCTGCCGGGTTCGAAGCATGGACGAGCCGTTGGCTCGCCTCTGCTCATCGCGCGGATAACGCGCGTACCCGGACGGCCAGGCCGTACCGGGTTTTTTGTTTCGCATCCGCCGTCCGGCCAAGGACGAGGCAGCGCGGCGACATTGTTCCAGTGTCCGAGAGAGGGGACGTGAGCCAGGAAGAACTGAGAGTCAACGATCGAATCCGAATCAGCCCGATCCGCCTGATCGACGACGAAGGAGAGCAGGTGGGTATCGTTCCGACCGACGAAGCGAGGCGCATGGCGCGGGAGCGCGGCCTGGACCTCGTGGAGGTGGCGCCCAACGCGCGCCCGCCGGTCTGCAAGCTGATGGACTACGGGAA
>JBDHIM010000101.1:0-9271 GCA_039587445.1 Gemmatimonadota bacterium
TGCGATCGAAGCGCGTCGTTCACCCTCTGAGTTCGCCCACCCAATGAAAGAGCCCGCTGCACGAGCGGGCTCCTTGCGTTCCGTGCGGGTTCCTAATTGGAACTTGTGTCTGCGCCGCGCTCCTACGTCAACTCAGGGTAGCGCCGAGAAAGCTGCGCGTGATTCAATCGGGCAGATCGAACAAATCGACCCCTTTCTGTCTATCGGCGAGCGTGGCGACGTTGGAGCGGACGTGCAGGTCGCGCTGAGGGAACGGGATCGTGATGCCCGCCGTCTTGAGCTCTCGGTTGATCGCAACGTGAAGGTCGCTGGCAACGCTCACCCAATCCTCCATCCGCACCCAGCAGCGCAGCCGGAAGTCGAGCGAGCTTTCCCCGAACCGGAGCATCTGCGCCTGCGGCCCTGGGTCATCGAGCACCAGGGGGTGTTCCACGGCTACCCTCAGGAGGATCGACAGCACCGTTTCCGGCTCCGTGCCGTAGGCGACCCCTAGGAGCACCTCGATCCGCCGGACGTCATCGGAACGGGTCCAGTTGATCATCTCCTTGGCGATGAGGTCTGTATTGGGAACGACGATCTCGGCCCCGTCGAAGCTCCTGATAGTGCTGGCACGGATGCCAATGTGCCTCACTGTTCCCCAATGCTGGGTGGTCTGCACGACATCTCCGACCTTGATCGGGCGCTCGAACATCAGGATGAGCCCCGAGACGAAGTTGCTCACAATGGTCTGGAGGCCGAATCCAATGCCGACGCCGAGGGCGCCGATGACGACGGTCACCTGCGTACCACTCAGACCTGCGGCCGATGCCGCCATGGCGATCCCGATACCGTAGACGGCGTAATTAACGAGCGTGACCATCGACTGCCCTGCACCGCGTGGGCCTCGAAAGCGCGTCACCACCTCTTCCCGCAGGATGAAGCCCACGAGTCGTGCAACCAGCCTCGTCGCGACCAGAATCAGAACCGCGCCAAGGATGCTGCCAGTCGAAACAGTCAGGCCGCCGATTGAGAGCGCACCACCGGCGATGTTCACAAAATACGCTTGCAGCAGCTCCCAGATCTGAAACTGCACAAGCGTCGAGCGTGTCCACAGCAGAACTGCCACGATGGTTACCGTGACCACGACGGTTCTGGTCACGGTCGCCCGGTTGCGCTGGAGACTCGGCAGAACCCGACCCAGCCGTCCGTCGAGCAACACCGGTAGCAGGGCAGCCGTCGCGTTGACGACGACCGCCCAGACGAACGCGCTGAACAGGCTTATCACCGTCGCCTCGGCCAACACTTCAGCGAGCTCCAGCCAGCCGAAGACGTTGGCGACGATAGCCACCCCGAGAAGGGCCGCCGCCGCGGAGGCGGCCGTGACCTTCGCGCGACGCCAACCGCGTAGTCTCTCGCCCGACCGACGTGCGCGCCCAGCGACCGACGCTGCACCCGCGAGCGCGACGATCGTAACCGCCAGCAGCAACAGCCGGATTAGCGGCGAGCCGTCGGGCCCGACCGATACGATGCGCAGGAGGATCGTGAGGGCGGCGACGCCGTAGAGATCTCGTCGGACACCGGACGAGAAGACCACGGAGCCCAGGCGGATGAAGGGAATGACCGCCAGTAGGAGCATAACATCGGCGGCCGATCCTACCGGATTGGGCAGCACGAGGGCCGTGATCAATAGAGCGAACGTGAGAGCTAGGGAGACCGGTCGCCCGGCGAGGCTGCGCGCCATCTCCTCGGGCTCATCCCCGGACGGCCAGTCTCGGCTCTGTCTCTGCAACCCAAAGGCGCCGACCAGCAGGGCGGCGAACAAAAAGAGCAGGAGAGGCAGGCGACCGCGACGCACATCGAGATAGGCGACAAAGGCGTCCGTCCAGTCTTTACTCGCATAGACCACATCTTCAACGAGCGCACGGCTCTCGGGACGGCCGAACGCGCGCCAGATCGGGGCGGCCTTCGGTACGAATAGGGCGCCGCGCTTGCTTTCCGCGAACGCGTTGATACGCTCAAGCGCCTCGGCCACAGTCTCCTGGCTCGAGGAGATGCGGCCGGCCACTGCACCGACCTGGTTGCGTCGCTCTCGCACGCGCTGTTCCACATCGCGGACGCGGCCCAACAACGTATCGATATGTCGCAGCAGCTCGGGGGCTAGTTCTTCGAGGTCGGCACTATCCGCCGTCACCTCCCAGCGGCGTCGCTCCTCCCTCAGCTGCTCACGCTCCTCCTGGAGAACGCGGAACCGGCCCTGGACCTCAGCCGACCACCCGTCGAGCTCGGCACGCAGATCCAGCCAAGGCAGCCGGTCGTTCTGTAGTCGTCTCATCGAGACCCGATACGGATCGATGCCGTCGAGCTCGCTTTGAAGCGCGATGATGGCAGATTCTCGGTCACTCAGAGAAGCGTCGACTCGCGAGATGTCGACGGTCGGCTGCAACAGGGCCTCGATCCGACGGAGATCGGCGGCGACGAGGTCCGCTCTGGTCTGTATCTCACCCTCGAGGATGGGCTGCGGCTCCTCGGGGACCGCCGCTTCCTGCTGGGCCGCCGCTTCCTGCTGGGCCACCGCTTCCTGCTGGGCCGCTGCGCCTTCTTGGCCAGAGGCATGCGGCTGCAAGGCGCCACTCGACAGCGGCGCGAGGGGCAGAATGACAGCGAGGATGTAGAGACTATGTAGGCTCATGATTCATCTAGTCGTGAAGTCCGGTTTCCGGCTACCCACACCAGGCGGCTACTTCGCGGCTCGCAGAACCGTCTCCGGGACAACCCCGACCTCGAAAACGACCGGTCTCCCGACGAGCTCGGACAGCTGGTCCCGAACTGCTTCGACGGATTCCTGGCTGATCAGACCTGGCGGCGCCACCACATCAGCTCGCACAAACACGGCGTCCTCTCCGATCCGAACGCTCAGGTTCGTCAACCGGACGTCCTGGTCAGACGGAATGAGGGGAAGGGTGATGACGGTCAGGCTGCGCCGAACCTGGTTTCGGATCAGCAGGTTATCCATGGCGATTCCCAAGGGCGGCACGACGATAACCAGGCTGACCAGCGTCAACGCCAGTGCCACTGCCGCGAGCACGCGTCGTCTGAAGTACTTCCAGAAGAAGACCAGGCTGGCCGCGAAGATGATGCCGATGATGTTTGTGAGATACAGCAGGAATGGCCCGCGGGCGCCGAATCCGTCCAGCGCCAGCCCAGCCTCGGCACTCACATCCTGCCCCAAAGCCAAGGCGATCCCCACAGTGCACAGCGGAGGAACCAGGGCTACGGCGATCGCGATGCCGGCCAGGGCTGAGGAGATGCCGGGACGAGTAAAGGCAAATGCCGCTGCCGCGCCCGCTGCCATGGCGACGCCCAGGTCAAGGAGCATGGGCTTCGTCCGGCTGAGGCTCTCCGAACCAGCCACTCTCCAACCGATCGCCTCAGCGATCACGAGAGCGACGACGATCGTCAATATGGTGCCCGTCGCGACGGTAAGAAGCGACCGGCCTACCAGTTGCCCCCTTCCGGCAACCAGTCCATATGACATCGAAATGATCGGAAGCATCAGAGGAGCGATAATCATCGCACCGATGATGACTGCAGCGCTGTTGGCGAGCAGGCCAAGCGTGGCGATCACCGCAGAGGCGGCCAGCATGAAGAAGAACGCGAAGGAAGGGACGGATCCCCGCTCGACTGCCTGCTCCACGTCCTCGACGGACATGGGCTTCTCAACGAATTTGCGCCAGTTACCGAGCCAGCGGGCAGTTGATGCCGACACACGGACCTCCGGGTGGCAGGTCAGGAATCAACCTCTTGGAGTCTATCTACGCAGTACCAGTCGCGTCAGCCACACCACCCCTCGGTGTCAGTCGATGACAGGCCGTTTGCGTATTCGCGTTCCCGCTGGCTATCTGCCCCCCTGCGTACGGGGCTCGCCGGCCCCTGCCGGCTGGTCCTTCAGCTCTCTCTTCGCTGACTCGCGCTCGGCGGCTCGGTCACGAATCCGCTTGAAGGCCAGGTAGTACTTGAAGATGTTGCGCACGTAGTTCACGGGCTCCATCCCCACCTTGCGTTGTACGATCAGCTCCACCTCCCGAAACCACTCGTTCGGGTTGAGTTCGTACTCGGGTGCCAGTTGGCGCAGCCGCGCGATGCGGTTGGGTCCCGCGTTGTAGGACGCGAAGGCGAAGAGCATCCGGTTCACCGGGTCGATCGCCGGGTCGTCGAAGTAATCGTCCACGATATAGCGCATGTACTTCACGCCGGCGTGAATGTTGGGCTCCGTCTCTTCGATGTTCGGTATGAACACGGGCGAACCGGCCGCAGTGGACGGGAGAACCTGCATGATGCCGACCGCTCCCGCCCGACTGCGCGTGGACTGATCCAACGTCGATTCCTGGTAGCCCTGGGCGATCAGCATCAGGTGGTCGAAGTCATACTGAGCCCCGTACGTCTCGAATAGGCCGACCACTGCCTCGTACTTACGCCGCTCGCTGGTGGCGTTCGCGTTCTTGATCCAGCGGTTGCTCGTCGAGTAGCGGTTGAGGAGGACGTTCCCGAACTCGGAGCCTACGCGGTGAGTCGTCAGGAAATCGTTGATCGCCTCCTTCAGCAGAGGCGCGTCCTTCCGGAGCGCGGTTGCGATACTGCCTCTATCGGTGAGCGGCAAGTCACGGTGGATCTCGATGTTCGGGAACACCTGGCTCCACAACATATCCAGCTTGTGGCTGTCCATGACGGTTGCGGACAGGAGTCCGGCGTTCACCATCTCGAGGATATCCTCGTCCTCGAGGTTTTCGTCGGCATTCCGAACGACGACCTCCGGCTTTCCTGCAGCTCTGAACCGGCCGTTCAGCGCCTGCAGGCTCTCGTAATAGCTGCTGGATCCACGCACCCAAATCTCTTGCCCGGCGAGGTCCTCCCGGCTGCCCAGCTCCGGTCCGGAGGGGCCCGTAACGACGAGCTCCTGAACGTCGGTGAAGCTGGGAGTGGCGAAGTCGACGAGCTTCAAGCGATCGTCGGTGATCGTCAAATTGGCCGTAGCGAGATCGCCCAGTCCTTCGATCAGGAAGGGAAGCAGCTGATCGCGCCGCACCGGTATGATGATGACCTGGATCCGCTTGCCTTCGGGCTTGAGTCGCTGGTTGAGGTATTGCTCAAGGGCCGGAGCGTACTCGGCGATGATCCCACGCTCGCGTGCTCCGTCCACGAAGTAGAGCGTGGGACTGTATGCGGTCAGCACTCGCACGAAGCCCCGCTCGGCCATGCCGTCCAGATCGCCTGTCCATTTCGCGACCCTCCGCAAGCGAAGCCAGGGGTCCTCTTCTTCAGCCACCGTGGATTGCTCTCTCTCGACTCGGGCCTCGGAACAACCAAAGCCGGCGAAGGAGATGGCGGGGATAGCCAACAGCAGCGTTCGCTTTAGAATCCTCGATCTGCTCATATCGCTGGGATCATATCGTATAGACGGGCTTCTTTCATCGAGTGGTATCGATCGGGCGGTCTCCCTCCAACTATCCGCCAGCGTTCAGGTTGTCGTTCTTCGAGTACTTCGTGCCCTTTACGCTTGCCTGAGCGATGAGGCCCTTGTCGTTGAGCTGGTAGAAGGCCATCCCGTTGGTGAAGGAACGAGCCACAGCGGCTGCGTCTTGGCCGGCGGCGGCGCCGGCGGTGGAGTCGCCTTCCCAGCCGCCCTGGACGAAGGCATCGAACTTCTCTTTCGTCTCGAAGAGGAAGACCGTCTTCAGCTTCTGGATTCCCACCCCGACGCCCGCGCCCACCGAGGTCAACTTCATGTACGTGCGAGCCCCGCTTTCCTTCTCCACCGCCACGCCTTTCCCGCGGCCACCCGCGAGAGCGAGGGCGGTTTGCGTGCCCGTAAACACCGCGTACCCGTAGGCCTTGTCATACAGGCCCTTCGAGCCGGCGCTCTCGGCGAACAACCGGTCGAGGGTCCCCTTCGCCATCGCGTTGATCTCCTGCCGCTCCGTCTCTTCTTTGCTTTGCTCTTCCTTGTCCTGCGCGCCGACCGAGCCAGGCAGGCCAAGCAGCAGGACACCTGCCAAGGCGATCTGTATCGTTTTCATCGCAACCTCCTTTTTCGTCACATCTACGAGCGGGGTCTATTCCTGTGAGAGGTACAGATCCCGCAGGGCCTGCTGGTGAGCGGCATCGATGCCCAACCCTTCGGAGAGATAGCGCTCGACGGTGCCATACTTCGTCTCCATCTCGTCGAACGCGGCATCAAGATACTCCTTCTTCACACCCAGGATCGCCTGAGGGATCGACGCATCGCCACCGGCCGCCGCGAAGGCGTCGATCGCGTCCTGGTAGGCCGGGATGATGTAGTCGTTGCTCCGAAGGTAGTCCTCCGTCACCACATCCCTCGGCACTCCGAGCAAAGTCAGCAGGGCCGCGGCGGCCCAGCCGGTCCGGTCCTTGCCGGTGGTGCAGTGGAACAGCGCCGGCACCTGCTCCTCGTCGCCCAAGGCGAGGAACAGCTCGCGGAACCCCGCCTTCGCACTCGGCAACGAGACGAACTCACGGTAGGATTGGCGGAACCCCTCTTCGACCTTGCCGCCGCCGAGGGCCGCGTTCGCCTGCTCCGGATCCTGCATGAGCTTTTCCAGTTGTGCCGGGCCCGCCTGCGGCGAGTCGGCCAGCACGTCCAGCACGACGTAGTCGGCGTCCGGGGGCAATTCCTCCGGGCGAGCCTCCCGCTCTGCGGCGGTACGCAGGTCGTAGACGTTCTCGAGGCCCAGCGCCGCGAGCTTCTCCATGTCCTCCGGAGGAATCCCGCTGAGCTGGTTCGAGCGATACACGAGCTCCCGACTTACAGTGGCACCAGCGGCGGTTCGGTAGCCACCGAGATCGCGCAGGTTCGGCACCGAGGCGATGCCGAGGCTCTGACCAGGTGTCGCCGCCGTTGCCGTCGCGGCTGTCTCGCCCGTTTCGCTCTGAGCGCAGGCAGAAACGACCGACATCGACAGCACGATGAGGGAAACGAAGAGGCATTGTCGCCGCACAGTCACCTCCCGATGTACTTTCTTTGCGTAGTGATGTTATCAGCGGCCCTGATGACAAGATCGGCGATTCGGTAGCCCGCCAAGGTGATGCGCCGTTCCGTCGTACGCTGGAGTTTCTCCCAGTAGTCGGCGGGTACTTCGGGTGCCTCCTCGACCGGGGAGATCCCCTCGAGGATGAACTTCACCATGTTCTGGACCAGCCGGTCAACGTCCTGGTCCGTGTTCGGGTCGCTGACAGTCTGGATGTCGAAAGCCCAGTCCACGGCCACCTGGTGACTTTCCCGGGCCCATTCGCGGAACGAGTTCGGCTCGCCGGCGGGGTTAGCCTGCAACTCGGGGAAAGAAGCGCGCGGGTATTTCCGTACGAATTCCTGCGCGTGCCTGTCGACCTCCTCGAGACTCGGCGTGCGCATGACGTTGCTGTCCCAGAGGAGGTGTAACGGGATCGTCGTGCCTAGTGGGTCACCGACGTAACTGAGTGTGCCGCTTGCGTTTCCGGCCGGAAACTCCTTCGAGAAGAGATCGCTGACATGCAGGGGTTGGTGGATGTCACCGACGATGTGCATCACCCAGCTCAGAGCCCTAGCCCGATCCGTGGGAGTAGATTCGGGGTTCGCGAGCGTGCCGAAATTCAGCACTAGCGCCTCGATCGCCTGTCCCGCGGGCTTGCCACGGCGCGCTTCGGCCGCTGCCCTCGCCTCGTGCGGCGCGTCGTCCGCGACGATCGCCCAGCGTGCCGTATGCCAGGTGAGTCGATCGTTCAACGTCCATTTCGAGTCGTCCGGCCAACGGGCCGCTTCGATGAACATGCGTCGTACGCGCTCATTGCCTTTGGCGTCCCCGGCAGCCACCCAGAAAGGGGCCGGGTCCGGATGTCTCAAAAAGAGTAGACCGATCTTCTCGATCAGGTCGGGACGCATGCGCTCGATTTCAGAAAACGCGATGGCCGCAGTCGTCATGTGTCCGGGATGGTCCCAGACGACCGTACCGAACGCCACGGCAACGCAGACCAGCGGTGCCACGAATGCAAGGGCTACGGTACCGCGGATCGTTCTCCTCCCGTCGCACGTCATGGTCTCCCCTGGTCTGGATAGGCAGACGTTGAGGCCTCGTATCGGCCAAGTCATTCTTTTCATAGGGGTGCGCCCGCTCATCATCTTAGAAAGAAATGCTAGGCCGACCGCCCCGGAGTCCCGGCGATTCAGGATCATGATTGGCAGGTCAGCCGGCCTGTTGAGGAGAGCCCAACAGCCCATCCTACTGTACGGTTGGCGTTGCGGGCCTGTCTGTGGGGAAATCCTTGAGGTGGCACGTGGTGAGATTCACTCACCTTTTCTCGAAAGGAAACCTCGGAGAAGAAACTGGGCGAACTTAGGTGGTGAGAACAGCGAATCTCGGGGTCTGAAGTTATCTGGAATAGATAAAAAAACCGCGAAGATGAGCGGAAACAGTCAACTTCGCGACGAGAGGCACCATCTTTTAAGTCCCTCGCGTCTGCCGTTCCGCCACCCCGGCTAACTATTTGTAGCTAATCTACTTAGAGTCGTGACTATCGGCGACTCTCGCCCCACTGGGCGAACTTTCTGGGCGAGGTCTCGAGCGCAATCCGGGTAGGATTATAAGGTATAGGCCACGCGATCGCGGTCCTTCTCAGGTGGTCTCAGCTGCTTGGCCGGCTGCTTCGGCCGGACGGCGAAGATCAGGCAACCTTCTGCTGAGAGATGGGGACCACCTTACAGCCGTCAAAGACGAGCTTGTCCGGTAGCCGGAAGCTCATCCTCCCGTTCATGATGCCCGTAGTGTTCATGCCTTCGATGACCTTCACGTCGGCCGCCACCACCTCGCGAACCGTCTCGGTCGCGGAGTCGCAGCCCAGCCGTTCTGTCCACATGCACATGAACCACTGGTGGTAGATGCTGCTCCTGAACACCTTGGACTGGACGCCCTTCTCGTCGAGGCGTGACTGCATCGCCTTGAGGTACTCCTCAAAAGGGGCCGATTTCACCGGACTTCTGAAGAACCTCATGAAGGGTTCGTTCTGTCGCGCAGCCACAGTCACCGCGGGGCACAAATTGCAGGGAACGATCAGGGCAGAGCGCAGCCCTGCAGCCTCAGAAACGACGTCTTGGTCTTCGAAATGGATCGGCATCTGTCACTCCCGTCGTCTCAGATCCGCTTGCAGCACAGGGAGTCCGCCTTGCCCTTTATGAAGCGAGAGATCTCGATCGCCCCTCCGATCTCCTCCTCCGTCGCACCGGCGAGACCTGCATTGGCCAGGT
>JBDHIM010000102.1:0-8829 GCA_039587445.1 Gemmatimonadota bacterium
ACACGGCTGCGGTTGACCGCCTTGCCGGCCACGTTCAGCGCCTCCGCCGTCTTTGAGACCACGTACCTGGGCATCTCCGCGTTGACCTCGGTCGCCAGCTCGATGAAGCGGGTGCGGTAGCGCAGAGATCTCATCTTCCAGGCCAGATACTGCGGGTCGACCGGTATGCAGTGTCCTCCGAGGCCGGGTCCGGGGGTGAAGCGCATGAACCCGTAGGGCTTCGTCGACGCCGCGTCCACGACCTCCCAGATATCGATGCCCAGTCTGTCCGCGATCACGGCCATCTCGTTGACGAGGCCGATGTTCACGGCTCGGAACGTGTTCTCGAGGAGCTTGGCGAACTCTGCGGCCTCCGGGCAGGAGACCTCGATGACCTCGTCCACGATCTGCCGATAGAGGGAGACCGCGAGCTCGTGACAGCGCTCCGTCAACCCGCCGACGATCTTCGGCGTGTTCTTGATGGTGAAGTCCCGGTTTCCCGGATCGACGCGCTCGGGGCTGAACGCCAGGAAAAAGTCCTGCCCGACCACGAGTCCCGTCTCCTCGAGCGTGCCCTGAAGCAGCTCTCGGGTCGTACCCGGGTAGGTCGTGGACTCCAGGATCACCAACTGGCCAGGACGTAGCCGTGCCTTGACCTGCTCGGCGGCCGAGACGATGAACGAGACGTCGGGGTCCCCGACCTTGGAGAGCGGTGTCGGAACGCAGATCACCACCACATCCACTTCGACCAGCCGGTCGAAGTCCGTTGTGGCTTCCAGAGTCCCGTCGGCGACGAGCGCAGCGACTCGCTCGGTGCTCACGTCGTCGATGTGCGAGCTTCCGCCCATCACGCCATCGACGATCTCGGACTTCACTTCGAGACCGAGGCATCGAAAGCCGGCCTCCGCAAAGTGCACGACGAGCGGAAGTCCTACGTAGCCGAGTCCGAGAACCCCGATCCGGGCTTCGCAGGCGGCTATTCGGTCGAGCAGTCCGAAGGCGTCAGTCGATTGCATGCTCAGTGTGCCAGGACGCGCGTCGCGTATCCGTTGGCCGGATCCCTCCCAAGTGCCAGCAACTCTCCGACTCTCCCTGGCCCGCGATTGTAGGCGAGCAGAGCGAGACGCTCGTTCCCCGAATACTGACTGAGCAGGATGCTGAGGTATCGAAAGCCTACTCGCAAGTTCGTACCCGCGTCCCAGAGCATCTCACGGGTTGTGGTCGGATCGACCCATTGAGCCGTGCTGGGCTTCAGCTGCGTGAGCCCGACCGCACCGGCCGAGCTCACCGCGGTGCGGCGGAACCCCGATTCGATCTTCACGAGCTGGAACGCGAGCTCGGGCCGCAGCCCTTCGGCGATCGCGGCGCGATAGATGGCGGCGGCGAGGTCAGCGGGAATCTCGTACTCGGTCGAGAAGCGCTGCACGGCGAGGAGCCGATTCCCGTCGGTCTGGCTGATCGCCAGCTGATCGCGCAGCTGCGCCAACTGGGCCGCCTGGGCGAACAGCGCAGATTCCAGACTCTCCACCTCCGAGCTCGAAGGCGCCCGCACGGTGGTTACGAGCATTCCGGCCAGAAAGGTGAAGAAGGCCAGAAGCGTGATTCCGGAGGGGGACAGGATTCGGCGGCGGAGCTCCGACGTTACCGAAGAGAGCTCCGGTAATCGCGGCAGGCTTCCCAGCGCGCCTCCCTCAAAGCCGGTCCCCAGGGTTACGGATGGCATCTATGTACGGCTCCTTGCGATTCTGTTATCGAGTTTGCGTCGAGAGAAATCCGGTGCTGATCTCGTGACGAGACCGGGCTCGATCCTGCTTCCCGGCCCGATGCGGTGTTGGTTCGCTGCGTGAACCCCACAGCACTCCAATCCGTTCCAGTTACGGCCCAATCGCTCGAGTCAATAATCGTGTAACAGATTATGGAGATACGGGTTATCGGATAGCAGCACGCGTCCGTGGAGGCCCGAATCGGCCGTCTCGTGAGGTCCCAAGCTCACTCGTCGGGACCCGTAGGGCGCAACGGTCGTGCCCCCTTTTGCCTAGCTCGATTCCTCCGCGGCGGTCCACGTGCCGCTTCTTCCGCCGCGCTTCTCGAGGAGGCGGATCGGGCCGATCGCCAGACCTCGATCGATCCCCTTGACCATGTCGTAGACGGCCAGCGCACCGACCGCCACGGCGGACATCGCCTCCATCTCGACACCCGTCCGGGACTCTGCCGACACACGGACGCGAAGGCGAAGTCCGGGAAGGTCGTCGTCGAGGTCGATCTCCACATCTATGGCTTCGATGGGTAGGGGATGACAGAGCGGGATGAGCTGGGCCGTGTGCTTGGCGCCCCCGATCGCGGCGAGCCGTGCTACCGTGAGAACGTCACCTTTCGGCGTCTCCCCGCCGCGGATCGCCGCCAACGTCTCTCGCCCCATGGTCACGGCTCCCTCGGCAAGCGCCACCCTCCGGCTGATGGGCTTGTCGCTCACATCCACCATGCGGGCGCGGCCTTTCTCGTCGAGGTGGGAGAGTCGCGGCGAAGGATCGTCGGTCATGGACGACCTACATCCGGTCCGGAGCGAGGGCCACGGCGAGCTCGCCCAATAGACTGGCCGATACGGCCTGCGGGTTCACGTTGCCAGCCGCCGCGAGCTTCGCGTGCTCCAGGCTCTCCAGCCCCGCCAGAAGAGCCTCGGCGTCCAGCGGTTCGGGGCTCAGGCGGCGCGCCCGCTCGATGTCGAGCGCGCTGTCCGCGTTGCCGGTCGCCAGCGCCAGCTGATCTCTCATCAGCTCTCCCGTCGCCTCCAGGGCGCGAAGAAAGCCTCCGCGCGCGCCCCGTGCGGAGAGGGAGAGCGAGTAGCGAAGTCGATCGGCCCTCTTTCCGCCAAGCGCCACTCGGAGCAGACGCTCCGCGTCGTCGTACCCGCCCTCTTCGCCCCCGACGATCTGAAGCGCCCTTCCTATCGAGCCTTGAGCGAGGCGCGCGACCCTTTGCGCCTCTTCCGTCCCGATCTCAGTTTCGGCTTCCAAGTAGGCGGCGACCTCCTCCTCGGCCAACGGGAGTACCCGGATCGAGAGCACCCTCGATCGCACCGTCGGGAGAAGGGCGCCCGGCCGGCTGGTGGTGAGGAAGATGTGGACGTCCTGTGGAGGCTCTTCCAGCAGCTTGAGGAATGCGTTCGCCGCTTCCTGGCTCGCCTGCTGCGAGACCATCTGCTCGGCCCGTCCGACGACGAAGATCGTCCGAGGGCCCATCGCCGGGCGCCGGATCGCCCGCTGGCGGAGGTTCTCGATCGTGCCGAGGTGGAGGCCGGTCGGCGCGTCCTCCGCCAGGCGACGTAGCGGTTCGGCCCGGCGCGCATCGAGCTCGGCCAGGCGGGCCTCCTCCAACTTCTCGCGGAGCTTGTTGGCGGCCACGCGCTTCGGGCGTTCCAGAGGAAAGTACCAGTGGATGTCCGGGTGCTGGAGCTCGGAGGCGAGCCGACAGCTGCGGCACTCGCCGCAACCCGTCTGTCGCTCGCACTGAAGGACAGCGGCTAGCCAGAGCGCCAGACGCTGCTTCCCGATCCCCGGCGCTCCCCGGAGAAGCACCGACTGCGGAAGGCCTCCGGAGGTCGCAGCGTCCGCCAGAAGCCGGCGTAGCTGGTCGTGCCCTGCGACGGGGGGCAGGCTCATGATCGGTCTCGGAGCCAGCGGACCGGGTCTACGGGGCGCGGCTCGCCTGCGGAGCCGGGCTGGAGGATTTGAAACTCGATGTGCGGTCCCTCCGGCGAGCCGACGCCGCCCACGCCGCCGAGAATCTGTCCGGAGTCCACATCGTCGCCCTCCCGCACGGAGAGGTTCTGCATGAACAGGTAGAGCGAGTAGTAGCCTCCGCCGTGGCTCAGGATGATCGAGGGACCGTATAGCCCCCACCGGCCAGCGAAAGCGACTTTCCCCGCCTCGATCGCATGTACGGGCGTGCCGGAGGGAGCGCCGATTCCGATCCCATCACGAGCCAGCGTCGTATTGCCTCTTCGCTCGGGCCCGAAGCCGTAGACGACGTTCCCCTGAACCGGCCACGCGAGGTTTCCCAGGTCCGCTGTTCTGAGCGTGGGCGCGGTTACCGCGCCGGCGAGACGCTCGGCCTCCCTCCGTGCTGCCTCGAGGTCAACGACAAGCTGTCTGAGGCGTTCCTCGTCGCGAGCCAGCTGTGACAGCCGGTTCTGGGCGGCGGTCTCCCTGGACCGAATCCGGGAGAGCCCCCGTTGACGCTGCTCCTCCAGCTCCTCCAGCTCATCCACCTCGTTCACCTTCTCACGCCGCAGCCGCTGGATGCCGTCGAGCTCCGTCGCCAGAAGCTCCCGCTGATCGCTGAGGCGTGTCTCGAGTTGCTCGACCTGGCCCATGATGAGACGGTCCTGGAGTGCGACGAGCCGGAGATACTTGTAGCGGTTGATGAGGTCGGTGAACGATCGCGCTCCCAGCAAGACCTGCACGGTCTTGAGCGGGCCACGCTTGTAGATCTGGCGAAGCCGTTCGCCGAGAACGGCCTTCCGAAACACGAACTCGTCGTGCGTTTGAATCATGTCACGAGTGCTGCGGTCCACATGGGCGAGCACACCGGACAGCTGGAGGTCCAGCTCGGCGACGACGCTGCTGGACGTGCCGATCTGGCGCTCCAGATTGGTGATCGCCTCGGTCTCGTCATGCACCTGGCCGGCCAACTGCCCCATCTCGTTCCGCAACCTCTCGCGCTCCGCCCGAATCTGGTCGAGCCGCGTCTTGCTCTCTTCGATCTGCTTCTCAAGAGAGTCTTGAGCCAGGGCGAGTCGGAGTTCGAACGGCGAGTCGATGCGCGAGGGAAGCGGAGCGCCGACCAGGCCGACGAGGAGTGCGCCCACGTAGGGGAGCGCCGATCCTCGAGCTCGGAGGCTCGACACCCGACTAGATCGCATAGAGGCCTTTCAGCTCTCGCCGCACGGACCGGCCCGCCGAGAGCATTCCCAACAGGCCGCCACCCAGGATGCCGGCGCCGATCCAGAGATCGGGGAGCCACAGGACGGCCATGACGGCTCGGTCCAACAGTCGGTAAGCCGCGAATGTCAAAACCAGTGCCAGAACGCCTCCGATCAGACCCGAGATGAGGCCCTCGGCGAGAAAGGGCCGCTGAATGAAACCGGCGGTCGCTCCGACGTTCTCCATGATCGCGATCTCGGTCGAGCGTGCGTGAATCGACATGCGCACCGTCGTTCCGATCAGAAGCATGGCGACGAGAGCGAACGATCCGCCGACGATAAACGCCGTGCCTCCGGCGATCCGCCGCAACGTGTGGATCCTGTTCACCCAGTCGCGGCCGAACCGGACCTCGTCGATGAAGTCGTAGCCGCTCATGCGCGCTGCCACCGTCCCGACCGACTGAGGGTCTCGTTGCCCGGGGAGCAGTCGGACCTCCAGTGACGCCGGTAGGGGGTTCACCTCCACGTTCGGAAAGACGTCCGAGAACTCGGCGAGCTCTCGAGAGGCGTTGTAGAGCGCCTCGGTCTTCGACACGTACTCGATCGACTCGACTTCGGGGAAGGCTCCGATCTCGCTGCGAACGAGGCGCAGCTGCGCCTCACCGATCTCGTCCTTGAGGTAGGCCACGATCTCGACCTTCTCCTCGACGGCCGCCAACGCCCTGGAGATGTTGTGCGCCGTCAGGCCGAACAAGCCGAGAATGAACAGGCTGAGGCCGATCGCCGTCACGGAAAGCGCCGCGAGCACGGGCCGGCGAACCAGCGAGATCAGCGCCTCGCGAAACGGTCTCATGGAGCCGCAGCTCCGGGCTCCGTGAGGCTCCCCTCCTGCTGGGTGCCGTCCGTCGGCTGCCCGTCGTGCACGAGCTCGAAGATGGACGAGCCGCCCGCATCCGCGTCGGGCGGCTTCGGCGCGTCCGCGCTGGAGTCGTAGACCAGTCGGCCGCCCTCCAGCTCCAGCACGCGCGTTTCCGGATGACGGCGCAGGAGGGTAGCATCGTGCGTGGCGAGGATCACCGCCGTGCCGAGAGCGTTCAGCTGCTGAAAGAGATCAAACACACCAAGAGAAGCGCGCTCATCGAGGTTTCCGGTGGGCTCGTCGGCCAATAGCACGAGCGGATCGGTGGCCAGGGCGCGGGCGATCGCGACTCGCTGGCGCTCGCCACCGGAGAGCTCGGCCGGATAAGCGGAGGCCCGAGAGGCGAGCCCCACATGGTCGAGAAGGCGCATTACCTTCGGACGGATCGCCGAGTGATTCGCGCCGGTAACCTGGAGTGCGAAGGCGATGTTCTCGGCCGCCGTGAACCGCTCGAGAAGCCGGAAATCCTGGAAGACGAAGCCAACCCGTCGCCGGAGCTGGGGGATCTCTCGCCGCCGGATCCGGGTCGAGGAGAAACGTGAGATGATCACCTCGCCTTCCGTCGGGGCCGTCTCCATATGGACGAGCCTCAGCACGGTCGTCTTGCCGGCTCCCGACGGTCCGGTCAGAAAGACGAACTCCGCCTTGCGGACGTGGAAAGAGACGTCCGCCAGCGCCGTGCCGCTGCGCGGGTAGTGTTTCGTGACGTTCCGGAATCGGATCAAACGGCTACCTCCGGGGCGCGTCCAGCGGCCCGTTCCGCGAACATCACGCAGAGGTCGATCGAAGCCTTCATGGAGCCGGGGTTCGCCACGCCCTGCCCAGCAATGTCGAAGGCCGTCCCATGGTCGGGCGACGTGCGCGGGAAGGGAAGCCCCGCCGTCACGTTCACGCCCGTCTCGCGCGCCAGCGTCTTGATCACCGCGAGCCCCACGTCATGATAGGGTATCACCACCGCATCGACTTCGCCCTCCATACATCTGCCGAATACCGTGTCGCCGGGAAAGATCCCCGCGATCCGGATTCCGTCCGCCTCCAGCCTCCTGATCGCCGGCGTGAGCACGCGCGCCTCCTCATCCCCGAACCGGCCTCCCTCCGACGCGTGCGGGTTTACGCCTGCGAACGCGAGGCGCGGAGAGACGAGGCCCCACCACTCCCGCAGGGCGCGCTCGGCGATCCTGGAGCGCTGTTCCACGAGATCCGGCGTCAGCGCATCCGGCACCTCGCGAAGCGGAATGTGAGCTGTGAGGAGGGCCATGCGCAGCGGACCTCCAAGAGGGGTCGTCTCCGCCGCCATCATCATCGTCACTTCCGGCACGCCCGTCCGCTGGCGCAGAAGCTCTGTGTGGCCGGGAACGGAGTAGCCGGCGGCGGCGAGGGCCACTTTCGAGATCGGACCCGTCACGAGTCCGTCGATCCGGCCGTCGAGGGCAAGGTCGATGCCGCGTTCGATGGCGAGGGCCGCCAACCCTCCGGCCGATGCGTCGGCGTCGCCGGTTTCGGCGGTCCAGGTGCCGATGGCTTCGAGCTCCACGTCTCCCCGCTGCATGAGCTCGGCCGGAAGTGCGCCCTCCCATCCGAGAACGTTGAACGAGATATGATCCAGAGAAGGCATCTCGGCGAGCGCTGCGCTCGCCACCTCGGCGCCGATGCCGCGCGGATCACCGAGCGTGATGCCGATCCGAACCCCAGGAGGTGACACCGCCCTATCGAGCCACGAGGATCGCGTCAGATCAGCATGCGGACGTAGACCTCTTGCTTGAGCTGTTCCACCAGCGCGTCGTACTGCCCCTGCTGCATCAGCTGGTCGCGAATCTGGTCTCGGACCTCGTCCAGCTCGTAGGCGCCCTCGGGTCGGTATCGCATGACCTTGATGACGATGAACGAGGCGTTGCCACCGCTTCCACTCATCTCGACAGGTCCGACGACGTCCCCCGTCTGAGCGCCTCGAAGTGCCTCCGAGAACTCGGCCCCAAGCGCTGCCGATATCCTGTCCACACGAGCGTCGTCGATGCGCGAGTCCTCAGGGTCGGTCCCGTAGCGCTCAGCCATCACCGAGGCATCCTCGCCGTCGCGAATGCTGTCGGCCACGGCCGCGGAGAGCTGACGTGCTACCTCGATCTGCTCCGGTGAGATGTAGGGTCGGACGAGGACGTGACGCACGTGACGCTCGCCTCCCCGCACGTTCTCCACCTTGATGACGTGGAAGCCGAACCGGCTCTCCACCGGCCCGATCGCGATCCCGGTGCGGACGGCCCAGGCGGCGTCGCCGAACGCCGGGTCGACTTCGCTGCGCCGGATCCAGCCGAGGTCGCCGCCGTCGGCTCGTGTGCCGACGTCGTCGGAGTACCGACGGGCCGCGACCTCGAAATCCTCGCCGTCTCGGATCTCGTCGCGGGCGGTTACCGCCACTTCCAGCGCGCTGTCGCGCGCCGCCTCGCTGGGCTTCGGGTCGATGGTCACCTGCACCAGGTCGAGCGTGGCGGGTCGCGTTTGCCCCGCGGCCCGAACGTTGAACTCGTCGACGATCTGCTGCTCGGTCACGCGGACCGAGAGCATCGCGCTCATCTGGGTGCCGATGTATCTCTGTCCGATCATGTCCTTACGGGCCTGCGATCGGATCATGCGGCGGAACTGGAACATGTTTTGGCCGGATTCCTCGACCCGCTGGAGCATCTCCTCGTCCGAGCTGAAGCGCGAGCGGATCGCCTCGAAGCGCTCATCCACCTCGGCGTCCAGCTCATCTTCGGTGACCGCAATGCCGGCGAATTCCGCCTGCTTCACGATCATCAGCTCTTCGACCATGCCCTCCAGGGTGGAAAAAGCGAGAGAATCCTGACCGGCAGGATCCGTAGGCATCTCCATCCCCTGCGCCCGCATCTGGAAGACCTTCTCGCGAACCTCGCTCATGAGGATGGCGGTGTCGCCCACGATCGCGACGATTCGGTCGACAAGCTCCAGGGAGTCGAGGGCCGGTGGAATCGCCGCGGTAGGCGGAGGTGCGACCGGA
>JBDHIM010000103.1:0-13562 GCA_039587445.1 Gemmatimonadota bacterium
GTTCGTGTTGGCGGAGAACCCATTCTATGTGGAGGCCGGGGGCCAGGTCAGCGATCGCGGGCGCCTGCGAGGCGACGGCTGGGAGGTGGAGGTGCGGCGCGCGGTTCGGAACGAGGGCGGGCAAACGGTCGTGGCCGGCCCGGTGGTGAAGGGGGTGCTGGAGGCTGGTCCCGAGCGTGTCGGGGCGAGCGTGGAAGAACCGGCCCGCCGCGACACGGAGCGGAACCACACCGCCACTCACCTCCTGCACGCCGCTCTGCGCTCCGAGCTGGGCGATCACGTCCACCAGGCCGGTTCGCTGGTCGCGCCGGACAGGTTGCGCTTCGACTTCACGCACCGCGGGCCGCTGAGCCGCGAGGAGCGAGGTAACATCGAGCGTGAGGTCAACGAGGCCATCTGGGCCAACGTGCCCGTCCTGGCCGAGCACACGGGCTACAAAGAGGCGATCGATGCCGGCGCGATGGCGCTCTTCGGCGAGAAGTACGGCGATGTCGTCCGCGTCATCCAGGTGCCGGGGGTCAGCGCCGAGCTCTGCGGCGGCACGCACGTTCGGAGCACCGGCCAAATCGGGCTGTTCAGGATCGCGGGAGAAACCGGCGTGGCGGCGGGGATTCGCCGGATCGAGGCCGTGACGGGGCGCGGCGCCTACGAGCGTCTCCTCGAGACTGAGGAGGGTCTGGAGAGGGTGTCCAAACGCCTCAACGTCATTCCGGCCGAGCTGGAACGACGGGTGTCCGCTCTGCTGGAAGAACGCGACCGTCTAGAGACAGCCGCGGCGGGCCAGCGGCAGGAGGGAGCCGCCGCGCAAGCGGCGCGTCTCATCGCAGGTGGAGTGGAGGTGGCCGACGGCATCCTCGCCCACGGGCGGGTCGAGCTGCCCGAGGGCACGGACCTGGGAGAGTTCGGCGACCTCTTGCGTTCCGAGCTGGACGGGCGGGGCTCCGGTGCGGCGATTGCCCACGTCACCTTCTCTGACGACGACAGACAGGCCTTCCTCTCGGTGGTCACGGATGATTGGATCCGAAGGGGCGTGCACGCGGGCGAGCTCGTCCGCGTCGCCTCCACGGCCACCGGATCCAAGGGCGGAGGACGGCCGCACTTCGCCCAGGGAGGCGTGGGCGACGCCGGCAAGGTCATCGAGGCTCTCGAACAGGCCGGCGCCGCGACGATCCGCAAGCTCGACGGCGAAGATTGAGCGCACATTGAGCGACGACTCGGGCGGGCGCGTGAGCGACCGGATCCCTCCGCTCGCCGACGTGCACAATCACTTCGTGCCCGGAGTCGACGACGGCGCCCGCACCATCGATGAGGCGATCGCCGCGCTGAAGGATCTCTTCGAGTCGGGCGTGACGCGTGTGGCCACGACACCGCACCTTTCCGCCAGCCGGGCGTCCGGATCGCGCAGGGCCGAGATACAGGAGAGCTTTGAGAAGCTCCGTGCGACGGCCAAACGGGAGATTCCGGATCTGTTCCTCAGACTGGCCTATGAGGTGCGCCTCGACGAGCCGGATGTGGAGCTGAGCGACCGCAGGCTCGGACTCGGCGATCGCCATCTGCTCGTCGAATTCTCGATGCTGATGATGCCTGCCTACTCCATCGAGACCCTGAATGAGGCCGCTCGACAGGATTGGGTGCCGGTACTTGCGCATCCGGAGCGCTACGCCGGCATCGGGGCGCGGTATGGGTTGATCCAGACGTGGCGCGACGCGGGCGTGGTGATGTGTGTCAACGCCGCCAGCCTTTGGGGGCGGTATGGTCGGGAGGCCGAGTTGGTAGCGCGGCAGATGTTGGCCGACGGGGCGGTCGACATCATTGCATCGGACCATCACGCGAGGCCCGGGCGCTCCGCGACGGTGCGGCAGGCTTGGGATCGGCTGCTGGAGGTCGGACACGATGAAGCCGCGGTTCTTCTCCTGAGCGAGAACCCAAAGGCGATCCTGGACGGGCAGGATCCGGTGCCCGTGCCGCCGATTCATCTCGAGGACGGATGGATGGAGCGTTTGAAGCGGATCGTAGGACGGTCCCGGTGAGTCGCCGGGATCAGTGGTTGCTGCCCGGAATATCGGGCGGGCGGGCGCTCGTCACCGGCGGATCGCGCGGGATCGGTCGCGCCGTCGTGCGGATGCTGGCCTCCATGGGCGCCTCCGTCGGCATCGCCTACCACGCGGCGGAGGATGCCGCCGCGGAGGCCCTGGCCGAGGCCAACGAGGCTTCTCCAGCAGAGCCGGCGTCTGGGGTCGGCCGGTCGGCCGCTTTCTGGAATCACCAGGGCGACCTGTCGCGCGAAGCGGATGTGGAGGGGCTCTTCGATCGCGTCAGAGCGGAGTTCGGCGGGCTCGACTTCTTCGTCGGCAACGCGGGCGTCTGGAACGAGGTCGAGTTGCCGCTCGAGCGCCTGGCCTTGGAGGAGTGGCGAGCCATGATCGAGGCGAACCTCACGTCCATCTACCTGACGTCCCGCCAGGCGATCTCGTGCATGGAGCGGGGCGGACGCGTCGTTCTCCTCTCCTCGACGGCGGGCCAGCGCGGAGAGGCTGGGCATAGCCACTACGCGGCCAGCAAGGGCGCGATCATCTCGTTCTGCAAGTCGCTGGCGACGGAGTTGGGTCCCCGCGGGATCACGGTCAACGCCGTCGCTCCAGGTTGGGTCGACACGGAGATGAGCGCCTCGGTGCTCCGCGCGCCCGGGGCCGAGCGAGTGACGTCCGAAATCCCGCTCGGCCGGATAGCCTCGGCGGAAGATGTCGCCGGTCCGGTTTGTTTTCTGCTCTCAGACCTCGCCCGGCACGTCACCGGCGAGGTTCTGAATGTCAACGGCGGCAGCGTGCTGTGCGGTTGATCGACTCCGGGTCGCGCGCCGAGACCGGGTCGCCCGCCCTGGCGCGATCGTGCTTCCGGGATGCGCCCCGGTGAGCGAGAGGCCCAGGTTCACCCCGCCCGCGGATGCGCTCGAGATTGCAGACACACTCGAGGACCGGGGCTTCCAGGCCTGGGCGGTGGGCGGCGCGATCCGCGACGAGTTCCTCGGACACTCCCGCGAGGACTGGGATCTGGCCACCGATGCGCGGCCGGACGAGGTCCGGCGCATCTTCCCCCGCACCGTCCCCCTCGGCATCGAGCACGGGACCGTGGGAGTCCTCGGAGAGGCGGGGACGATGTTCGAGGTCACCACCTTCCGGCGAGACATCGAGACGGATGGAAGACACGCGGTCGTGGAGTACGCGGACTCCATCGATGAGGATCTCGCGCGCCGAGACTTCACGATCAACGCGATGGCATGGCGTCCGGCCAAGGACCAGTTCGTCGATCCCTGGGGGGGGCAGGCCGATATCGAGCGGCGGATTCTCCGTGCGGTGGGCGATCCGGCGCAGCGGGTCGCCGAGGACTACCTCCGCGTCCTCAGGGGCCTCCGCTTCGCGGGTAGGTTCCAGCTGACGATCGATTCCGACACGCTATCGGCTCTCCAGGACGGCATGGACGGGACCGCGACGCTCTCCGCCGAGCGAGTTCGAGAGGAGCTCGAGAAGGTGATCGCCAGCCAGCTGCCCTCGGCGTCCCTCCGTCTGTACGCGCGGCTCGGCGTGCTCGAGATATGGTACCCGGAGCTGGCGAAGGCCCGTGAGGAAGCTGCCTGGGAGCAGAACCTGGCGGCGGTAGACAGGATCTCGGCCAGCAGGGCCGACAGGCGCGTTCTGAGGCTCGTCCGACTGCTGCTTGCGCCGTTCGTGGCCGCCGACCCGCTGGACGAGGGGCAGGATGCCGAAGCGGCGGGGGAGCTCCGAGCGGAAGTCGGGCGCGCCGTGCTTCAGCGGTTGAGATTCTCGAACGCCGATCTGCAGACCGTCGCCCACTTGCTTCGACACTATCAACCGCTCGTGAGCCCGATCGATTCGGCGGCTCGGATTCGAGAGTGGCTCTCCGTCGTCGATGCCGATCCGGCGCGTCAGCTATTCGAGCTCCATCTCGCGTACGCGAGAGCAGCGGATGACGAAGAGACGACGAGTTATCTCGAGCACGCTCTGGAGCGGGTGGATGATGAGCTCCTCGCCGGCCCTCCGTTGAGTGTGACCGATCTGGCGATCGGGGGCGGCGATCTACTGGCGTTGGGGGTCAACTGCTGCTGGATGAGCTTCATGCAAGGGTGCTCGAGGATCCGGAGCTCAACGATCCGGCCGTGCTCACAGAGATGGCAGCGGAGCTCATAGACATGGGAGGTCTCGACGAGCTCCGTCCCCCGGACGACTCCCCGGACGACTCCCCGGACGACGCGGAGCGCTGAGGCGTCGGGGAGGAAGCCGAATGACGCGTGAACCGAGCTTGTTCGGCCCCGACACGGATGCGAGCAGCGAAGTCCCGGAGCGTCGCGAGAGCGAATCAGGCGCGCCTCTGGCCACCCGCATGCGGCCGCGGACGCTCGACGACTTCGTGGGCCAGGACCGGCTGGTCGGCCCTGAAGGAGCCCTGCGTGAGCTGATCGACCGGGACCGGGTCCCGAGCCTCATCTTCTGGGGTCCTCCAGGGTGCGGAAAGACGAGTCTCGCGCACATCATCGCGCGGGAGACGAGCTCGGTCTTCGTTCCGTTCAGCGCGGTGACCGAGGGCATTGGACGAGATCCACCGCTTCAACAAGGCACAGCAGGACGCCTTTCTGCCGCACGTGGAAGCCGGGACGATCGTGCTCATCGGCGCCACGACGGAGAACCCGAGCTTCGAGGTGGTGGGCCCGCTGCTGAGTCGCACGCGGGTGTTCGTGCTCGAGCCGCTGAACGAACGGGATACCGCCGACGTATGCCGCAGGGCGCTCCACGACGAGAAGGGCCTCGGAGGGAGGGGATTGAAGGTAGATGAAGACGCCCTCGGGCGCCTCGCGCTCGCCGCGGATGGAGACGCTCGGCGAGCTCTCAACGCGCTGGAGACCGCCGCGGATCTCGCCTCCCAGGGGGGGCGGATCGGCGTCTCCGAGATCGAGCGTGCCCTCCAGCACCGCTTCGCTCGATACGACAAGGGCGGCGAAGAGCACTTTAACCTGATCTCCGCTCTGCACAAAGCGGTTCGGGGCTCCGATCCCGACGGGAGCCTCTACTGGCTCGCCCGCATGCTCGAAGCCGGCGAGGATCCGCTGTACATAGCTCGCAGGCTGGTCCGAATGGCCACTGAGGACATCGGGCTCGCCGATCCGGAGGCACTCACCGTGTGCATGGCGGCGCGCGACGCCTACCATTTCCTCGGGTCCCCGGAGGGGGAGTTGGCCCTCGCGGAGGCTGTCATCTACCTGGCCGCGGCGCCGAAATCGAACCGCACCTACAAGGCTTTCTCGAGCGCCCGGAGAGCCGCTCGCGAGACGCCCATGGAAGCGGTTCCGATGCACGTACGGAACGCGCCCACCCGGCTCATGAAGGAGCTCGGTTACGGGAGCGGCTACCGATACGATCACGACGAGCCCGACGGCGTCGCCGCCCAGACATTCCTGCCCGAGCGGCTGGCCGGATCTCGCTTCTATCATGCCGGCGATCAGGGTCGCGAGGCCGAGATGGCGGCGCGATTGCGCCGGTCCGCACGCCTCCGGAAGCGAGGTGCGGCAGACGATAGTGGAAAAGGGGACACCGAACCGGACGTCGATGATCAGGTATGATGCTTAGATGATTGACATCGGAAGCGAACCCGAGCGCGCCATTCTGGTCGCGGCGCCGGCGCTCGACGAGTCAGAAGAGGTCGTAGACGAACACCTCGAGGAACTCGTCCGTCTCGCCGACACCGCGGGAGCGGTTGTCGTCGGCCAGCTCGTGCAGCGACTCAAATCACCGAACCCCGCTCTATTCATCGGGCGGGGGAAGGCCGAACAGCTGCGGGAGCAGCTAGGTCGAGAGGGGGCTTCGCTCGTCATCTTCGACGACGATCTGGCGCCGGCGCAGGGCTCGGCTCTGGAGAAGAGCCTCGGCGTGCGGGTCATGGATCGTACCGAGCTCATTCTCGACATCTTCGCCCTAAGGGCCCGGACTGCCGAGGCGAAGGCTCAGGTGGAGCTCGCCCAGCTCCAGTACATGCGGACGCGGCTCAAGCGTATGTGGACCCACCTCTCGCGGATTGCCGGCGGAATCGGCGCCAGGGGCCCGGGTGAGCAGCAGCTCGAGACGGACAGGCGACTTATCGATCGCCGCATCGCGCGACTGCGGAGCGAGTTACAGGGGATCTCCCGTTCCCGGCAGACGCGACGAAAGGCGGGTCGGAGTGAGTTCCGAGTGGCTATCGTCGGATACACCAACGCCGGCAAGTCCTCGATCCTCCAGGCGCTCTCCGGCCGCGAGCTGTTCATCGAAGACCGCCTCTTCGCCACCCTGGATTCGGCGACGCGCGTCGTGGATCTCGGGGAAGGTTACCAGGCGCTCGCCACCGATACGGTCGGCTTCATCCGCAAGCTGCCGCACCATCTCGTCGCCTCGTTCCGTGCCACGCTGGAGGAGATCGAGGAGGCCGATCTCATGGTCCACGTGGTGGACGTGTCATCGCCGAGCTGGGAACACCAGATGGAAGCGGTGAACGAGGTGCTCCGGGATCTCTCGATCAGCAGTCCCGCGCTACTTGCCTTCAACAAGGTCGATCAACTTACCCATCACGAGGAGTCCGCGCTCCGCACCCGGGCCGAAGCGCTGTACGGGCCCCATGTCCTGACCACGGTGAGAGAAGAGGGAGGTCTCGAGCCGCTCCGCTCAGCGCTTCGCGAGCGCATGCGGGCGGATCGGCCCACGGTGCACATCACCCTGGCGGCGAAGGACGGCCGCACCCTCGCCGAGGCGTATCGGGAAGGGGAGGTGCTGGAGCGCCGGGAGAACGGCGGGAGCATCGAGCTGACACTGCGCGTCCCCGCTGCTGTAGTCGGCAGATGGCGTCAGGAGCAGGGCGTGCACGTCACGGGCACGGACGCGGGGTGAGCTCCCCGATCGTCATCGTGGGCGAGGGGCGCGTGGGCCTGTCGCTCGCTGCAGACCTCATCGACGCGTCGGATTCGACGATAACCGTCGTGGGCCGATCTCCCAATCGGCCTTCTTTTCTTCGAGATCTCCTCGGAGTCACCTATCTGGTCACCCGCGTGCCCGAAGCTTCGTTCCGCGAATCCCTTGGGGAGCAAATCGGGGCCGAAGGCGATCCGATCGTCATCTTCTGCGTGCCGGATGACGACCTCGCCGCCGTGGCGAGGGAGTGGAGCGAATCGACGAGCCTGACGCCGCGCGCGGTGCTCCACACGAGCGGCGTGCATTCCGCCCAGGCGCTTGCGCCATGGCGGGAACGCGGCGTAGCTGTCGCGGCGTGGCATCCGTTGGTTGCCGTCGCCGCCCCCACGCGCGGGGCGTTTCGGGGAGTGTGGTTCGGGGTGGATGGCGACGAGGTGGCGACGCAGACCGGAAGCGAGCTCGCCGCGCGTCTGGGAGGACGGACACACGTGGTCCGGCCGGAGGGACGGTCGCACTATCACGCCGCCGGTGTATTCGCGTCGAACTACTTGGTCTCATGTCTTCGGATCGCGGTAGACGCGCTGCGACGCGCGTCCGAGGACGCGGAGCTGGACGCCCTCCTGCCTCTGGCCGAGTCTGCGCTGCGAAACCTGGGGGAGCTCGGCCTGCGCGACGGCACGACCGGGCCCGTGGCTCGCGGAGACGTCCGCACGGTGGCCGCGCATCTGGAGGTTCTCGACCCGAGGCGAGCGGCCCTGTATCGTGGGCTCGGGCTGGAGCTTCTCGAGCTGACGGGCGATCGTCTCGAGCCCGCAGTTCGCGACCGGCTGGCGGCCGAGCTCGACCCTACGGACCCGGACAGCGAACAGGAGGGCGAGCGATGAATGAGCCGATGAGGCTCTACATCAATGTCGATCACGTGGCGACGGTGCGGGAGGCTCGAAAGACCAACGAGCCGGACCCGGTCCGGGCGGCGGTGCTCGCGGAACTCGGTGGAGCCGACGGGATCACGGTCCATCTGCGCGAGGATCGACGGCATATCCAGGACAGGGACGTCCGCCTGCTGCTGGAGACTGTCCGGACCGGCGTCAACCTGGAGTTGGCAGCGGAGGAGGGGGTGCTTCGCTTCGCCGAAGACTGGGGCCCCATGCAGGTGACGTTCGTGCCGGAGCGGCGTGAGGAAGTCACGACGGAAGGAGGGCTCGACCTCGAAGAGGCGAGCGGCCGATTGCTCGCCGCCGTCGCCCAGATGCGCGCGCAGGCAGTCAGGACGGCTCTGTTCGTGGACGCTCGCGAGGACGCCATGCGGGCCTCGGCGGCGCTCGGGGCGGATGCGGTCGAGCTGCACACGGGCGAATACGCGAACGCCCGTACTCCGGAAGGGGCGGAGGCTCAGCTCGGACGGCTACGAGACGCTGCGATGGCGGCCCGGGAGGCGGGCCTGGCCGTCCACGCCGGGCATGGCCTCACCTACGAGAACGTGGCGCCGGTCGCGGCGATCGGGGAGATCGAGGAGCTGAACATCGGCCACTCGATCGTTAGCCGTGCGGTCTTCGTCGGCATCGAGCGCGCCGTGCGAGAGATGAAAGAGATCGTGACCGCGGCGCGGAACGCTTGAGCACCGTGGAACGCTCGAGCGCCGTCGGACGCGGCGGGTCGGCCCACGCAGAGCGCAAAGCCGCGTGCTGAAGGCTCACCGTTTCAAGACCCTGTTCGGCCTGGTCGTCACGGTCGCGTTGCTGGCCTGGGTGCTGCGAGACGTCTCGGCCTCAGCCGTCCTGGCCGAGGTTCGGGACGCTGACGTCTGGCTCCTGGCGGCGATGGTAGTCGTTGCTACCGTTCCGTTTCTCTTGCGTGCGCTTCGCTGGCACGTCCTCCTCCTTCCGGGCTTCCCGGGCTCCAGTCTGACCTCCCGATTCGCCGCAGTCTGCATCGGCTTTATGGCGAACAACGTGCTTCCAGCACGGCTCGGGGAGTTCGCGCGAGCATACAGCTTCTCGCGGATCGAGCCGATCCCGATCTCTCAATCCCTCGCCTCGCTCGTCGTCGAGCGCGTGTTCGACGCGGTGATCCTGGGGGCGTTCCTCGTCTTCACGGTCTCGTACGGGGATTTCGCCGCGGGCAACACGGCGCTGCTCAGGAGTGCCGGCGTGACGGCCGGCGTGTTGTTCGGTCTCGCCCTTTTGGTTCTGTGGGCGATGGCCCGCTGGCCCAGGCGCACCCTGAACCTCGTGGAGCAACTGGCGGGACGGTTTCTGTCTCCATCGCTGACCGAGCGTGCGATCGGGATTCTCGCCTCCTTCATCCGGGGTCTGGGGGCGCTTCACAAACCGTGGGTGTTCTCGAGGGCCCTCCTCTGGTCGGCGGCCGTGTGGCTTTGCATAGCGGCCTCCGTCTGGATCGGCCTGCTCGCCTTCGGCATCACGGAGCCGGGCTTCGTCGGTTCCATGTTCGTCCAGTCGGTCATCGGCTTCGCGGTCGCTATCCCATCCAGCCCCGGTTTCTTCGGTCCGTTCGAGGCGGCGGCCATGGTGGCGTTGGGAGCGTACGGCGTCGACAGCGTCCGCATCGTGAGCTTCGCTACGGGCTACCACATCCTGACCTTCATTCCCGTGACCGTTCTGGGCATCTGGTACCTCTATCGGCTCGGAATCCGGTGGTCGGAGGTGGAGCACAGCGAGGAGCTCGTGGAGGAGGCCGTGGAGCATGGTGAGCGCACCCAGCCCGGTGCCGCCCCGACCACGGCTACGCCGCCGGTTGACGCCTCGGGAGAGCGGGGGACATCATCCGGCACGCTCTGAGCCTTCGGCGGCCCTCGACCGGCGTTCTCGCCGAGCTCTGGCCCCTCGTCTAATGGCAAGACCCCGGCCTTTGGAGCCGGTAATCCAGGTTCGAATCCTGGGGGGCCAACTACCCGACCCCGAAGTCCGGCATCCGACGGTACCGTGAACAGATTCGCATCGATTCTCGGGCTTTTCGTTCTACTGGTGAGCTGTGACGGCAACGGCGGCGTCGAGCCCGGAGACCCCGATCCTCTCGAGCTCGTATCCATGACAGCCGGCGCCGAGCACAGCTGCGGCGTCGCTCCCGACGGGGTGGCCTACTGCTGGGGCAATGGCGAGGATGGGCGCCTGGGCACCGGCAACAACTTGAACAAGCTGCGGGCGGATCTCGTGCTCGGTCCCACCGAGTTCGCCCACCTGAGTGCCGGACGGACACATACCTGCGGCGTTGCGACCGACGGCGGCGCCTACTGCTGGGGCGACGGGTCGAAGGGCCAGCTCGGCAGCGGTACCACCAACAACATCCTGCAGCCGTTCCCCGTGGATGGCGGGCTGGACTTCGTCCAGGTGAGCGCCGGCGTCGGGCACAGCTGCGGCGTCACCGACGATGGGGCCGCCTACTGCTGGGGTGAGGGTGAGAAGGGCCAGCTGGGCACCGGGACTACGCAGGACCGGCTCACGCCCACCCCGGTCGACGGAGGTCTCGAGTTCCTCCATGTCAGTTCGGGCGAGGAACACACCTGCGGTGTGACGGAGGACGGTACCGCCTACTGTTGGGGCGAAGGGGAAAACGGTCAGCTGGGCAACGGGACCACCCTCGATCGGCTCACCCCGACCCCCGTCGACGCGGTCCTCACCTTTCGTCAGATGAGCGTCGGCGTCGACCACAGCTGCGGGGTGACCGAAGAGGAGGACGCCTATTGCTGGGGTGAGGCCGGGAACGGCCAGTTGGGGAACGGAACCACGCTGGACCGATTGACCCCGACGCCGGTCAGCGGAGACCGGGACTACCTGCAGATAGCCGCCGGCGGGGCGCATACCTGCGCGATCACGGATGACGCTCGAGCGTTCTGCTGGGGCGACGGAGAGGGCGGCCGTCTCGGCACCGGCAACGAAGACGACCGTCTGACGCCCCAGGCCGTGGTGACTGGCCTCTCGTTCGTGCAGGTCACCGCGGGAATGGAGCATAGCTGCGCCAGGACCGGTGCCGTCGCCGAGCCGGCGGAACCGGGAGGAAACGCGGATCCGTTCTGCTGGGGCGTGGGCCTCGATGGTCGCCTCGGCAACGGCACGACCAACACCCAGCTCACCCCGCTCCGCGTCGTCAGATGAGCGGATCCGGCACGGACGAGTCCGATCCGGGCGCGGATGGTAGCGTTCCTCCCACCAATCGCCTGATCGGGGAGAAGAGCCCCTACCTGCTCCAGCACGCCCACAACCCGGTGGACTGGTATCCGTGGGGGGACGAGGCGTTCGACGCAGCGGCGCGCGATGACAAACCGATCTTCCTCTCGATCGGCTACTCCACCTGCCACTGGTGCCACGTCATGGAGCGCGAGTCGTTCGAAGATCTCGAGGTGGCCGCACTTCTCAACGACGGGTTCGTGCCGGTCAAGGTGGACCGAGAGGAGCGCCCCGATGTGGACACCGTCTACATGACCGTGGCTCAGATGATGACGGGGCACGGCGGCTGGCCCCTGACGGTCGTCATGACGCCCAACAAGGATCCGTTCTTCGCGGGAACCTACTTTCCGAAGGAGTCGCGACACGGCAGGATCGGGATGCTCGATCTCCTGCCGAGGCTCTCCGAGCTGTGGAGAGAGCGGAGGAGCGAGGCGCTGAACTCGGCCGGTCAGATCGCCACGGCCCTCTGGCAGAGCGCGCACGGCGAATCGCCTGGTGCGACGGATCAGGCGTCGAGTGCGACGGATGAGCTGGGTCGCCCGGCGCTCGACGACGCCTTCCAGCAGCTGTCCCGCGTCTTCGACCCGCTGCAGGGTGGATTCGGGCGCGCGCCCAAGTTCCCCACGCCCCACAACCTCCGATTCCTCCTTCGCTACTGGCGACGGACCGGAGAGACGAAAGCGCTCGAGATGGTGGAGCGCACGCTACGCGCCATGCGCCAGGGTGGGATCTACGACCATGTCGGGTTCGGATTCCACCGGTACTCGACGGATGCCCGCTGGATGCTGCCGCACTTTGAGAAGATGCTGTACGACCAGGCGTTACTCCTGATGACGTACGTCGAAGCTTTCCTCGCCACCGGACAGCGCGGCTACGCCGAGGTGGCGGCGGAGGTGATCGAGTACGTCCTCCGGGATCTCAGGGATGCCGGCGGCGCCTTCCACTCGGCAGAGGACGCGGACAGCGAGGGCCGCGAGGGACAGTTCTACGTCTGGACGGACGAGCAGCTCGGCGAGGTGCTCGACGATGACGATGCGCGGTTCGTCCGGAGGATCTTCAACTTCGACCGACGTGGGAACTTCGCCGAGGAGGCTACCGGGCAGCGAACTGGCGAGAACGTGCTGCACGCGGGCCGCTCCTGGAGTGACGCGGCGGGATCGCTCGGCATCTCCGAAACGGAGGTCCTGGAGCGCTGGAGCCGGGTCCGCGAACGGCTTCTCGCTGCTCGGGAGGGACGGATCAGGCCTCAGAAGGACGACAAGGTCCTGACGGATTGGAACGGCCTGATGATCGCCGCGCTCGCCCAGGCGGCCGCCGCGCTGGAGCAGCCGGAATACCTGAAGGCGGCGGCGGAGGCCTGGGAGTTCGTCCGATCCAAGATGATCGACCCGGAGGGGCGGCTGCTCCACCGGTATCGGGATGAAGACGCGGCGATACCTGCTTTCGCCGACGACTACGCGTTTCTCATCTGGGGCCTGCTCGAGCTTTACGAGACCTCCCTCGAGGCGGAGCATCTTCGCGAAGCCCTGCGCCTCAACGGCGAGCTGCTGGAGCGCTTCTGGGATGGCGAGCGCGGCGGCCTCTACCAGACGGCTGCCGGGTCGGCGGAGCTGCCGGTGCGAAGCCGGGAGATCTACGATGGTGCCGTTCCGTCGGCCAACTCGGTCGCGATGCTGAACCTGCTGCGGCTGGGTCGGCTCACGGCCGATGCCGAGCTGGAGAACCGGGCGCTGGCCATCGAGGCCGCCTTCGCGGAGCGCGTGCGTCAGGTCCCCTCCGCGCACACGCAGCTTCTGGCCGCCGTCGACTTCCGGCTCGGCCCTTCCCGGGAGGTCGTGATCGTCGGGGAGCCTGAAGGATCCGACACGGACGCTCTCCTGGGCGTTCTGAGAGGCCACTTCGACCCTCGCACGGTCGTACTCTTCCGGCCGGCCGGCGAGGACGGGGGCGAGGTCACGCGCCTGGCTCCGTTCACGAAGGAGATGAGGGAGATCGATGGCCGGGCGTCGGCGTACGTCTGCCGGGATTACGCGTGCGAGCGCCCCGTCACGGCGCGGAGATGAGGGAGATCGATGGCCGGGCGTCGGCGTACGTCTGCCGGGATTACGCGTGCGAGCGCCCCGTCACGGCGCGGGACGACCTGCAGTCGATGTTGGCGATCGAGCCCGCCGCGGAGGGGGAAGCGGAGGAAGCGGAGGCCGCGGAGGGAACGGGAGAATAGGAAACCGGTGGCCGTTCGGGAACGACGATGGATCTAGAGATCGAGAGATAAAGAGAAGCGAGGGTGTTCGATGACGCATTCGGATCTGCAACCTGTGACGGGTGGGCGGAAGAACTCGAGATGGGCCTGGCGGGTCGCGGTCGCGGCCGCCTGGGCCTGGGCGCTCACTGCCGGCGCGACGGCTGCCGCCGCGCAATCGATCGA
>JBDHIM010000104.1:0-11173 GCA_039587445.1 Gemmatimonadota bacterium
TTGAACGCATCGAAGCTGCGGCCGCGCAGGCCCAGCACCCGCCGGCGGTGCAGCGCGGGACCAGCCGAATCGAGCTTGATCAGCGCCGTCAGCATGATCAACAGGGGAGTCAGCGCCAGCAGCAGAAGAGCAGAGACCGCGTAGTCGATCGACGTCTTCACAGCCATCTGCCCCGTGCTGAGAGGCCTGTCCGGCCGAACGAACGCCATGCGCGGATGCATCTCCAGATCCTCCACCACGCCCAGGTAGATCGACTCCAGCCGGTGCGCGGATGCATCCCAAGAGTGCTCGCGCTCCACGTAGCGCCTGCCCGCCCGCCCGAGCCGCTCGCGCCGATCCGGGCTCGCCAGCAGATCGAGGATCTCGCCCGCCAGTGCCTCCGGTTCGTCAAGCCGAGCCCGTTCGTGCCCACGACCGTCGACACGACCGGCGTTCCGCATGCCATCGCCTCCAGCACCTTCAGCTGAGTTCCCGCTCCGTACAGCACGGGCACGACGGACAATGTGGCCCGACGCAGATACGGACGAACATCGGGCACGTATCCGGTCACGGTGATACGATCTGCCTCCCGCGTTGCCAGATGCCGGAGAGCTCTCGGTGGCGCCTTGCCTGCGAGCGAGAGCTTGACGTCCGGGCGCCTGCTCCAGACCTGCGGCATGACATCCCGAATCAGGTACAACGCCGCCGTCACGTTGGCGTGGTAGCTCATCTTGCCGCTCAGCACGAGCGTGGCGGGCTCGCGCACCTCATCCGTCGGCGTGAAATAGCCGAGGTCTACGCCGTTCGGCACCACTTCGATGGGCGGGATCGACATGCCCGGCCTGGTCTCCGCGCCACGCAGAAGATGTTGAAAGTGTACCCTGTCCGGCTCGGAGCACACGACCGTGCGGTCGAACTCGAGGGGAAGGGTGGACTCATAGCGCCGGGTTCTTTCGAGGTCGAGCCGAGCCATCCACCGTCCCCTGCGGCTTCTGCCGTGACGCAGCGTCTCGGAGAACAGGTGACTGATGCAGTCGACGGCGTCCCAGACGATCGGCGGTCGCGGTGAACCGCGGTAGCGGGAATCCAGATCGAGGGCAAACCGGATTCCGCGCAGGTGTTCGACATGGACGATGTCTACGGCATTCGAGCACAGGTACCGGTATATGGCACCTGCCAGCTCCGGCTGCCAGCAGAACGCGGCTTGCAGCGGCTCTTGAGTCGGCAGGCACCGCAGGCAATTCGAGCCCGAACGGGCGGTCGTCAGGCGGCGAGTCACGACCTCGAAGCCTTCCTCTACCAGCCTCTCGACAGCGGCCCGCTCCGCGCCATCGTTCCAGAGCGTCGCCACGGTGAGGCTGTGGCCGCGTCGGGTGAGGCCTCGAATCAGCTGCTGAGACCGCACTCGGATCGTGCTGGGCGGATACGGCGTGACAAAGAGGATGTTCATCGGGTCGGCCGAGACGAATGGGGCATCCCGGCTGCGATCTGCCCGAACTGTTCATCCATATCCATGCGCCCGATCACTTCCGCCAATCACATTGGTGCTCCATCCTGTGGCAGCACATCCGCATCCGGGCTTCGGGGAGGCTGGCTCGGCCATCCGCACGAGCAGGGATCAAAGCTCGGAGCAGACGGCACAATTATAGCGGCGGTGGACTCCGTGTCGTTCATCCGATGGCCGATCGGGCAAGGAATCAGCCAATGGAATTTAGTCGGTACTCCAGGGAATACATTGCGAGACTCAAGGCTGCGTTGCAGTCCCTGGACCTGGATGCGGTGGAGAGCGTAGTGAACGTGCTTGCCGCCGCCCGCCGAGACGGAAGACAGGTGTTCACCTGCGGCAACGGGGCCAGCGCCGCCCTGGCCAGCCATTTTACCGCCGATCTGGCAAAGATGGCTTCTGCCGGATCGCCGAGGTTCAGGGCCGTCGCGCTAACCGACAACGTGTCGCTGATCACGGCCTGGGCGAACGACTGCGGGTATCGAGAAGTCTTCAGCCGACAGCTGACCAATCTGTTACGGGACGGCGACGTGCTCGTGGCCATCAGCTGTAGTGGCAACTCGGAGAATGTGATCGCGGCGCTGGAGGCGGCACGCGCCCAAGGCGGGGAGACGATTGGCTTGCTGGGGTTCGATGGCGGACGCGCCAAGCCGCTTGTAGACCACATTATCTGGTGCGGCGACTCCCACTACGGGATTGTAGAGGATGTGCACTACGTGATGTGCCACATTATCGCCAACTTCCTCTCCCGCGAGGCCTGACGATGGCCTGCTAGCCTTTCGAGGCCTCCTCTTCCTGAGCTCGTCCTCCAAGCTTGCGTTTGAAGTTCTCGTCGTAGCCCCCGGCTATTATAAAGCCATCAACCATGCTGACTTTCCTGCATCTGGCGAGGGAATGGGCCAACGGACCTGGCAAATCCGTGCGCCGACTTGGTAGGACGTTCAGAACCTGAACGCCGGAGTGCGGTAAGTAGGAGGACAGGCGGCCTGGGTGTTCGTCCCGGTCCGTGGTCATGGCAGATTTGGAGGGGCTGCGTGCGAATCCACATTCACGGATCTGACGAGATCCGTTCCTCGGAGATCACACCGGAACGGATATACATCGACCGTCGCCGGTTCGTCGAGCGAGCGGCGAAGCTTGCGGCAGCCGCAGCGATGTCGCCGTCGCTGCTCGCCTGCGGCCCGTCCCCTGGACGCTCCGAGGAGCTGGGCGACGCGGGCCAGTCGGGCGAAGTGCGGCGATCCGGTGCCCCGGCGGGCCCTGGCACACAGGATCGCGACTGGAGCGCCGTGAGCTCCGAGCTCGGCGAGCCGCTGACGCCTTACGAGGACGTCACCACGTACAACAACTTCTACGAGTTCGGGACCGGAAAGGCGGATCCAGCCAAGAATGCGCACACTCTCCGCCCTCGGCCCTGGTCGATCGCAGTCGAGGGGGAGGTGGCGCGACCGGCCGTCCACGACCTCGAGGACTTCGTCTCCCCGCACCGGCTGGAGGACCGGGTGTACCGGCTCCGCTGCGTCGAAGCCTGGTCCATGGTCATTCCTTGGCGCGGCTTTCCGCTGGCGGATCTCATCAGGCGCGTCGAGCCCACCGGGAAGGCGCGGTTCGTGGAGTTCACGACGCTGCACGACCCCGAGCAGATGCCCGGGCAACGGCGCCGCATGCTGGACTGGCCGTACGTGGAGGGGCTCCGGCTGGACGAGGCGATGCATCCCCTCGCTCTGCTGGCCACAGGCGTGTACGGCCGGGACCTGCCTAACCAGAACGGAGCCCCGCTGCGGCTCGTGGTACCCTGGAAGTACGGTTTCAAGAGCATCAAGTCCATCGTCGGCCTTCGATTCACGGAAGAGATGCCGGCCACGGCCTGGGCCGTGGCGGCTCCCCGCGAGTACGGCTTCTACGCCAACGTAAACCCGGAGGTGGATCACCCGCGCTGGAGCCAGGCCCGAGAGCGTCGCCTCGGCCAGCTCAGGAAGCGTCCGACCCTGATGTTCAACGGGTATGCCGAGCAGGTCGAGCAGCTGTATGCCGGCATGGACCTGCGCCGCTCGTTCTGATGGCCTCTTCGGCCAGTCGCCGCCGGGCTGCCGCAAAGGTCGCCGTCTGGGTCTCCGCCCTTACGCCGGCAGCCTGGCTGGCCTGGCGGGCGACGCACGGCCAGCTTGGCGCGAACCCGATCGAAGAGGTGCTGCATCGGACCGGCTGGTGGGGTCTGCTGCTGCTCACGACGACGCTGGCTATCACGCCCGTGCGGCGGCTTTCGGGCTGGCATCCGATACTGCGCTACCGGCGTCTCGTCGGTTTATTCGCCTTCTTCTACCTTACGCTCCACTTCAGCACCTACCTTCTGTTGGATCAGTGGCTCGCGTGGGAATACATCTTGGAGGACATCGCGGAGCGGCCGTTCATCACCGTCGGTTTTTCGGCCTGGCTGCTTCTCCTGACACTGGCCGCTACGTCCACGCGAGGGTGGGTCCGCCGCCTGGGCGTGAGGTGGCAGCGGCTTCACCGGCTCATCTATCTGGCTTCCTCGCTCGGTGTCCTGCACTTCTACTGGAAGGTCAAGGCCGACACACGCGAGCCACTGATCTTCGGCGCCGTCATCGGCCTGCTGTTGCTCGTGCGTGTGCCCGCCGTCCAGCGACTGGTCTCACGTTAGCAACCGGCCACCCGAGAATCGTGCGCACGGTGACCTCCCTGTTTTGATCCTCGGCTGGACACGTGCAGCTTCTGCAGCTACGACGTGCTCATTCGCAGCGGTGACGATACCGACATCATGGAGCGGTACATTCCGGCGGCGCGCGGCGAGCTCGAATGGATCGAGCGAGCGACACAGCTATCGCAGCTCTTCGGGGCAACGTTCAGAGTGTGGAGGGCCATAGAGTGAACGACGCTCCGACTTTCTCAGAGCGACTTGCCAAACGAAGACGAATCTGGTGGCAGAAGCCACGGAACTACCGTGATCCGAGAACCTACACCGACCTCATCCACCAGATACGGGAGCGCAACGTGCTGCGCAGCCAGTCCGACTCCGACGAGCGTTGGCGCTGCTGTCGCTACTGGCAGCGCTCGCTCAGTAACAAGTGGAATGCGCGCCAGTTCGCGGAGCGGCATGGCCTGCGAGTACCGGAACTGTACTGGCACGGGCGAAACCTATCGAAGCTTGATATGGACGCGCTTCCCGCTTGCTTCGTAATACGGCCAACGTTCGGGCACTCGCAGGATGGGGTTTTCGTCATGTGTAATGGCGTCGACCTGCTGTCAGGTGCCAAGGTAAGCCGACGAGACGTGATGCGGGCTCTGGGCGGAAGGGCCAAGAGGTTCTTGATGGGTCCCGTCCTCGTCGAGGGGTTCGTGGGTGAGACTGGCCCGGATGCACGTCTGCCGCTGGAGTTGAAGCTCCATATGTTCAACGATCGCGTGGGCGCAGTCAGTCGAACAGAACGTTTCGCAAAAGGCCAACTCTGTGTTCGGTTCTACTCGGCCTCGTGGGAGCCCCTTCCCGATCCGATTAGCAGCAGGAGCCCGCAGGCTGATCCTGTTCCCGCACCGAGCTGTCTTCCGGAGTTGCTGCGGGCGGGCAAACGCCTTGGACAGGCGTACGGAACTTACGTGCGTGTCGATTTCCTGGTCATGGGCGACATGGTCGTGTTCTGCGAATTCGCGACAGCGCCCGGGGGATGTTGGACAGCGTTTGCCGAAGAGCATTTCGGAAGGCTGTGGCAGGAGACTTGTCCGGAAGCACTGTAGTTGGAGGAGGTTATTGTTCGAGATCCAACTCCAATACGGTCCAGACGTCCACATTGGGGAGGCTGAAGGCATGCTTTTTCGGGTTGGTCCCGACGATCCGGTATCCGAATCTACTGACGTACCACCTGATGGTCTCAGGTCGATCTGTTTCGGTGCGGACTTTTCTCACGCCGCGGGCCCGCATTTCCTTCAGCCGAGCCTGCTGTAGCTTATAGCCGACGCCTTGGCCCAGGCATGAGGGGTCAACTGCGAGACTGGCCGTTTCCCCTTCTCCTGGCTTGCCGAGGATGTAGCTGCACACGCCGACGATTTCTCCAGCCCTGACGGCCACGAAGGAGTTTTCCAGGATCAGTGAGCTGCGCTCGGGATCGGGCTCGCTCTTTGACGGTGAGCGGGGCGTCATGTTCCACGCTTCCAGGAGCTCGATTGCCGCGGAGAGGTCGCTGCGGTGCATCTTGCGAACGGTCAGCTCAGCTAGGGACTCAGGGGACGAATCGCGAGTCTCTCCGGTTCGTTTCATAAGCGTCTCATAGCAGTTGTCCAACTGTGTCTGCAGTACACCTGCGGAGTGCGCTAACATCACGGGCGACAAAGACCCCACTAGCTGAGCATTTACAGCGCTCTTGGCAAGAGGTGGCCGACGCATAGCGCGGATGAGGAGGAAGAGAATGTTCAGGACGCGACGGGTAGTAATCTGGTTTTGTGCGATCACTATCTTCGGGTCGGCAGCCGGCACCGCGTTCGGGCAAGAACGGCCCTCACCCTACGCGGACGAGACGGATCGGGAGATCAAGGCTCTGGGGCCCGAGGAGGTCGTCGGTCTGCTCGACGGAGCCGGCCTCGGTTTCGCCAAAGCGGCGGAGCTAAACGGCGTTCCCGGGCCTCGCCACGCGCTCGAACTGGCTTCCGAGCTGACTCTGAGCGATGATCAGCGAGCGCGGGTTCAGGTCGTGTACGATCAGATGCACGCCGAGGCCGTGGAGCTGGGTGCACTCGTTGTGGAGCTAGAGCGGGAACTGGACCGGGGTTTCGCGGATCAGCGTCTCACGTCTGAGGAGGTGGAGCGTCTGACGAGGGAGATCGGCAGCGCGAGAGGCCTGCTGCGCGCCACGCACCTCTTGGCCCATTTGGAGACGGCGGAGGTGTTAAGCTCCGAGCAGATCGCTCGTTACGGGCACCTGCGCGGGTACCGGGGGCATTCAGGCCACGAGAAGGGCCATCAACCGGAGGATGCCCCGCGGTAACGATCTCGGCTCAGAAACCGGACGCGGGCTTTCCTGCAGGTGGGTCTACGCGGTACTCGCGGCGGCGGCCGCTGGCCAACCTGCTCTCGATGCCGACGGTTGCAGCTGGGCCATCTTCGTCAACGTGCCCGACGTTCTGCTGAGGGTCTCCCCTATGGCCGCCGCCAACCAGGCCTGATCCACCCGTGGTTCCTGTCGAAAAAGACCCGACAGGACCCAATAGCCGACGGCCCAGTCCAACGTGAGCGCATCGGACACACCCCGAGTCGCACGGGCAACGAAGTGGCGGCAGCTGGCCATCGCCTGCGCCAGGTGATCCGGCAGATCGCGCTGGTCAGTTCTCGTCAGCTCGGTGCTTTGGGACGCGAGATATAGCCCTGCGGCGGTGGCCAAGAAGTTCCACCTTCGCTCATCCGCCGGACGCAGCTCGGGATAGTACCAGGTCAGGGCGACCAGCATTCTGTCGGCAGCGGCCGAAGCGCCACGGACGAGACTTTCCACGTCATAGTTACGGCCTTGCTCACGATGATGCGCCGGTGCCTGCATCGTGACCTCCCTGCTCGGACTGCGGGGCGAAGTGGCAGGAGACTAGATGCCACTTGACCGGTATCCCTTACCAGGAGTGTAGGGCCGATCAGACCGCCCTCTCGCAGGGGGTGACGTGCGGGATGATCCTCAGCCGGGCTTGTCCGCCGTCAGCATGACCGCCTTGACGCCATACGCCTCGGCTGCGTCCTGCGTCGAAGCCTGCCGGAACCGGAACCCCGGCACGACCGCAGAGCGAACCTTGGCAAAGCCCGTTTCCTCGAGCAATCGGAACATCTCTCCTTCCAGGAGAGCTCCGCCTATTCAGCTCGCCCAGAGCTTTGGGTCGTTGATGATCGACTGGGAGAGCTGTTTGGCGCTCACGATGTCCGTGATCGAGATCCGTCCGCCGGGTCTCAACACCCGGTACATCTCTTCGACCACCCGTCTCTTCTGGAAGGACAGGTTGATCACGCCGTTGGAGATCACGATATCGACGGAGGCATCCGGTACCGGGATATCCTCCATTCGACCCTCGTGGCACTCCATGGTCGTGCCGGTCGCCGCCGCGTGCGTCTGCGCTTTCAGACACATGGAGGGGTTCAGGTCAACGCCGAGCACCTTGCCCGCCGGCCCGACCGCCCACGAAGCGACGATCGCATCGAGGCCGGCGCCGCTCCCGAGATCGAGCACTATCTCGCCAGGTTGCATGTCGGCGCGCTCGTGGGGGTTCCCGACACCGGCGAACGAGTCCACGGCACCCGCCGGAGCGCGGTCCAGCCATTCGGAGGTGTAACCGAACCGCTCCGCGCCCTCGCGGCCGTGGTAGAAGTGAAACTCTCCCTCCGGGTTGTCTGCGACCTCCTGATACATCCGGAGGATCTCATCCTTGAGTACGGCCTCCAAGGATGCTTGCGCGTCGGCGGCGTCCGTCATGTGCTGGCTCCCGTAAGCAATTCGCTCCCGCCCGCCTGATCTATTCCGGCGTGTCTCTCCTTCGCCGAAGCTGCCGGGGCCGACTTCGGTGAGCAAGGCAGCATGTCATTCCCCGATTAGCGTGATCGCCACCCGCCGACTGCGGGCCCGCGTGTCGAAGTCGAGCAGGACCACCTGCTGCCATGTGCCAAGAGGCAGGTTCCCCTCAACGATCGGCATTGCGAGGGACGGGCCGATGAGACAGGCCCTGACATGGCTATGCCCGTTGTCATCGTGCCAGGTCTCCTCATGCTCGTACGCGCCGCCGCGTGGGGCGATCTTTTCCAACGCTGCCGCGATGTCATGTCGAACCAGGCCGGGTTCGTACTCGAGCGTGGAAAGCGCGCCCGTCGATCCCGTGACCATGGCGGTGAGTTGGCCGCATCGGATGCCGCTCTGTCTCACCAGAGCCTGCAGCTCGTCGGTCAGATCAACGATGTGGTCGTTCCCGTGCGTCTCGCGTCCGAGCGTGTGGCTGAGAGTGATCATCGATAAGCCTGTCAGCGGTTGAGGTAGGTGGGCGAGGAATCTGCGTTAGCTTCTTCACAAGATAGAGCCCGTGGCGTCCGCCCGGTTCACCGACTGGCGCTATGAGGAGGAGTACGTTCCTGAGCCGTTTTGGCGTTGGGCAGCCTGCAAACCGCGGCGGCTGGGCGTTGTGACGGGACGGTGCGCCAGCAGGTCAGGTCGAGGACGGGATCCGGCCCGCGGTGACCCCAAGTAGCCGGTCCGCCGCCCGTCTACCACACGACGGCCACGTCCCGACCGGCGAGCTGGTGGCAATCCGCGCAGGTGGCTATCAGCTCACCGTAAATGCGAGCACGGGCGCTGGGCCCCGCGACCAGCTGCGCCCTCGACCCGAGCCCGTGGCAACGCTTCTCGACTCGGGATGAAGAGGTGTCCCCTCCAGCGCTTGCGCTCCGGCCATCCAGGCATCATCGGACGGCACGACGAGACCTTCCCACATCCGCTTGACCGCCCAGGCATGGCGGACCATGTGGGCGGGCAGATCCGGTCCCTCGGCCGCGGCAGGCGGAAGCACCGGTACCGGGCCGCCCTCGTACTCGCGGTGACAAGCTCCGCAAGCCTGGGCGATGCGGCCGGTCGCGTAGGCGGCGTCCTCCAGGTTTCTCGCGTCCGCGGCTCGACGCGCATACTTCTGCAGCTCTGTGACGTAGGCTTCGGTGCCCTCCGGAAGGTGGGGCGGAGATTGCTCGGCCAGCCACCGGCCGGGCTCTCTGACCCCCGTCAGGTCTCCGTGAACTACGGCCGTATGCACGACCGCCGCCGCATCGAAGTGGGACGACATGTCGGGCTCGCTCTGGGCCCGAGAGGAGCCCGTAGCGCATGCTACCAGTGCGAACGACAAAGGCGGTATGGAAAGCAGCCGTCTCATTGCATCACCCTCCTCGGGGCCGTCGCGCACGTCGTCCAACCCGTCTCGGGATCCTGCAGGCGCCGACCCTCCCTATGACGCTATGTGCGGTCAGAGACAAGGGCTATCGGGAGATGGTGGACAGGCTCTGTGGGGAGGTTCTCACGACAGCTTTCCAAGGCGTCGGTCGAGGGACGGTGGCTCGCTCAAGAAGCAGTCGCTACCGGCCAGCAGCGGCCAGCACCGGGGGCTGAGCATATAGAATCGCTCCGTCGCTCTGATCAGCAAATCGAGAACCCCTCTGTAGGCGCGCATGCTCATCTCCTCGCCTTCCGTGGCTGTTGGTTCATCCGTTCCGCCTGTCACCACCTCCGCCACTCCCGTCACTCATGGATGCGTGCTTCCGTCGTGGAAGCGGACATGGGCGGTCGCCCGGCCGAGATTGTCTCTCGAGCGGGCGGCCGGTAACGTGATCGTCCCGAATCGATGCGAACCGAGAAGGCCCTTACCGAGAAGGCCCGAAACCGAAAGGCTGTTTCCATCATGAGAAGGATCTCATCTCGCTCGCCTCGTCCGCGCGCGTGGCGGCGGGCCCTTGCCGACGTGGTTGGCGCAGCCACCATCGCCCTCCTGCTCAGCACTCCTCCGCAGGCCTTCGCGCAGGCGCAGGCAAACGCATCCGCCCAGGCCGGCTCGCCCGGTGCGCGCGTCATGACGCCCGAGCTCGTCGCCAAGCTCCGCGGCGTGTCCTCGGCCGTCATGTCACCCTCGGGAACCCACGCGGCCTACACGATCCAGGTACAACGGAAGCCTTTCGTGGACGAAGATGGTCCCGCTTGGGTCGAGCTCCACGTGCTGGATCTGGCAACCGGGGAGTCCCGGCCCTACGTGAGCGGCAAGGTGAACGTCTCCGGTGTGAGTTGGACTCCCGACGGAAGCGCGATCGCCTACCTGGCGAAACGGGAGGGCGATGAGGGTCGCTCGCTCTACGCGATTCCGCTCGCCGGCGGCGAGTCCGTCCGGTTGCTCGAGCACGAGGGCGGCATCAGCGGCTACAGCTTGAGTCCGGACGGGAGTCAGGTTGCATTCCTGTCGAGAGAGAAGCCGGATCCACGGGTCAAGGAACTCGCCGGCAAGGGGTTCAAGGCGGAGATCTTCGAGGAGGAGCTTCGCTACTCACGACTCTGGATCGCGTCGCTCGCTGGGGGAGAGCCGAGACTGCTCGATGTCGACGGACACGTGAGCGGCGTCCAGTGGTCGCCCGCCGCTGACCGGCTCATGCTAACGGTGGCACCGACGCCGCTGGTCGATGACTCCTACATGAAGCGTCGGATTCGCGTCGTGGACCCCTCCTCCGGCCGGGTCACCGCCCGGATCGAGAACGCCGGCAAGCTGGGCCAGATCGCGTGGAGTCCTGATGGGACGCGGCTCGCCTTCGTATCCGGAGAGGACATCAACGACCCGATGCAGGGTCGACTGATCGTCGTTCCGGTCACGGGCGGGGAGCAGGTCGATCTCGTTCCGGACTACGAGGGTCACGTCGCGGGCGTGATCTGGCGGGATGAGAGCACCCTCGTCTATTTGGCCGATGAGGATCTGCACACGCGGATCGGGGAAGTCTCCGTCGACGGAAGCGCCCTCCGAACGCTCGTCGAGCCGCCGGGTCCGGTGCTGCACTCGATGAGCGCATCACGGGATGGGAGAACCCTCTCTTTCATCGGAGACACGCCGGAGCACCCGAACGAGATCTTCGTCCTGAGGGGCGATGGCGGGACGCCGGAGCGGATGACGAACAGCAACCCCTGGCTCGCCGACGTC
>JBDHIM010000248.1:0-2749 GCA_039587445.1 Gemmatimonadota bacterium
GGGGGGGATTGGAAGGGGGTGGTCGATGGGCGCGACTCGACCCGATCGGCCACCGGTTTCGGGGATCCGCGAGTTCGCTTCTCCGTCCTGTTCAGCGGCGCGCCGGCCCTGAGCCCCAAGGAATTCGCTTCGTACAAGGCCAGCACGATCGTCGGAGGCGGCCTCCAGGTGTGGGTGCCCCTGGGCCAGTACGACCCGACGAAGCTCTTGAATCTGGGCTCCAACCGTTGGGTGTTCCGTCCGCAGCTGGGCGTGTCGCAGACCCTTGCCCGCTGGGTTTTAGAAGCCGCGGCCGCCGCCTGGCTCTACACGGACAACACGAACTTCTTCGGTGGGAACACGCTGTCGCAGAATCCGATCGCCGCCCTGCAGGGCCACGTGACGTATCAGTTCGGCCAGGGATTCTGGGCTGCCGCGGACGCGGGCTACGGGCACGGCGGCCGGACGTCCGTCAACGACGAGGAGAAGGACACGTTGATCAGCAACTGGCGGCTCGGGGCGACGCTTGCGTTTCCGATCTCGAAGCACGACTCGATCAAGTTCGCATTCATTACTGGCCTGAGAGCGGGGAAGGGCGCTGACTACAGCACGATTCTGGGCGCCTATCAGTACCGCTGGTTCGACGGGCCATAGCCGTTACCGGCCGCATCGGCAGTTCGAGATAGAGAGGAGGTAGCGATGGACGTGTCGAGCAGTCTGCTCGTAGCCGTCATGTTCGTGATCATCCTGAGCATGGGGATCGGTCACATCCTGGTCGCGGCGGCCTCGATGGTCGATCGACGTGTCGCGCGCCACATCGACGCGCTGCACGTGAACTGGATGCTTCTTCTGCTACTCATCTACTTCAACCTGTTTTGGCACACCATCGACCTGCTTTCCACCGAGGAGTGGAGCTTCGCGAGCTTCCTCTACATCATCGCCGGGGCGATCCTCATCTATTTTGCGACGTACATTCTGCTGCCGGAGACGCCGCCCGACGACTCCCTGAACTTGCGGGCCTACTACTTCGAGGTGAGTCGCCAGTTCTTCTTGATGTTGGCGCTGCTGCAGGCGTGGATCATCGGAGTCGACGTGCTCCTCGGGGAAGGCTTCACGGCGGCCGGGGCCGCCAACCTGGCGGCGCTTGTGCTGGCGCTGCTCCTCGCGAGCACTCAGAGACCCGCAGTCCATGTGGGCGGGACCGTGGTGGCTTGGGTGGTCTTTCTCGGGTCAACCGGCCTGCGTGGTCTGGGCATGATCTGAGCCGGGATCCGATCCGGGGACGCCAAGCCCTTAAGCTCTAGGAGGTTGCCTAAGCTCCCCGATCGAGTACAGCCACCAGGTCCAGTGCGCCTTGATGTGCCGGAAGGTGAGAAGCAGCGCGATGACGGCGGCGATGACCGAGACCCAGGTGACCCAGGGCGCGTAACCGAATCGCCAGAACAGAAGGCCAAAGGCACCGAGGCCGGTCAGACCGCTGATCGTGTAGCCGAGGATGAGCGGCCCCCCGTAGTGCGCCCCATGCTTGCCCACCAGATCCAGCCCGCATTCAGGACATCGCTCCACCAGGGCGTATCTTGTGCGAAACAGGTGTCCGCGTCCGCAGTCGGGACACCGGTGCCTGAGGGTCGTACGGAGCATGCCGCGAACGTCACCGTGCATGGGCGGAAACCGTTTTACAGGGAAGCGACCTGAAAGGCCGACGGCCTCTTTTGAGCGTACTGCTTCTGTGAATAGAGGGGAAGGATGATCAGAGCGATGACGATGGAGGAGTCGAACGCGAACAACGTGGCGATTCTGGGCGGCGGCAACATCGGCCAGGCGCTGGCCAGAGGTTGGGTGGCGTCCTGGAAGTGCGATCCGGGACAGATCACCATCACGAGGCGGCTGGTGGCCCTCCTGGAGGAGATCCGGGATGTCCTCGAACCCGATCGCCACGTGGTCATCTCGGTGGTCTCCGATGTGAGGATCGCGGACGTTGGGGAACACCTCGGCGGGTCCATCCCGGTGGCCAGGGCCATGCCCAACACCGCGATCGGCATCTGCGAGTCGATGACCTGTCTGGCCGGCGAGGCCGGCTCCGAGGCGCTGGACCAGGCGGCCTCGCTCTTCGGCGCGGTGGGGAAGACGCTGGTGATCGACGAGGAGTTGATGACGAGCGCCACGGCGACCTGCGCCTGCGGCATCGCGTTCTTTCTCCGGTCGATTCGGGCGGCTTCGCAGGGCGGGATCGAGATCGGCTTCCACCCGGAGGAGGCGATGCTGCTGGCCGCCCAGACTGCCAAGGGCGCCGCCTCCCTCCTCCTGAACGCCGAGAGCCACCCCGAGGCGGAGATCGATCGCGTGACCACGCCCCGCGGCTGCACGATCGCCGGCCTCAACGAGATGGAGCACCAGGGCTTCAGCTCGGCGATGATCAAGGGCATCCTGGTCTCGGCCAAGAAAGCAGCCGGGCTGTTCGAAGAGGCGTGAACGGCCCACCGATCCGGGCATCGGCGGGAGGCGGCCCGGCGCCGCGCCGGCTAGAGGTCGAAGCGCTTCGCCACAGCCTCGAGGTCAGGCGGGATGGGCTCCGGACGCTCGACCGGTCGGCTGGCAGCGGGAACGTCCTTGAGACCGGTGCCGGTGATCAGGAGGACGATCCGTTCGTCGCGCTCTACGAGGCCCTCCTCCAGAGCCCGGTGGAGTCCGGCCAGCGCCGCCGCGCCGGCCGGCTCCGCGAACACGCCGGTGTGACGAGCCAGGAACGGGATGGCCTCCAGGATGTCGT
>JBDHIM010000249.1:0-2846 GCA_039587445.1 Gemmatimonadota bacterium
GGAGGCGGCACCTTGACCACCGGCGGAAGTGCGACGGCCGTGATCGCCCGGCCACCGTAGGAGATGTCGGCGGCCCGCAGCGTTGGGAACAGCGTGAACAACGCGTAGTGCAGCCCTACCGAGAGGATCACGCCGATCGCGATCCAGTCGGTGAAGTGGCGCTTGAATCTCTCGTAGGCGACGGCCAGCAGCTGCCGCTCTTCAGGGTCGCTCACTCATCGGCTTCACCCCCTTTTGCTGCCACGTACTGTTGTACCCCTGTCGTCGCTGTTTGGCCCGCCCAAACCTCGTCCGGCGCTCTCCCTTGTCAGCGGCATTCGCTAGGTTGTCCCAGGCGTTCGGGGGAACAGGATCCGCCCGAACACTCACCTCAGCAGAAACCCCGTAGTCGAAGGAACTCGAAGGGAATATCGAAGGAACCATGCAGCACCTCAGCCAGACCTCGATGGGCACGTACGAGCGCTGCCCGCAGATGTGGAAGCTCAAGTACATCGACGGCCATCCCACCAAGCCGAACCGCTTCCTGAACCTCGGTTCCGCCGTGCACGTGGCCCTCGAGACGTTCTATCAGCGACGGATCTCGGAGCCCGCGACGCTCGACGAGATGATCGAGGCGTTCGAGGCGGAGATCGACCCCGACGCCTACGCGGACGACGAGGAGTTGGGGCGGGCGCGGGCGGACGGTCTGCAGATGGTCCGGGGCTTCCACGCGGCCCACGCGCCGGGCTTCCGGCCCGCGCTGCTCGTGGAAGGCATGCTTCGCTTCGAGCTCGAGGGCGTACCGGTCGTCGCCAAGATCGACCGGGTGGACAAGATCGACGGATCGGGCAACGGGACGGTTCGGAGACAGGCGCGCGTCCGCATCGTCGACTACAAGTCCGGCTTCAGGGCGCCGATCCTCGACCAGGTGCGGCGGAGCGATCAGCTCACCCTGTACCAGGTCGCCGTCGAAACCGTCCTCGGACTCGAGGTCGAGGCCGTAGGCCTCTACCACGTCCCCTCCCAGACCCTGTTCGAGGTTCCGGCCCACGGACCCGAGCGCGTTGACGAGCTGCGTGGGCGCGTGGTCCGGATCGCTCGTGCCCTCGAGCGGGGGGACTACGAGCCGCGTCCCGGACGCCAATGCGACTGGTGCGACTTCAAGGCGTGGTGTCCCGCCTGGGCGCACGAGTACCCGGAGAACTGGCAGCAGGAGCCGCTGCCGCCGGTGCCGTCGCACGCCGATGCCGGTCGCCTCGCGGGCCGATACGGGGAGATCAAAGAGCGGATCCGCGCTCTGGAGTCCGAGCTCAAGGAGGTGCGCGAGCCGCTCGAGCGCTTCTTCGCGGCCACGGGCGAGCGTACCGCGGCCGGCGATCAGTACCGGGTCAAGGCGACCTTTTGCAGCGGATACCGCTTCGACGACGAGAGCCTGAGGGCGCTACTCGAGCCCGCGGGATTCTGGGAGAAGGTCCTGATCCCCGATTGGCGAGCCGAAGAGGCTCTTCTGTCGGACCCGGACGTGCCCGCCGAGATCAGGCTGCGCATGGAGCAGATAGCGAAGACCGAAGAAGGCTGGACCTTTCACTACCGACCCGTCGAGCAGGCACCTGAAAGCGCGCAATTGGAGGGAGCATGATCAGTCGGATCTGGCATGGCTGGACGACGCCCGAGAACGCCGATCGCTATGAGGAACTACTCCGCACCAACGTTCTTCCCGAAATCGCGGGCCGCGGCATCGCGGGCTATCTGGGGGCTCACCTCCTTCGCACGGAGAATGATTCGGAGGTGGAGTTCGTCACCATCCTCTGGTTCAGGTCTCTCGATTCGGTTCGCGCCTTCATGGGCGAAGATTACGAAACGGCGCATGTGCCGCCCAAGAGCCCTAGATGATACCAGGGGGACAGCTGGAAGAAGTTCTTGGATGGATCGCTACTAGGAGAGTCCGTTATGAGCACGCGCGTCCTCACCGTCGTCATCTCCGGCCTGGCTGCCCTGCTGAGCGTCGCGCCAGCCGCCGGTGCGCAGGCCATCGGCACGCCCCGCCCCGGCCCGGTCTTGGAGGAGTTCGGGGCGGTATTCGAGCTTCCGGAGATCGATTGGGAGACGCCGGACGTCGAGTATCGAGCGGTCTTCGACGTTCGTGATCCGGCGGAATCTGCGGACGAACGCAACCGGAGTATCGAGACCGTGGCCCGGTACCTCAACATGCACGCCCGGGCCGGTGTGCCACGGGAGAAGCTGCGCGCCGTCCTCGTCCTCCACGGCGGCGCGGCGAAGGGCGCGCTAACCGACGATGCGTACCGCGAGCGCTACGGGATGGCGAATCCCGATCGCGAGCTGATCCGGGCCCTCATCGAGGCGGGAGCCGAGGTCATCCTGTGCGGGCAGTCGGCGATGTCCAGAGGATTCCCCGCGGCGGACCTGGCGCCCGGCGTTCGGCTCGCGCTCTCGGCCATGACCGCGCTCGTGGCCTACCAACAGCAGGGATACGCCCTCATCGCCTTCTACTGAGGCGCGCGCCGACTGGACGGTAGAAGAAGCCGGCGGCGTGCCGGCTGAGCGGCAGGTTTGCCCGCCGGCCTCAACGGCGCCGCAGGCGCCGGATCCCCCAAAGCAGCATCCAGACGCCGATGAGCCCCGTGCTCACGGCGGACACCCCAAAGACGGCGCGCCCCATCGATTCGCCGACCATTCCGCCCACGTCGACGCTGCTCGCGCCCACGCTGCCGGTGAAGCTTCGCGGTCCGGGCCCCCATGCGATCCACGCGGAGAGGGTGAAGAACACGCCGACCGTGAAGAGTCCGACGAGCCAGCTGGCCGCGTTGAACGCCTCGCCGCGGACGATCCGCTCCGCCAGCTCCGGG
>JBDHIM010000006.1:0-35735 GCA_039587445.1 Gemmatimonadota bacterium
GCCTTGATCATGTAGAGGTTGATGACCACAAGGAACGCCGCGAAGAGGAGCCAGTTGGGGATGTCGGTAACGGCTCCCAGCCAGGCCAGGAGGAAGTAGCGCGGATAGCGCGCGACGACCAGGGCCGCCAGGTACTTCTTCAGCGGGTAGTGGATCGAGAAGCTCAGGAACTTGAACGGGAAGAAGGGGATCGGCGTAAAGCCGGCCACCACGAGGGTCGCGAACGGATACCTCAGGAAGTAGTCGATCGTCCGCCTGTAGAGCTTCTTGTCCTTGTAGGCGACGACGGTGCGGTGGTTCAGCACGGGCACGAAGACGGTATGATCCATCACGCCCGCCACGACCGTCCCGACCGTCGCGGCAGCCGCCGCCAGCCAAAGGTTGGCGAACTTCCCGAAGTAGATGAGCACCGGCTCGTGCGGAAAGAACGAGATCGCGGCGTTCGCCGGGATCGAATAGAAGGCGAGGTAGATGTAGCTCTCGGAGCGGAAATCCTGGAGGATGAGGTAGGTCGTCACCAGTCCGATCAGGACCATGACGCCGAGCAGAATCCAGACCTTCGGACCGAGGCGGTCGTAGACCGGACCGGCCTGGGTCTCCCGGAGGCTCTCTTCCCGTTCCCGCGCGCTTCTCGCCATCTATTCCCGCGTGTGTCTCCAAGAGGCATTGGCCGTGATCGGCGGCCCGATGCTATCCGCGGCGCCGCGCCACGGCAAGGCAAAACCGGCGATCAAGAGTCGCCTGGTGCGACTTCCGGCTATACAGATCCCTTTTCCGACGCCGATACAGGCGTAATGTTCCCTGTCGATCACCCGGCGAAGCCTGGACCTCGCCGATGCCATTCCAGACCACGCCGTTGCGAGGCGATGCCGGTGAGCCCGAAGACCTGTACTGAATGCGGAGCGGAGCTGCCGCGAGAAGACCAGACATGCGCGAAGTGCGGAACCGCCCTTTCCCACGGGCCTGCCGAGGCGGCGGTCTGCTGCGCCGTGTGCGAGGCGGTGATCGATGCGTACGTCGAAACCTGTCCGGCCTGCGGCGAGACGGGCTATCCCGCGCTGCGGCCTCGCCGAGGTAAACGCTGGTTGGGAGCTCCGGATGACGGATGACGAACGGCTCCCCGACGCTCAACACGAGCGAACTGCACCCTTCCTTCTCGCCGGTTTCGAGCGCCGGGTCCTGCCGCGCCTGGCTAGAGCGCTTCCCGCGTGGGTCGTCCCGGATCACCTCACCGCACTGGGCCTCCTCTCGTCCACCTGGATCGGGGTCGCGTACATCCTCTCAAACCGCAACCCGGCCTGGCTTTGGGGCGCGAGCCTCGGACTCGTCATCCAGTGGTACGGCGACAGTCTCGACGGAACGTTGGCGCGTGTACGCAAGATCGAGCGGCCGAGATACGGCTACTATCTCGACCACATAACGGACGCCTACTCGACGGCAGCGATCGGGATCGGACTCGGTCTCTCCCCATACATGCTCCTCTCGATCGGGCTCGCGGTCGTCATCCTCTATCTGATCATGTCGATCAACGTCTACCTGGAGACCTACGTGCTCGGCGAGTTTCGGCTCGGGTACGCGGTTCTGGGGCCCACGGAGGCCAGGGTGGCCCTCATCGGGATGAACACGGTAGCCATCGGGCTCGGGCCGATGCGCTTCGACATGGCGGGCACTTCACTGACGCTGTTCGACATCTTCGGGGCCGTCGGCGCCCTGGTGATGTTGGTCCTCATGCTCATCCGTGTCGGCGGAAACCTCCGAGCCCTCGCCCGCTTGGAGCCGCCTCGCCGCTCGGCATGACCGGCGAGCCGAGGGCAGCTCTCGACCGGTTCCGCGTCGTTCTCCAGGAGCCGCAGGACCTCGTCAACATCGCCCTCGTCATCCGCGCGATGAAGAACATGGGGCTCGGCCGGCTCCGACTCGTTCGCCCGGCCGAGTTCGACGCCTACCGCATCGAGGGCATCGCTCACGATACGGAGGATCTCGTGGCGCGCACGGAGTTGCACGACGATCTGGCATCGGCGGTGGCGGACGCCCAGCTCGTCGTCGGCACGTCTGCTCGGCGACGGTCCAGCAAGCAACAGTGGATGCTCGCCGGCGAGGCGGGACGGCAGCTCGTCGGCAGGGCTCTGCAAGGCAGTAGGATCGCGCTTGTCTTCGGCCCCGAGCACCGAGGGCTCTCGAATGCCGAGCTGGATGTGTGCGAGGCCGTCATCAACGTGCCCACGAACCCGGAACACAGTTCTCTCAACCTGGGACACGCGGCTTTGATCGTCTTCTACGAGCTCCGGAACGCGGCGGTGGAGCAGACCGGATCGGAGGAGCCCGATCTCGGACAAAAGCGGCAGCGTCGAGTGCCTCCGGCATCCAGCGAAGAGCTCGAGCGATTCTTCGAGCTATGGCGAGAGGCCATGGAGACGCTGGGTCTGTTCACCGGCGTCGATCGGGTCCCGAAGATGAGGAGCTTTCGGGCGATCGTTCAGCGCGCGTCTCCTGACCGAAGGGAGCTCGGACTTCTGGAGGCGACGGCGTTCGAGGTCATCCACCACGAACGGAGGTTGCGCGAGCGACTTGGCAGCAGGGCAGAGTCTTTGGAATCTAGCGAGAGCTCTTGCCGCCCTGGGCGCCAGAGCGAACAGGGCTCAGGGGGGACTTCGACGGAGCCGGAGACCTCTCGCCGCTAGAGTTTCGAGAGGGCCCGTCCGATCAAATCGTCGTTCGAGTCGTGTCGCTGCATGAGCCCGAGGAGCTCGGACATCGCGTCGACCGGGGTGAGGTTGTTCAGCTCTCGGCGCATCGCATGTGAGACTGTGAGCGCGTCCTCGCTCAGCAGCAGTTCCTCCCGCCGCGTCGCGCTCCCGGCCAGATCGATCGCCGGGTAGATTCGCCGATCGGCGAGCTCCCGACTCAGCAAGAGCTCGCTGTTGCCGGTTCCCTTGAACTCCTCGAAAATCACCTGGTCCATTCTCGAGCCCGTGTCGACCAGCGCCGTGGCGATTATCGTGAGCGAGCCACCGCCCTGATCGGGAGAGATCTTGCGGGCGCTGCCCAGGAAGCGCTTCGGCTTGTCCAAGGAGCCGGCGTCCAGTCCGCCCGAGAGCGTTCTCCCCGTGCCCTCCTCGACCGAGTTGTAGCCGCGAGCGAGCCGCGTGATCGAATCCAGGACGAGAACCACGTCTTCACCCATCTCCGCTCGACGGCGCGCCCGCTCGAGGGTCGCCTCGGCGACCGCGACGTGGCGCTGGGCTGGGTGGTCGAAGCTCGAAGAGATGACCTCGCCGAAGCCGCACGCCTCCATCTCGGTCACCTCTTCGGGACGCTCGTCGACGAGAAGGATGAAAAGGTGGGCATTCGGGTGGTTGGTCACGATGCCTTCCGCGATGGCCTGGAGCACCATGGTCTTACCGGCCTTTGCCGGGGCCACGATCAGAGCTCGCTGGCCCTTTCCGAGCGGACAGAAAAGGTCGATGACTCGGTTGGTGTAGTCCGTGCGCCCGCGTCGAGTGAGGCCGCACTCGAGGATAAGCTGTTCGTCGGGGTGTTGGGCGCTCAGCCTGTGAAACTGTCGCCGATGACCGAGCTGGTCAGGCGGGCGACCGTTGACCGCGAAGAGCTTTCGAAGAGGCGGGCTCTTGCCGTTGCCGGGCGCCTTGCCCGCGATCCCGACGATCTCATCCCCGCTTCGGAGGCGCCATCGGCCGACGATCTTCTGGCTGACGTAGATGTCGTCGTCGCTCGGCAGGTAACCGGCTCTGGCGTTTCGTATGAAGCCGGCGCTGTTTCCCAGCACCTGGAGGACACCTAGATAGGTGCCTCCCTCCGAATCGGGCTGCACGCTTGAATCGTGCTGGTGACTCGTCTGAGCCGTAATGGTATTCGCCCTGTCACTTTCTTCGCTCACCACTTCTCCTCTGAGTTGTACGCCATCTCTGGCAGAACGCGGCTCCGATGGAAACAGATCCTGCGGCCGCCGCCAGCGATGGAGCCGGCGGAGCTGCTCGGAGCGTCTTCGATAGGGTCTTCCCGCCTCAGTGAGCCGAGACCTGCTCGGCCTGCGGGAATCGAAAGGAACGCCGGCCTGCGGCGCTCCTGGGGTGCGGCGCAAGAAGCACCGCGGTCAGAAATAAAACTCCACACCCTACATGAAGGTTCCGCGTCCGTTCGGAGACTCAACGGTAGCAAGGATCGTACTCACGCGGGCCCTGACGCTGTTTGCAGGGCGAAACCCAACCGGTCGATCCGGTGTACTCCGCCGCTCGAACGCCTCGAGGCCGGCCTACGTGACACGATGAGCTTACCGCCGCCCGAGCGCGACACTATATTGTATTCGCTGCGGCTATCCGCGGCGTTTCGTTTTATGGACTCCACTCACAGGAATGGAAACACATGAATCGCTTCTTTACATCCAGCCTGGTCGCCGCCCTTGGGATCGCCGCCGTGGGCTGTGGCGGCGGGGGAGATGGCGCCGCAAGCGGGGAGGCTCCGGCCACCGAGCAGCCTGCCGCGACCGAAGCCCCGGCCGCAAGCCTGAGCGTGCCGGACTGGATGTCGGTCGATGAGGCCGGCATGACGGTGACACTCGAGATCGTCGCCGGAAAGGACGACTCGAACAACCGGTGGAACTTCAACGGCTACTCTCGTGGAAACGGGACGATCGTGGTTCCAGCCGGCTACAACGTCGTCATTAACTTCAGGAACGACGATCCCAACATCGCGCACAGCATCGGTGTGGATTCCGGGACCGGGAACTTTCCCGCCACGTTCCAGAATCCGGAGCCGGTGTTCGCGGGTGCGATCAGCTCCAACGCGACGTCGATGCAGGAGGCCACCCAGCCGGGCGCGTCCGAGTCGATCAGCTTCACGGCTGACGCTGCCGGCGCCTACACACTCGTCTGCTACATCCCGGCTCACGCCGCCACCGGCATGTGGATCAACTTCACCGTCTCGGCGGACGGCGCGGTGGGCTTCGCGAGCTCGTGAGCCTGCTGACCGCCGGTTAGGCCAACGAGCCGTTTGAGGTTCCTTTCTTTCGGGGGCATTCCGGTGCCCCCGATTTTCTGGCCCGGGGGATTCGATGGGTAACGAGAGTCGGGTCTTCGCCCCGCGGATCCTCGAGGGTCGCTCCGCGCTGGTCACCGGAGGAGGCTCCGGCATCGGGCTGGGAATCGCCGCCTGCCTCGGAGGCGCCGGCGCAAGGGTCGCGATCGCCAGCCGAAGCTTGGAGAGACTGGAGGCCGCGGCGGAGAGACTGCGCGAGGCGGGGATCGAGACGCTCGCTCTCGAAGCCAACGTAAGAGAGCCCGATTCCATCCGGAACGCCGTGCTTGCGACGGCCGAACGCTTCGGCTCCGTCGACATCCTGGTCAACAACGCGGCGGGAAACTTCTACGCTCCCTCCGAGAGCCTCTCCCCGAACGGATGGCGTGCCGTGGTCGAGACGGATCTGTACGGCACCTTCTTCTCCAGCCAAGCGGTGTTTCCATTCATGCGTGACGCCGGCTACGGTCGGATCGTCTCGATATCGATGACCCTGCACTATCGCGGATGGCCTCAGATGGCTCACGCGTGTGCGGCCAAGGCCGGTATCGATGCGCTGACCCGCACGCTGGCGCTCGAATGGGCGGAGCACGGGATCACCGTCAACGCCGTCGCGCCGGGACCGATCCCGACGGAGGGCGTGCGACAGGCCTTCACGCCGCCCAACGATGCGGCACCCGATCTGTTTGCCGTCCAGCGCGCCACCGAGGAGTTCGCCAAGAAGGCGATTCCGCTCGGAAGGATGGGCGACCCCGAAGACATCGGGAACATGGTGACATACCTCGTCTCCCCGGCCGCCGATTGGGTCACCGGCGCGATCTTCGTCGTCGACGGAGGCGGCTCCCTGAAGGGCGCGTAGCCCGCTTCTTCCGGCTGACGAGGTTAGATTCGTTTCAGAAGGATGGCGGGCAACGAGCGAGGAGACTCGAAGATGACGACAGCACGCTTCGGTTTGGCGGCCGGTCTCGGCCTCATCGTCGTCCTGGCGGCGGCACCTGGTCTCGGGGCCCAACAACGCCTGAGCCCCCCCGACTCGAGCGAGCTCGAGTTGGCGGGCAGGCAGATCAAGGTGACGTTTTCGAGCCCCTCGGTGCGCGATCGGGTGATTTTCGGCGGCCTGGTTCCATGGAACCAGGTATGGCGCACGGGCGCGAACGAGGCCACGTCGTTCTCGACCGAGGCGAACCTCCGAATCGGAGACGCTGAGGTGCCTGCCGGCGAATACACGCTCTACACGATCCCCGACCCCGACAAGTGGACGCTCGTCGTCAGCCGGCAGACCGGACAGTGGGGCACGGAATACCACCCGGACATGGACCTCGCTCGCGTCGAGATGGAGGTCGAGGAGCTGGAGGAGCCGGTCGAGAGCTTCCGGATCGTGCTCTATCCGCGGGGCCCGGACGAGGGGACGCTCCTCCTGGAGTGGGCCAACACGCGAACGTCGGTGCCTTTCGAGGTTCTTCGCTAGCCGCGCGCCCGTCGGCCCTCGCGCGCTGGGCGCGAGGGCCGATCTCCCTCAAGCGCGCAGCTGCAGCCGATCCGGGTAGCCTGCCAGGAGCCCACTCAGCACGACGCCGGATCGGATAGGCTGGCCCTCCGCTCCGTTTCCCGGTGGGATTTCGACGCGCAGGTAATCTTCGGTCGTCCCCGTCGCCTTTCGCGCGCTCGTTCCGCTCACGGTCGCCGTCTCCACGACGACGTGAGCCCTCGAGCCCAGGCGTGAAGCTCGATACGATCTCCCCTTCGACAGGCCGATCTCCCTCAAGTCGCGCGCTCGTGCCGCCCTCACGCGCCGCCGCACCTGATTCGGCAGGGAGCTCGCCGCGGTGACGGGTCGGGCCGAGAACGGGAAGACGTGCAGGTAGGTGTACGGCAGCTCCTCCACGAGACTCCGGGAACCCTCGTGATCGGCTTCGGTCTCGCCGGGAAAGCCGGTGATGATGTCCGCTCCGAGCCCGAGGTAGGGGAGGCGTGAGGCAATCTCCAGGATCCGCGAGCGATACGCCTCGCGCGTGTGCCAGCGGCGCATGCGTCTCAAGACCGTGTCGCTCCCGCTCTGCATGGGCACGTGCAGGTGGGGCACGAGGCGGCCTCCCGACTCGGCAAGCAGATCGACGAGCGGATCGTCGATCTCGGTGGCCTCGATGGAGCCCAGTCGCAGCCTGACGTCCGGCACCTCGTCCAACAGGCGGCGGCACAAGAGGGCGAGCGAGGCGGGCTCGGCGATGTCCAGCCCATAGTGGCCGATGTGGATGCCCGTGATGACGATCTCGGGATGCTTCCGGCCGAGTAGTGCGGCCTCGCGGACCAGCTCATCGGGATCGCGGGATCTACTCGCTCCGCGGGCGATGCGGGTGGCGCAGAAGGAGCACCGCCGATCGCAGCCATCCTGCACCTTGAGCCACGCCCGCGTGCCTCGTCGAAAGCGGGTCAGGAGAGCCCGATCCGACCCGCGGAGCTCGACGAGCCCGGCCCCGTTCGCCTCTGCGGGCCGCAGCGGACCCGCGGCTCGCGCCACGGCGGCAGCGTCCTGCCCGGGGACCACGCGCCAGACCTCGTCCATCGCCGAGTACTCGCTCTCCCTGAGAGCGGCGGAACAACCGGCCACGACGATGCGAAGTCCTGGGTGCTCGCGGCCCAGCTTCCGGATGATGCGGCGGGCATCGCGATCGGCCTCGGCGGTGACCGTGCAGGTATTGACCACGGCCACGTCGGCGCGCGCCGCTGAAGTCACCGCCACGGCGCCCGAGCGCTCGAGCTCCTGTCGCATGCGCTCGGTGTCGTATTGATTCGCCTTGCACCCGTAGGTTTGGAACCAGGCTCGCGTCGGGCTGCCGCCGCTCATCTCGGATGCCGCCTCACGTCGCTCTCCCCACACTGGTGGAATCTCGGGTCGATCCGGTCTATTCTGCCGGGACACGCCCGATTCGGAGGACCAAGATAGCCATTCATCTATTGGCGGCCATCGATGGCCGGCCACGCTCTTGAACCCGCAGGTCGTCCTGGCGATCGATCAGGGCACGACTTCTTCGCGGGCCATCGTGTTCGATGAGGCGGGGCGGTCGCTGGGACGCGCCCAACGCGAGCTGCCGCAGATCTTTCCCCGGTCTGGGTGGGTCGAGCACGACCCCGAGCGCATCTGGCTGGACACGCTGGCGGTCTGCCGCGAAGCGATCTCCGCCTCGGCCACGGACCCGGCGCACGTGGCGGCCATCGGGATCACCAACCAGCGAGAGACGTCGGTCATCTGGAACCGCGCGGATGGACAGCCGATCTACAACGCGATCGTGTGGCAGGATCGACGGACGACCGGCGAGTGTCGACGGCTCAAAGACGAGGGCTACGAGGACGGCGTGAGGCGGACGACCGGGCTTCTCCTCGACCCCTACTTCTCGGCGACGAAGCTCGCCTGGATTCTCGATCACGTCGACGGCGCGCGTGCGGCGGCGGAGCGGGGCGAGCTCGCCGCCGGAACGATCGACACGTGGCTGCTGTGGAGGCTCACCGAAGGCCGGGTTCACGCCACCGATGCCACGAACGCCTGCCGCACGCTGCTCTTCGACATCCACGAGCAGGCGTGGGACTCCAATCTTCTCGCCCTCTTCCGCATTCCGGAGATGATCCTGCCCGAGGTGAGGGACAGCTCGGGCTCTTTCGGCGAGTCCTCCTCCGAGCTCTTCGGTGCGCCGATACCGATCCGGGGCGTCGCGGGAGATCAGCAGGCCGCGACCTTCGGCCAGGCGGCGTTCACTCCGGGGATGATCAAGAGCACCTTCGGGACGGGGACGTTCGCCCTTCTCAACACGGGTTCGGAACCGATGGAGTCCCGCAACCGGCTCCTCAGCACGGTCGCCTGGCGCCTGGACGGCGTCGCGACCTACGCGCTGGAGGGAAGCATCTTCGTCGGCGGGGCGGCGATTCAGTGGCTCCGAGACGGACTCGGCGTTATCGACGAGGCAGCTGAAACCGAGGCCCTGGCAGAAGGCGTCGAGGACACGGGCGGGGTCTATCTCGTCCCCGCGTTCGTCGGCTTGGGCGCGCCCTACTGGGACCCCGACGCCAGAGGAGCCATTCTCGGGATCACCCGCAGCACCGGCGTCGCGCACATCGCGCGCGCAGCGTTGGAGGCGGTGTGCTATCAGACGCGCGACCTCATGGGTGCCATGGCCGCCGACTCCGGCGCCGATCTCCTCAGCCTACGCGTGGACGGCGGGCTCGCGGCCAACGACTGGGCGATGCAGTTCCTGAGCGACATCCTGGCGCTTCCGGTCGAGCGGCCGAAGTTGACCGAGACCACCGCGCTGGGCGCTGCGTACCTCGCGGGCTTGGATGCGGGCGTTTTCGGCAGCCTGGATGAGATCGATGATCTTTGGCAGAGCGAAAGGCAGTTCGAGCCCACCATGACGGAGGACCGACGGGAATCTCTCTATACGGGCTGGAGGCGCGCGATCACCAGGGTCCTGAGCGAAGAATCACCCGGTACGGAATAGGAATGATGGAGCTCATAAGCATCCGTGATTTCGAGTCTGCCGCGCGCGAGAAGCTCTCCGCCATGGCGTACGACTACTATCGAGGCGGCTCATTCGACGAGATCACGCTCGCGGAGAACGACGACGCCTACGATCGCCTCCGGCTGTACCATCGAGTGCTGCGTGACGTGAGCGAGCGTGACCTGTCGACGGACGTGCTCGGCAGCCGGATCTCCATGCCGGTTCTCGTGGCGCCGACAGCGTTTCACCAGCTCGCTCACCCCGACGGCGAGCTCGCGACGGCGAGGGCGACGGTCGCGGCCGGGACCATCATGACGCTGAGCACGCTCTCCAACTGCAGCATCGAGGAGGTCGCAGCCATCGGGGGTCCGCTCTGGTTTCAGCTGTACGTCTACCGTGATCGGGAGGCCACGCGCGGCCTCGTAGAGCGTGCCGAGGCGGCGGGATGCACGGCCATCGTGCTCACCGTGGACGCACAGGTTTGGCCGACGCGGGAGCGGGACGTGCGGAACCGCTTTCACCTGCCGAGCGGTCTCCAGATGGCGAACCTGATGCCGAGCGGACTCGACGAGATCCACCGGTCCGACTCCGACTCCGGCCTCGCGCACTACGTGGTCTCACTCTTCGATCCGACGCTCGACTGGAGCGATCTGGCGTGGCTGGCCAACATCTCCACGCTTCCCGTCGTCATCAAGGGCATCGTGCACCCCGACGACGCCAGGCTCGCCGTGGAGCACGGCGCGGCGGGCATCATCGTCTCCAACCACGGCGGCCGGCAGCTGGATACTTCCGTTGCGACCATCGAGGCCCTCCCTGCCGTGGCCGAGGCGGTCGACGGGCGCCTGCCGATCCTCGTGGACGGCGGCGTGCGGCGCGGAACGGACATTCTCAAGGCTCTAGCTCTCGGCGCCAAGGCGGTCCTCGTGGGACGGCCCATCCTGTGGGGGCTGGCCACGAACGGCCAGGAGGGCGTCGGCCAGGTCCTGGAGATCCTCCGTAAGGAGCTCGACGTCGCCCTGGGGCTCTGTGGCTGCCGGAGGTGCGACGAGGTGGACCGTGGCCTCGTGGCCGACGTATAGTCTCGAGCATGACCTCTTCATCTCGAAACTTCCGATTCCTCGCCGGCGCCGTCTTCCTGACCGTCGTGGCGGTCGTCACGATCGCGGTGGTGGGTCGAGGTCGGCTCCTTTCGACGCTCGACGTGGCCGATCTCGGTGACGGAGATTCTGGTGTCCCAGCCGACTCGGCGCCGGAGGCGCGCGCGCTCCTCGCCGAGTGCGGCGACCTAGCGGGACAGGAGAAGATCGAATGCTACCAGGCCGGACTCACCCTCGAGCTCGGAAGGGTCGGGGTGCGACCCACGATGACCACGTTGGATTACTTGGTCCTCCTGGATCGCGACGTCTCTCGCGACGCTCACGTCTATGCCCATCACGTCGGAATCGAGGCGTACGAGATGTCGCCGGATGTCGCCGAGACCTTCTCGAGCTGCACCGAGAGCTTCTCGTCCGGATGCTACCACGGCGTTATCCAGGCCTATTTCGAGGATCGCGGCAGCGCCGACGCCGCGGTCGTCGGGGACCTCTGCGAGCCTTACAAGGACGACGAGCAGGGCCGGTGGATCCTCTTCCAGTGCATCCATGGCATGGGCCACGGCTTGACGATGTACTTCGATCATCACCTGCCTCGGGCGCTCGAGGCCTGTGATCTGCTGAGCGACAACTGGGAGCGACAATCCTGCTATGGCGGAGCGTTCATGGAGAACGTCATGGCGGCCACCATGCCACACCATCCTGCCATGATGCTGACATCCGCCGGCGACGCTGAGGACACCCCGTCAGACGGCGGGGACGAGGCGGCCGGCCATGACCGTCGCGCAGATCGCGGGATGGCTGGCGAGAAGCCCTGGAAGGCGGTGGATCCCGCCGATCCGCTGTACCCGTGCTCGGTGATGGACGACCGCTACGAGCATCAGTGTTACCTGATGCAGACATCGCTCATGCTCTGGTTGAATGGCAACGATCTCGTGGCCGCGTCGCGAAGCTGCGATGTCGCGCCTCCGAGAATGCGGCCGACCTGCCATCAGAGTCTCGGCCGGGACGTCACGGCTCGAACCAAGGACCCCAAGGAAGCGGAACGCCACTGCCGAGCCGGCAGCGAGCCGTATCGGGGCTGGTGCTACGTAGGAGTCGTCAAGGCATTCGTGGACTGGACATCGGAGGCGGAGAGCGGCCTCGCGTTCTGCCGCGTGGTCGACGACCCGGGCCACAAGGCGATGTGCTATAGGGGACTGGGCGAGGAGATCGCCACGCTAGTGGCCGACAACGACACGCGGGCCGCCCTCTGCGCCGAAGCCGAAGCGGAGTACGTGGAGTCCTGCAGAAGGGGAGCCCGCCTGCCAGCCTGAATCCACCCCTCACCCGAGGGGTGCCTCGCCAACAAGCGTGGTCATGCCGCGCGTACCCTACCCGCGGCGTCCGCCTCCGGATAGCAGCACCCACAGCACGAGCATCCCGAGAAGGCTGCCGAGCGACAACACCGGGTGATCGGTCACGAAGCCCGACACCATGCGGGCTCCGGCATCGAGCGACGTCGGAATGCCCTTCAGGATTATGCCCACGTACTCGGCCGCCGCCTGATGCAGAACGAGCGCGACCATTATGCTCCTTTCGCCCGTCCCAATATAACGACGCCTGGGCGACATCATCTCGCCGCGCGAGCGGGATGCGCCGGAGCCCCGGGCGTCGAGCGCGAACGGGGCTCCGTGTGCAGGGGGATCGGGGTTGGAAAAGCGGTCAGGTGGCGGTCGTGCGCTGCCCCAGCTTGGCATCGAGCATGAGCAGGGCGCTCCCCGAATCGCCCGCGAGAGTCAGCTGGTCCACGATCGCGCCGGCGCTGGCCTCCTCCTCCACCTGTTCGGTGACGAACCACTGGAGCATCACCTGCGCCGGGTAATCGCGCTCGGTGACAGCCAGCTCATACAGGTTGTTGATGCTCTCGGTGACCTTCTGCTCGTGTGCAAGAGCTGCCTGCATGACGGCCAGCGGCGACTCGAACTCGGCCATCGGCTTTTCGATCGCCCGAAGCTGCACGCGCCCGCCGCGCTCAATCAGGAAATCGACGAGCTTCATGGCGTGAGCATGCTCCTCCTCCGCCTGCATGCGCATCCACTGGGCGTAGCCACCGAGGCTCTCCGCCTCGAAGTACGCCATCATCGAAAGGTACAGGTATGATGCGTAGAACTCGTCGGCTATCTGCTCGTTAATCGCGTCTTGCACCTTCTGGTTCATATGCCCTCTCCGTTCTCCCTCGAGGTCCTCGCCAATCTTGAAATCAACGTCGCATGAAGGCCGGAACGTATCAATAACTATTATTGATAACAACTCCAGCTCATCTCACGCCCAAGCGTGCCATACTACGCATACAGTAAGGAAACCGGGTACCGGCAGCACGACTGTCGTGCTCCCGGAAATTGGCGGCTCTTGAGGGAGTTCGCGTACGTTGTCCCCGCGTTAAGCGGGACGCTCGGGAGCCGTCGGTGGCGGAATGTAGTTGGCTTGAGAGTTCTGTGTCGGGCTCTGTGGCGAGAGTCTCAGGCGGTCAGCTGTTGTTGGAGACTCTGACGCGCCCGGTGCAGCCGCACCTCCGACGTGCCTCGCCTGATGCCCAGAGATTCGGCGATCTCGTCGTGCGAGTAGCCCTCGACCACTTTGAGCAGGAAGACCGTGCGCAAAGAGGGGGAAAGCGTGGCAAGTGCCTGTTCGAGCGCGATGCTGTCCACAGGGGCCGGAGCGTGCCGGCGGGTAAAGGGAAGCGGCGCCTGCTCGAGGGAAACCTCCGCGCGGCGTCGCCTGGCTCGACACTTCATGAGGGCCGCTCGCAAGGCGACCTTCCGCAGCCAGCCCGTGAAGCTCCCACGGCCGCTAAACGTTTGAACGCTCGAGGTAAGCCGGAGGAACACTTCCTGAACGATGTCGCTGGCCTCAGCTGGGCAGCCCGTGATGCGGTGTGCTGTCTCGTAGACCATCGGCCCATACCGATCGTACGCCTCTTCGAGGGCACGCGGCGACCGGGTGCGGAGCCGCGCGATCAGGTCCACCTCGTCGAACGGCTGCGGTGAGCTATGTTCGGCCATTTGTCCACCTGATCTCTTTGGCGTTCGCCAGTTCGACCCCCGGCTCTCGGAGATGCGCGGCGAGCGTGTCAACGCGTTATCAAGTCGCATCAACTGCCTATCAACTAATGACGGACCGACCTGCTGGATTTGCGCGTGAATGCGATTGTCGAGGGATGGAGTGAGCGAAACTGAGGCGGGCGGGGTGTCCCGGCGGGTGCCCCGGGAAGTGGCTCGTGTACTCGAGTCTCCGCACGACTCTCAGCGCGAGGCGGCCTGGCAGGAGCTCGTCGACCGTCACAGCCGACTCATCCTGTCGACGGTCAGGGCCGTGAGCTCGGACTACGACGAGGCGATGGATCAATACGCCTTCGTCCTCGAGGGACTGAGCCGCGATGACTACCAGCGGCTGAGGACCTACGCGCGAACGACTGCGGGCAGGTTCGAGGCCTGGCTCGTGGTCGTGACCCGACGGCTCTGCATCGACTACCAGCGCAGCCGCTACGGCCGTGTGAAACGAAAGGACCGGCGTGAAGACCCGCACGACGAGCAGCGTGCTCGAGAGAGAAGGCGGCTTTTAGATCTGGTTACCGAGGAGCTCGACATCGCCAGAACGGCCGATCGGACGAGCGCCGACCCGGAAGCGGATGTGCGCCGGAGAGAGCTCGAGGTCGCGTTGCAGGAGGCGATTGGATCGTTGGACGGCCGGGATCGACTTCTGCTCCGCTTCCGATTCGAAGACGGGCGCTCGGCACGCGAGATCGCCGACGCGATGGGTTTCCCATCGCCCTTCCACGTCTACCGGAGGCTCAAGAAGGTGCTCGAAGAGCTCCGTCTGCGGCTCCGGGAACTGGGCGTGTCGGACTCCCTCCCATGAGCACCCACGCGCGAGCCGCAGCCCGGCGTCCCGGCGGAAGAAAGACTTCGGCCGTTTCTGTCATCCCACTCCTGAAGGAACCCAGATCCCCGTTTGGAGCGTTGGCATCGTGTCACATCTGACAAGCGAACAGATGGCCTCTTACGCAAGCCGAGCCGGACGCGGCTCCGATGCGGCTGGCGTGGAAACTCATCTTGAAGGCTGCGGCCTGTGCCGCGACGAGCTTATCCAGGTAACCGGCGTGCTGCGTCACGCGCGGCATCAGCGCCGTGCGCGAGTGGCGGGCGGCATCGGTGCGGCCGCGGCGGCGCTGACCGGCGTCCTGCTCCTCGGACCGAGCGTCGAGCGAGATCTCGCGCAGAGGGAGACCATGCTGCGCGACGGCGGGCTGGCCGTGGAAGAAGGCGTCCGGAAGTTCGGGACGGTCGCGCCACTCGACGGAGCCCGGGTCGAATCGCTGGCCGGCGCGGTCTTCCTCTGGCGTGGGGTGGCGCCCGGCGCCTTCTACAGCCTTACCGTCACGGACGAGCGCGGCGACCTCGTTTGGAGCGGATCGACCACCGACACTTTGCTCAGGCTCCCGGCGGACCTCGAAGTAGAGCCGGGCGATCGCTACTTTTGGTTCGTCGAAGCATTGCTGACTGACGGCACGACCGCCACGACGGACGCGAGTCGCTTCTGGGCCGAACCCTGATTCCACGCTCCTTCGGCTGCCGGCTGGCTGTTTTCACGCTGGCCGCGTCGGGGGGGTGCGATGACACGCTCGAGTTCGGCCGACCCACCGGGGAAGAGATCCCGGCCTCCACACCAACCTCCGAGTCCTCCAGCCTAGAATCCCGTCTCTCGACGGCACTCGACATCTACTACGACGGGGAGTACGACAGCGCTCGCTCCATCCTGGCATCGGTCGAGGTCGATGCGACCGCCGTGGGTGATGTGGCCGCGCGGGCGCGAGCCACGACGTGGCTGGGGCTCGCCGCGTGGCGGCAAGGCCGCTACTCGGAGGCAAGGGAGCTGGGCGAGAAGGCTCTGGCGGCCAAGCTGGAAGCGGGCCTCCACGACCAGATCTCGCGCAGTTACAACGCACTCGGATTGGTGGCGTGGGACGAGTCCCGATTCGAGGATGCCGCCACTCTATTCGGGCAGGCCGCCGATGCCGCCAACGAAGTCGACGACGCGGCAGGGGCAGCGAGAGCCTCCGGAAACCTCGCTCTCGTCGCCACCGAGTGGGGTGAGTTCGCCAAGGCGCGCGAGGGTTACGCCACGATGCTCAGAGCTGGCCGAGCTTTGGACGACGGCGTGATGGCGGGTAACGCTCTCACGAACCTCGGTGCTCTGGAGATCATGGTCGGCCAGCCGCTCCACGCCATTCCTCTTCTGCAGGAGGCGATCGGACTGTACCGCGACATCGACTACCCGACGGGCCTGGAGAACGCACTGGGTCAGCTGGGGAGCGCCTACGCGGTACTGGGAAATCTCGGCGGAGCACACGTCATGTACGACAGCGCTCTGGCCATCGCTCGATCACAGGGGCTCAGGCAGCAGGAGGCGAACGACCTTGCGGTGCTCGCAGAGCTCTACGTCGCTGCCGATAATCGCGTCAGGGCCCTCGAACTGTATGCCGAAGCGCAGGACATCTATGCTGACACGGGTCTCGAAACGGAACTCGGTCGCAGCCTGCGCGCACAGGCCGAGATCTTTGCCGAGCTCGGCAACGAGGACCGGGCGCTCGACCTGGCAACGCGGTCGTTGGAGACTCATCGACGTGTCGGAGCTCGCTTCGAGGAGTTGGAGGGCCTGGTCGTGCTCTCAGAACTCGAAGAATCGGCCGGATCGCAGGATCGGGCAGATTCGCACCTCGCCGAGGCTCGGGAGCTGGCGAGCGAGCTCGGGACGCGATCCGCCGCCGCTGCCGTCGCGCTGGCCGCTGCCCGCATATCCGATGAGCGCTCTGAGGCGGAGCGCGTCATCGCGGCGATCGGCGACGCGGGACCCCGTCTCTTTCAGGGCGACTACGAGACCGAGTGGGAGGCTCAAGCCCTGCGAGCGCGCGCCTTCCTTCACCTCGGCGAGGTGGACTCGGCGCTCGCCGTCGGCCGGCGCGCCGTGAGCACCGTGGAGCGCGTCCGCGGGAGTTTCCGGTCGAAAGCGATGAGAGCCGGGTTCGCCGCGGCCCGCCAGAGGACGTACGCCGACCTCATGACGGCTCTCCTGCGAGCCGGCATGACCTCCGAAGCCTTCGTGGTCGCCGATCAGGCTCGGGGGCAGGCTCTCCGAGAGCACGTGAGCCTGCGCGGCCGCTCGGGTCGCGCCGGCGAAGCTTCCGAAGAGGCCGGCCGCGCCGAGGAACTGCTTCGCCGCATCGGCCAACTCGTCTCGACCCTGGATGCGATACAGGCCGAAGGCGGAGTCGGCGTCGACACCGCGGCAGCACTGCTGTGGGCTCGACTGGCCAGGGCGCGAGGCGAATACGAGACCCTGCAGATCAGCTTGGCGGAAAGGGGTTCGAACAGCGCGAGTCCGCGTAACGCGGATCAGCTCGAGAGCGAGGTGCGTGCGGCTCTGCAGCCGGGTGAGGTCCTCCTCGAGTACTTCGTCATGCCCGATCGCGTCGTGGCCTTCATCGTCACGCGAGATACATCTCTCGTTGTCTCCTCGGAAGCGGCGAGAGAGGATCTGGAAAGCAGGGTCAGGCTCGCGCGGAAGCTCGTGGTCGACCCCGACGGAATCCCAGATGAGACCGCTCCTGTCCTCGAGGCGCTGTACGAGACGCTGATCGCCCCCGCGGCCCGCTCCATTCCGCTCTCGGAAGCCGATGTCCTGTTCCTCGTTCCGCACGGGGTGCTCACGTACCTGCCGTTCGCGGCGCTCCTCGAGCCCGCCCGCGGGCGACGCCTCGTCGAGATCCTCCCCCTTCTTCACCTTCCCTCCGCCGCCTCCCTGCCGGAACTTCGTTCGCGAAGCACGAGTGGGCCGGAGACCAGTTTCGCTGAAGATGTGACGTACGTGTTGGCTCCCTTCCCGAGGGAGCTTCCCGCCACGAACGAGGAAGCGCAGGCGGTCATGCCCCTCCGGCCTGAAGCGCTCTTCTACCGGGGAGCGACGGCCACCGAAGAGCGGCTCCGGAGCGTGTTGGAAAGCGGCGGGCTCGTGCATTTCGCCTCACACGCGGTCATGAACGCGCGCAATCCGTTGTTCTCACGGCTCGAGTTGGCTCCGGGGCGCTCGGAGAGCACAGATGACGATGGCCGGCTCGAGATCCACGAGATCCTGGATCTTCAGATCAAGACACCTCTCATCTACCTATCCGGCTGCGATACGGGCCTGGGGCCGGCTACGGCCACGCGCTTCGATAGCGGGGAAGATTACTCCACCCTGGCGCAATCATTTTTGTATGTCGGTGCGCAAAACGTGTTGGCGACCCTCTGGCGGGTCGAAGATCAAAGCGCCGCTCTGCTGGCCGGCTTCTTTTACGAGGAGCTGCGGGAGCTTCCTCCACCGCAAGCTCTTGCGCGCGCCCAGCTTAGGATGATGTCACACCCCGAATTCAGCCATCCTTTCTATTGGGCCGGCTATCGCCTAAACGGTAGCGGCCGCTGAAGTAACGCTCCTTCCGGATGTGATCGACACGGGGCGCCGCCCCGGGTGGCTCGAACCCTGCAACTATCAACTCCGCAAATCGGCGAAATCCGTCCGTCGATTGAAGAAAAGGGACGGGGTTCCCAACGGATTCACCATGTACGAGGAGCAACCCATGAAGTCGATCGCCTTCGCCCTGCTCGTGGCCCTCGGAGGAGCAGTCGCCTGCGCCCAGCAACCGACGGCGCCGGCGGAGCCAGGATCGGCCACGACGGTTGCCGGCAGCGAAGCGGTGGCTGACACGGCCGCCACGCCGCCTGTCACAGAGTCAGCCAACTTCAGTCCCAGGAAGAAGGGCATCGGCACGGAGTAGCTCCTGAGGCAGATGACCGCTGGACTGTCTCGGCACTCGCGAACCGGCCATGTAAGGTTTCGCTCGCTGCAAGCACCTAACGACTGAGCGGGACAGCGCCGGCTTCGTCTGAGCCGAAATCAGGCGCGCGACGTCCGCGTCGCGCACGGGGTCCGACCGTACGGGCCCGGCATTCCTGCCGGGCCCGTATCCGTTTTAGGCACAGATTCGAAGGGAGCGTCGAGCCAGCGACCAGATGAACGGCCGCCTCGAGAACATCCTCGACAAGGTGCAAAGCTCCACCGGGAGCGGGCTCCAAGCCGAGCTCCACTACCTCCTCGACCGTCTCCGCAGACGGGATCGGATCATCGGCTCTCTCACTCCCGAGCAATGGAAGAGCGTCGCTTCGCGCGTTCCCCCCGGACACAGGAAGGAGCGCGACGCGCTGAGCCGCATCTCACGACTTGCGAAGGAGCTCCAGCAGGAGTCCGGCGAGGAAGCGGTGCCCGCAGACCGGGCCGCGCTCGACTGACGGACCTCTCCGAACGGACGCCTTCGAACGAGTGGCGAGCCCTCGCCACTCGGCCCGCCCTCTAGGTGGGAACGAGGCTGCGAGGAGGTCTCTCGCCTACTCCACGAGCCTCAGCGCCTTGAGGATCGGACCACCCCCCCCGGCCAGCCCGGTGCAACTGTCCGTGAGGCGCATGTAGACGTTCCAGCGACCGGGCGGACCCTGACCATGAGCCCGATTTGGATCTTGGGCCACTTTGTCGACGAACACGCAAGCCAGAGCCGCCACCGGCACGGTCACGTTGGACCCGCTCCCCGAGACCTGTGTCGGATCTATCAGCGGCATGAACCGGATGCGGGGGTTTCCCGAGCCGAGACATGGGCCGTCCCCTCCGTCGCTCGTCGCGCAGGCCCCTCCAGGGTTGGTGGGGTTCCACTGGCCCGGATTGTTGTCGACCAGATCCTTGAACTCGTGCTCGACCAGTGACTGTTCGTTCCCGGATCCGGAGGCCGCGTGGATGATCGTGGGATTCGGCGGGCCGTGGATGACGACGGTCTCGTCGGGACAGCCCTCGATCCAAGGTCCCAGCGCGTTCGCCCCTCCGCCTCCGGGCCCTCCGTCTATCGCGTAAGGCTGGTACCAACAACGCCAGCTGGCCGGATCCGTGCAAATGCTGTTGCCGGTCCCACCACCTGCGCCGCCGCCACTCGTCTTGATCTCGATCAGTTCGCCGCTGTTGACGTTTTCGTCGTAGTAGCCGGTGAAGTCACACCCGACACCGCTCGAGCCGGTGCCGTCCGGGCACTGGACAAGCGAGCCATCGGAAGGGACCGGTCCCGAGTACGAGATGTAGAGGTCGGTTGGCGATCCATCCCACAGGTTGTCAGCGTCGTTTTCCGTCCAACGATCCGGCAGCGCGAGCGGAAGTGGACAATTCCCGGAGCCGGCCGGGGTTACCTCGGCGGCGGCCGAAGTGCCCACGTTGACCTCATCCCAGCCGAGCACCCTCGCGAAGATTGTGCTGATCGCGTTGCCACGTGCCGCTATGTTTCGGACTCGCACTCTGACCTTTCTCTCGGCCATGAGCACGTCGACGTCTTCGGCGCGCACATCGGTGAGTGTCCCGTTCACGGTGTGCCTCTGGGCGTAGTCGATGGCCCAAGCCCGCGGCCGGTCGGCGTCCGTCGGCGCGGTGATGAACGATGCCGCGCCAGCCAACGCGGCCGAATCTGCAGCACGCTGCGACTCCGTCCGCGACCCGAGAAGCATCCCAACGTCGACGGCCAGGGCAACGGTGGCCAGGAAGGCGACCATGCCGCCCGCCACGAACACGGCGGTCGAGCCGTCTTGGGAGGTGATCAGTCGGAGGGGAGCGTTCGAGAGGCTTCCCATGGACACTACCTCCTCTACTACTCCGGACCGTGGGGGCGGCCCCAACGCCTGCAACACCATCCAGCGAAGGCCGCTGGCATTCAGTTATTCGACTAGGTGACAGTGCCGCCTCCTATAAGTCGGAGACACCAGAGGCCGGAATCCTTACATGGGCGGGACAGGTCGGGCGAGCGTCTCGAATGGGGACTGGAGGCGAAAAATAAGGAATACGCCCGGAGAGATTCGAACTCCCAACCTCCTGATCCGTAGTCGGGCTGAGCAACAGGCCAGATACGACGAAATGTAGTATTCACGCGGTGTTTCGGGCGTCCTCCGTCGTATCTGAACTGGGGTAAAACCACAGGACATCGCACGTTTTTACCCCACTTTTTACCCCACCCCCTAGCGGCGCGCGGCCGCCCGAGCTATCAGCGCGTGCCTGCACCACAGACATGGGACTTAGGGGATGGAGGCGCTCACCGCGAAGGTGACCTTCGCGGTGAGCTGGGTGTGGTCCGCCGCTGCGGCGATCATCCCGTCAAACAGGGCTGTCCTTACGATCCTGCTTCCGGAGGTGTTTGAGTGATCTGAACCTCTGCGGTCATCACCGGGGTTACTGAGATTCCATTGGCGTTAGAGGTCACGTTTTTCAAGGAGTTCTCGGCATCGAACGTGACGAGAATGCCGGCCGTGCCTCCCTCGGGCACCTCGAACGACCCGGTCTGGACGAGAATGCCGCTCTGATCCCCGCTGGGCACGCGAATCTCGAGCGGCAGGTCGGTATTCGCTTCGTAGAGCACACCGTCGATCATCATGTCTTCGAGCAGGCTCAGCGAGACTCCGTCGAAGAAGAGGCGAAGGAGGTTGTAGGTGCCGGCCGGAACGGCCTCTACGGCGACTTGGAAGCCGGAGGCGACGGCGTCGGTCTCGGGAAGGGACGCCATGTCGACCTCCTCCTCGCCGGCCGTCGTCAGATCGATCCGAATCCAGGGCCCACCGTCCTCCGCACCAGTGTTCCCGCCCTCGCCGCTGCCTTCGGCCTCGCCGCCGGATCCTTCCTCGTCGGTTCCGACGCGATGAATCTCGACCGCCGTGACGCCAACGTTCATCGATGCGACGCTTTCGACCGGCACCAAGTCGAAGGCCGGCGAGCCAAGCCCGGTGGCGGCGCTCACGGCACTCGACGCTGTCCTGCTCAAGGACACCGAGACGTGTCCGGTGCCCTCGGGTCCAGTACCACTGCCGCAGCCCAGAAGTCCTAGTGCCGCCGCGGTTCCGAAACCTGCCATGCGAATTGCCGATCTGGGGTCCATGAAATCCTCCGTTTTTCTGTGCCAGCTGAGAATCCTTACCAGCCGATGGGTCTTATCGGTTCGTCACTCCACGAGCCGCAGCACTTTGACTAGGGTGCCGCCTGAGGTCGATGGCGCTCCGACTCCGGAGGTAAACCCCATAAAGCGGGCCCGCACGGGATCCAACTCGGTCGGCTGAGATTCGACGAAGACCTTGAGGAAGTTGTTGAACTTGATACTCGTCTTTCCCGGCTTCATGTATTCAGAAGGATCGAACGTGGCGATCTTGATGATCCGCGGGCTCGTGTTGTCAGCGTAATGCGAGCTCTTGACCACGTTGGCGACCGGATCCCAGTGCGCGTCCGGATCCATCTTCATGAGCTCCCTGATTCCCTGGAACGTCGGACCCTCCATGTCACCGTTCTCGGTCTCGTATTCCCGGTCCAGCGTGATCGTAGCCATGTTGCAGTTGCATATGTTGGCCCGGTACGGATCCGCGCCGCTCTCGCCGTCGGACTGCCACCGGCACTCGCCGATTCGGCCTTCGGAGATCGGCATGACCCAGGGGAAAAAGAAGGAGTCCACTGGGGCGTCGGAGGGATCTGCGGTGTCTTCCGCCGCCTTGATCGTGAGCGGTCGGCCGTAGTCCAGCGGATAATCGCTCATCATATCGTACGTGAAGTCGCTGCCGTAGCCCGTCGGGCTGCCCGAGCCCGCTTGGGCGTAATAGTCCAGCATCGGAGCAACGGGCTCGTAGACCCAGCTTTCGGGCTCGTCCCAGATTCGGTTCCCATCGTCGTCGTCCGTGTCGAGCCATCGGTCGGGGATCGCCAGGGGCTTGACGCACACAGCCTGGGTTGCTCCGACATCGGCCTCCGCTGCGGCTACGGCGGCCACATCCACCAGATCGACGTCCAGGATTCGAGCGAAGAAAGTGTTCGAAGTACCGTTGACGCGTACCCGCACCTTCTCCTCCGCCGGCAGCACGTCGATGTCGACCTGATCGGCCGAGATCGGGGTACGGGGGTTGCTGTGCGCCAACGCGTACTCAAGAGCTCGCTGGCGTGCCGGGTCCTCAGCCATCGTCACGGGGAAGTCGATGAACGCGCTTGCGCCAGCGAGCGCCGCTGCGTCCGCCGTCCGCTGGAGTCCGGTACGCTTCGTGTAGAGCATGCCGAGATCCACAGCCAGCGCGCCCATGCCGAGCAGGACCGCCAGGCTCAGTGCGACCTGGATGAGGGCCGCTCCGCGCTCATGCCGAAGTGACTTCACTGTCCTAGTGATGATCATTCGCCCTCCTCGCTGCTTACGTCCGCAATCAGGGTGGCCAGCAAAGCGTCAGCGCCCTCGAGCAGCAATTGACCGTGCTCCCGGTTCAGGCGACCGGAGCGCATCAGAGCCTCGACCTCGAGCATGAACGCTCGGATCTGATTGGCCGCTGCCTGCGTACGGCCAGCCTCCAAGCTCCGCGCCGCGGCCATCAGTTTGCGCTTCAGACTGTTGGCGTTTCCGCCGTTGAGCATTCCTGCCTCGACGAGCCCCTCGAGATCGGCGGTCATGGCGGTGATCTGCTCGCTTGCGGTTAGGGGAGGCTCTTCGACGGGCGTTGAGATGGATATCGCGTGCGACAGTTCGTTAGCCAGCAGCTTGAGGCTACGGGGGCCCAGGGTCCAGGAATACCTCCGTTCCGTCGTGACTAAGCTCGCGATCACTGTGCCCCCGCCAAAGGGATACTCAACCATGATCGGTTCGGGCTGGCCGTCGAGGTTCGCGTCTGGCTGGGTGAGGAGAACGGAGGTACCCGCGGGAAGATTGGTGAAGTAGCCGTGGGAGGAATGGAACCAATTGTCGAGATCCTGGCGGACCAGGATGTCCTTAATTTCGCCGCAGTTGCCGCTCGGACAGTCCGAGGGGCCGGCGACGATCGGATGGGACCCGTCAGCGATCGAGTTTTGATTGCGGAAGGCCGTGACTCGCTGAAGGCCTCCGACGAACGCCTGTCCGTCCCAGTTCCCTCCACCGGCCGGGCCCGCGGCGACATCCGCGAGGTTGGCCACGAGGACTCCGCCGCCGTCGACGAACGAACTGAGCGCAGGGTGTACGCTGCCGGAGGCGAAGATGTTGTCGTAGAAGGCCTGGTGTTGCGCTGCTGAGATCACGACCGTGGAGAAACGGCTCAGGTCCATGGCTGTGACCGCTTCGGACCCGGCCGCACAAAAATCGACGCCCTGGGCAGTCAGCTCAGCCACGTTCGCGCCGTGAGTCAGATCGGTGTCATCCCCCCAAGGCACGATGTCCTGAATCAGCAGGAGGGACTCGTCTGCCTCACAGGGGAAGGCCTCGGCATCGAGGGCTTCGACTGAACTGACGCTCAGCGCGGCCCGAGAAGCGTCTGAAGGCCCCGTCGGCAGGTAAGAATCCGAACAGGCTGTATGAAGGACGGCGAGAGTCGCGGCGAGGGCGACCCTTCCCGGATACTGCATGGCTCCACCTCACTGCTAGACAGATCGCGCGCACGACGGTTCTCCCGAGACCGGTGCGCTAGTCCAATTCGAGAGACACGCACGGACCGCACCCGTGATCGGAAATGTCGTCAATGGACTGTAAGACGATATCTGTCAGCTTTTTACAGGACTACATAGCAGTAGGCGAAGGGGCATACTTCAGCGGAGCGACTTGAAAACTGTTCACAGTTCTGTACGATGGGGAGATCCCTCAGGTGGGGTTGGCTTCCGCGTAGTCGCGGAGGAACCGATCCACCGCGTCTGCCACCTGCGCGTAGAGCGTCATCTCGAGATCCTCGGAAACGATGCTGGGCTGCGAGGTACCGGTCCCCCAGGTCGGTGTGACCGAGCACCCCGACGGTCGCGGAAGGCCCTCGACGCAGACCTCCTGCAAGACCTGGAGCCTCAAGACATACGCCCACCCCAAGGGTTCACCGCTGGCTATCAACGTACTGACGCCGATATCAAGCTCCAGATAGGCGGGCCTCGGTGAGACCTCTCCCTGCCCCGGGCTCCGCACGTTTGCGGCGCCAAGCAGACTTTCGATAAAGGCTCGCGCCGCCTCTTCGCTGGGGCTTGCCTCAACGGCCTCCCTGTCTAGGGTGAAGGCGGTCTGCACCCGTACACCATCCAGTCCGTGGAGCGATTCGCGAGTTGAAGAGGGCTGGGCCCCGGGGGACGGCTCCTGGCCGATAAGCAGCGACGTGTTCGGCAGAAAGCAGATCGTCAGCGCTGTGGATACGGCCAAAGAACGAAAAGCAGACACGATGACCTCCTAGATGTTCGGCTTCACAAGGCTACCGCTTCTAGACCGGTAGGACGGCTCGTTTTCGGAGGCACGCACGGTTGATCGAGCGAGGCTGAATCGGCTAAACCGTTCGACGGAGACATTGTTCACAGGTAGGCTCCACTACATAGCCGAACCATGCTTGAGCCAAACCGGACTCGCACCCTCGTCCGCCGCGCCGTTCGACGGTGCCGCGGCTCGTCCCTGAACCAGGTCCTGAAGTGCAGCGACGGCTGCACGGAGCTTTCCCACCCTTATTTGTAGCGTTTTGATGTCGTGTTCGGTGACCTCAAGCTCAAGCTTTAGCCCATCGTAGCCTGCCTCAAGCAGCCCGCCGCGACCTTCCCCGTTTTGCATGCTTAGTCCTCCTGAGCGACTTGTGGGCGCCACGTTGTGCCTCGTCGATTGCGTTACAGACAATTGATCCGCGAACAAGTCAGTCCGCGGCGAGTTTCGCCACCAGGGTACTGGCTTGCTGCAGCATAGGATCGGCGTACTCATGGCTCATCCGCCCGGCAAGCATGAGCGCCTCGACTTCGAGCGTGAAGGCGCGAATCTGGCTTGCAGCAGCCTGATAATCTCCCGCTTTCAGGCTTCTTGTCCCGACAATCAGCTTCCGGCATAGGCCGTTCATCTCTCTAGCACCTAGCACCGAGCCCTCGATATTGCACATGGCTAACGCGAGCGCGGCTATATGCTCCCTTGAACTCATGGAAGGAGCTTCGACGGATGTTCGTAGTCGCGATCGACGCAATCCGCTAAAATGTGACATATGTGCGATCATCCCCCTGGCCGGTCCCGCTGCGAAGGTTAGATCGCGCGCGACGGTATATGCCGCCGCGAGCTCTGCTTGAGAGGCATGCACGGATCGCACCGTGAAGCGAGGATGCCCGCGACAGGGCGTAAACCGCTCGGTTACTTACTATTACGGTTGTGGGTGACGCTCGGCTAGGTGAAGCGAATTGGGTAAGTCCGTGACGTCGACTGGACCTTGTTCACAGTCGAGCACCAGCTTGATTGATCGCCCCTGCCGGCTTCTTGTCTCGAAAGCGTTCTCGATGCTCGTAGGCTAGTGGTAGCCGGGACCGTTCACGCAGACACAAGTTCCAATTAGTAAGGCGAGTCTAGCACCTGAAGCGGTCCGAAGACCGGTCGCTCCCGGCACAACTTCTGCTAACATGTTCTTCTGACGGTACCTCAGGGGATACCGACACAAACAGCTGTCTGAGCGACTCGTTCGCTCGCCCAGCGCGGATTTGAACTCCGCAGCTTGAAGGCGCGCTGGGCCTTGAGACAATCCTTCTAAAGCGCGGACGGGCGGCGACCTCTCCGGTCGCCCGGTCCCTCCCGACGCTTCTTGCGGATCGACGCCGGCAGGCCCGGCAGGAGACACGCATGAAGACCACGCGAGACTTCGACCTGAACTACCGTCCTGCTAGCTACTGGGGCCACGACGACCCGGTAGCAGCGATCCTCTCCGGGATCAAGGGGGAGGCGCGGCGGCTCATGGTGAAGGAGGCGCTCCAAGCTGGTAAGGACGTTTCCGAGTGGTTGCTCGACCCACTGCTTGATGAGGGGCCAAGGCGGTTCATCGGTGGGATCCACCCGTTCTTCATGGGCGGTGAGTACCTGCCGTCAGACCTTCCAGGCGAGACGACGATCGCTCGGATCGCGCTTCGTTCGACAACTGCAGATGTCATTGAGGTGCGGGTCCGTCCCGGCGGACCCGGCCTCCTCTACCGGATCGTCGACGAGTACGAGACGGAGTTCGTCATGCCATTCGATCGGTCCAAGCAGCCGCTCTCGCTTGGGGAACTGGTCAAGCTGATCAACGAGAGCGAGGGGCTGCGTCAGGAGCGGGGGCTGGTATCCTGCGAGGTGGAGGCGTGTGCCTGTCCGGGCGGCCGGTTTCGGCCTACCAACGAGGAGTGGCTCGAGTCAGTCCGAGGGTTCGTCACGGTCACCTCAGAGATCTACCCGGATCTTCAAAGCTACTACGAGGCCTTCGTGGAAGAGTGGCTCAGCGAGCAAGGGCTTCTCGACGGTCCGGCGGGCCCTGAGAGCTGAGAACAGGCCTCACTGCAGGGTCGGCGGGGCGAAGCAGGATTCGAACCTGGGACCTCACGCTGGTAAGGCGGTAAGCTAAGTTACCGGAATCCCACCACTTGCAGCTAACTCATTGGAAGATCGCGTAATCTGCGGGGTTACCGAATCGACCCTACGGCGGCTTGCCGGCCCAAATCGACAGTATCAACGCAGAGCAAAGGCACCGCCGTGCCAAACACTACCCATCTACTCGATGAGCGTAGTCTCCCGAAGCGGTTCAAGCACTCCGTGCTCTAGCTTACTCGGGTCAAATCCCGTCTCGGAGGTCGCCTGGACTGTCACGGCCCGCGACATCTCGCGGGCTCTTCTCATCCTAGGACGTATGTTAGGGCGGAGTTACAAAGGGATGAGGGCAGCTATACGCTAAGATCACCATGCGAAGACCAGTCGAATCGAGCTGCGGGTTTCTGGGCGGGGGACGCGCCCGCGTTTAATCAACTCAGCGGTGGGTTTCAAGGCAGATTCGCGTACTAGGTGCAGGTGAGCCCCCGGCACAACTCCCGCTGACTCATGTTCCTGCCGGTACCTCAGGAGCTTACCCCACTCCTTCTATTGCAGGCTCGCCGGTAGGAAATGGCACTTTCTTACCCCAATTCTTACCCCACCCTAGCGCTGCCCGCTCGATTTGACCGACCCGCGCGTGCGCGCGACGGGGTGCCCCTGCATGTTATTGCAGGGTAGAGATTTGCCGGAAAGGGCGTCCCGGCCGTAACCACCCGGCACGGTCAGGCGAGTCGGCCCTATTTCGCATTCTGCCCACGGAAGCCGAAATCAGCACCTCACCCGGCCGCAAGCGCGTAGGTCGGCTCCCCAACAATGCCCGTATTAAGCGGGTTTCCGCCCCTGCGGGTGTCGACTGCAGACGGTATGGCTATTGCCTCCACCCAAGTGCAGCGATGTCTGACTCTTCTGCAAACAGAGGGACTCGTGGCGTCAGTTGCAGCCTTGAAGAAAGCAGTTGCCCGAACCGGCGGGCGTGTTCCGCCGGCGAGCTTGCCGGCACTGGGACTCCTCAGCCTCCTGGGAGTCGCCACGCTCGCCGGCGCCCCCCGAACGCTCTCGGCGAGCAGCACCGCCACGCGGGCCCACTTCGACGCACAGATCGCACAGATCCCTCAGACGGTTCAGGTCGCTCGCGCCGCCCGGATGCCTGCGGACACGATCAACCGGCTGGACCTCGGGCTCGCGCCCGAAACCGATCCGGATCCCGAACGGGACCGCGCGGTGCGACTGGCGCGAGCCGGCCGTTACGACGAGGCGCTCGAGGTGTTCTGGCGCCTGCACCGGGAGAACCCCAACGACATCCCATTGAAAGCGGACCTCGTTGCTGTCCTGAGCTGGGCAGGTCTCGATGAGGAAGCGCTGGAGGCCGGTACGGACCTTCCGTTTGACAACCTGGATCCGTTCGTCTCGGAAGCCGTGGGGCGATCGGCACGCAACGCGGGTTCCCCCGAGCTGGCCGTCCGTCTCTACCGCGGTATGGTCGGTCGGGACGAGACCCGGGTCGAGAGCCAGATCGCACTTACGCTCGCCCTCCTCGAGACGGGGGCGCTGGCCGAGGCGGAGTCCCGTCTTCGGATTCTGCGCGAGCGATTCGCCGGGCACCCGGATGCGGTCATTGCCCGAGCCCACGTGCTGCGCGCCGGGTCTCGGTACCTGGAGGCCTCGTCGATTCTCGGGCAGCTGTGCGAGGACGTGCCCGACCACCCCGAAGCTCCCCGCCTGTACGTCCTGAGCCTGCTTGACCTCGGAGCGGTCTCGCTCGCACGAGAGGAAATCGAGCGGGCTCCGAAGCTCTTCTCGGCTGCCGACCGCGCTCGCGTTCTGGCCCGCTCGGGAGCCAACGCCGTTCGGTGGGCGGAAGGCCTCGCGGCCGACGTCTCCATGCGCTTCGCGGCGACCGACGAGGCGCTGGCGCGGGTCGACTCGGCCCTGGCGGTCGTACGGCCCGAGGACGGATTCGCATACAACGAGCTCCGCTTCGACCGCATCGTCGCCCTGCGTGGGCGGGTCTACATGGAGGAGGTGTTGGCCGGCGTCCGGCAGCTCGAAGAAGAAGGCGTCGAGCTTCCACCCTATGTGCAGCGCGCGGCGGCGGATGCCGTTCTGTACCTGCGGGACGCGAAAGAGGCTGTGCGACGGTATCGGACCGCCCTCGAGGGTTGGCCGGAAAGCCGCGAAGTCCAGCTCGGTCTGTTCTACGCGCTCGTGCAGATGGATAGGCACGGTGAGGCCCGAGAGGTCGTCGACAGCCTGCTCGCCAGGGAACCGAGGATCTATGAGTCGCCGGATCTGCGGGAGCCGGTTCCGAACCCCGATCGCCCCGAAATCGAGGTGGCCTCCCTCCTCGGGCGTGCCTTCGCCGCGGACCTCGGAAAAGCCCAGTCTGGGCTCGAAGAGTTGCGAGAGCTGGCCCCCATGAACCTGTCCGTCCGGCAGGAGCTGGGCTCGGTCTATCTGTGGAGAGGATGGCCGCGTCGCGCGCTGAACGAGTTCGAGAGGATTCTGGCCCTGGAGCCCGATAACGTCGGAGCGAGAGTCGGCCGGGCCACCGCATACCTCGACATGAACGAGCGGGGCGCCGCCGAGAGCACGGTGGACTCGCTGCTCATCCTCGTACCTGAAGACGAACACGTCCAGACGGTCGCGCGCCGGACCGATGCCGAGGGCCTTTGGCAGCTCTCCGTGGAAGGCGGGACCGCGCAAAGCACGGGGGGAGCCCTCGGGACCCGCGACCGGTTCCTGAACGCCTGGCTGGGCGCCGCGGTCAGCAGCCGGGTGGAGTTTTTGGCGTCGTGGCGCCGATCGGATGCCGAATACCCCGACGGGGAGGGAGTCCACGACCGCATCGCGCTCGGGATGCGGATCCAGAGCCGGTCGGTACGACTCTACGGTGAGGCTAGCCGGAACCGACAGGGCTCGGCCGAAGTGGGTGGGGCCGGGCGCCTCGACCTGACGCCGGGTGACCGCTGGTCGATCCACCTGCGGGGAGATTCGCACTCGGCCGAGGTCCCGCTCCAGGCGGCGCGCCTCGGAATCGACGGCTGGCGCTTGGGTGGCGGCTTCGCATACCGGGCGAACGAAGGCACCCGGTGGAGCGTCGTGGGAGGTACCCTCCGCATGTCCGACGGGAACGACCGGATCGAAGCCTACACCTCGCTGGAGCAACAGCTGGCCCGCAGCCCGCGAGCGCGCTTCAGCACGCTGTTCGAGGTGTACGCAGCCCAGAACTCGCGCGATGACGCTCCCTACTACAACCCCGGCCGGATCGCCTCGCCCGCGGCGTCTCTGACCTGGGATTGGATGCCGTGGCGCTCTTACGAGCGCCAGTTCTTGCAGCGCGCGACCGTGACCGGTGGAGCCGTCTTCCAGGAGGGGTACTCCGGGAGAGGCGTCTTCCTGGCGCGCCTCGAGCACGAGTGGGACCTCTCGTTGCAGCTGAAGCTCCGGTACGGGGTCGAGTGGGGAACACCCGTCTACGACGATGACCGCGAGCGTCGCTGGGGCGTCAACGCCGGGTTCGGCTGGAGGCTGTTTTGAGTCGCCTCGCGCACCGTGACCGATTCCGTTCGAGTTCCTGGGCCACCCGGAGCCTGGCGGGGGTCGCCGCCGCGAGCCTGCTCGCGGTCTCCGGACTGGCGGGGCAGACCCGCACGGCCGGCAGTGGGCTCGTCTCCACGGATCCTTCCGCAGGCTCCGTCCCGGACTTCGCCACCGGTACCGTCTTCAAGTCACTCTCCTATCACGACGTCCGCAACGAGGTGAGGGCCGGATACGATGCCGACAGGTACGCGGTGTCCACCTCGCGCCTCATCGAGCACTTCGAGTGGCTGAAGGACAACGGGTACACGCCCGTGAGCGTGGACGACATCCTGGCGGCGCAACGTGGTGATAAGCCACTGCCCGACGGCGCCATTCTGCTGACCTTCGACGATGGGCTGCGCAGCGTCTACACGCGGGTCTTTCCGCTGCTGAAGCTCTACGCCTATCCGGCCGTCGTCGCGGTGGTGGGGGCCTGGATGGACGCTCCGCCCGACTGGTCGATGGTCTACGACGGCATCGGGACCGTCACCCGCGAGGATTTCGTGTCCTGGGACGAGCTGCGCGAGATGCAGGCGTCTGCGCTGGTCGAGGTCGCCACGCACACGTGGGATCTTCACCGGGGAATTCAGGGCAACCCCTTTGGTAACCAGCAGCCCGCCGCGGTCACCCGCCTCTACGATCCGGATACCGACTCGTACGAATCCGATGTCGACTACTGGAGCCGGGTCGAGAGCGACCTGGCCCGGGCGCGCCGGCGCATGCGGGAGGAGCTGGGACGCGAACCCCGGGTCATCGTGTGGCCTTACGGACGGCGCAGCGAGTTGGTCGACGACATCGCTGCCGAGCTCGGGATGTCAGTGTCGTTCGGGCTCCGACCCGGAGCTCAGCCCGTGGACCGACTCGTCGGCGTTCGCCGATATGTCGTCGACGCGAATTCGGAGATCGCCGACTTCTCCTGGTTCCTCGAGCGATCCGAAACGGCCGTCGTGGCCGAGCGAGTCGTTCATGTAGATCTGGACTACGTTTACGATCCGGACCCCACACAGGCCGAGAGCAACCTGGACGCGCTCCTCGAGCGGATCCATGCCCTGCAGCCCACCACCGTGTACCTGCAGGCATTCGCCGACCCCGACGGCGACGGTACCGCGTCCGAGCTGTACTTCCCGAACCGGCATCTCCCGATGCGCGCCGATCTGTTCAATCGGGTCGCGTGGCAGCTCGCCACCCGAGTCGATGTCGACGTGTATGCATGGCTCCCGGTCCTGTCCTTCGATCTCCCCGACGCAGAGCTGAACGACGCGCTTTCGGTGAAGCGGTGGGAGGGTGATCAGGCGATCCCAAGCCGCCCCGACTACCGGCGGCTGTCCCCTTGGGAGCCCCGTGCCCGGGAGATTATCGGCGACATCTACGAAGATCTCGGGAAGGCGGCCGCGTTCGCCGGCCTGCTCTTCCACGATGATGGATACCTGAACCACTTGGAGGATGCCGCCGCGTACCCCCGCGAGCCTCTGAGGCTGCCCTCGGCCCAGGAGAAGACGCTCGCGCTGGTCGACTTTACCGATGAGCTCGCAGCGCGCGTCCGGCGGTACCGGCCGTCGATCAAGACGGCGCGGAACCTGTACGCCGAGGTCGCACTCGAGCCGCACGCCGAGGCGTGGTGGGCGCAAAGCCTCCCGGTCTTCCTCGAGCGGTACGATTGGACCGCCGTGATGGCCATGCCCCACATGGAGGGGGCCGACGATCCGGAGGCGTGGCTGGACCGGCTCGTCCGTCGAGTCGCCAGGGTGCGCGGCGGGCTCGACAGGACCGTCTTCGAGCTCCAGAGCGTCGACTGGCGCTCGTCCCGGAGCGTGGACTCGAACCGGCTAGCGAGCTGGATGCGCCGGCTCGAGCGGCAGGGCGCGATTCACTTCGGATACTACCCGGACGATTTCGTGCGCGAGCTTCCCAGGCTCGACGCGATCCGAACCGCGTTCTCGACCGGACGGCAACCCTGGACAGGTCGGTGATCATGGAATTCGCACTCGATTTCGTCTTTTACTATCCGCTGTTCATGGCGTACCTGTGGATGATCGGCGGCATCTACTACTACTTCCATTGGGAGCGTCCCGAGGGTCGTGCTCCGGACAACCCGCCGGAGCTGCCCGAGTACCCGTTCGTCTCGATTCTCATCCCGTGCTTCGACGAGGGAGACAACGTCCGCGAGACCATCGCGTCGGCACATGCCCAGGAGTATCCGGACTTCGAGGTCATCGCCATCAACGATGGCAGCACGGACGAAACGGCGGCTATCCTCGATGAGCTGCGGTCGACGTACCCGCGCCTGCGGGTCATCCACCACGCGACGAATCAGGGGAAGGCCATGGGTCTCCGAATGGGGGCACTGGCCGCACAAGGGGAGTACCTGATCTGTATCGACGGGGATGCCCTGCTGGATCCGCACGCCACCACATGGATGGTGCGCCACTTCGTGTCCGGAGGGCGTGTCGGCGCGGTGACCGGGAACCCACGCATCCGCACGCGCTCGACCCTGCTCGGGAAGATCCAGGTGGGCGAGTTCTCCGCCATCATCGGACTCATCAAACGAACCCAGCGGATCTACGGGCGGGTGTTCACCGTCAGCGGCGTGGTCACGGCGATTCGGAAGACGGCATTGCACCGCATCGGGTACTGGTCGACCGACATGGTCACCGAGGACATCGACGTCAGCTGGGCGCTCCAGCGGGACCACTGGGACGTGCGCTACGAGCCGAACGCGCTGTGCTGGATCCTGATGCCGGAGACCCTCAGAGGGCTGTGGCGTCAGCGACTGCGCTGGGCACAGGGGGGCATCGAGGTGCTTAGGAAGTACGGCACGAGCCTGCTCCGGTGGCGCAAGCGGCGCATGTGGGGCGTCGTGCTCGAGCACCTCATGTCGGCCACGTGGGCCTACATGGTGGCCGCGACCATCGTGCTGTGGGCAGCGGGTCTGTTCCTTCCGGTTCCGGAGCCTTTCTACGTCCGGACGCTCCTCCCGGAGTGGTACGGAGTCCTGTTGGGATTCACCTGTCTGCTGCAGTTCGCGACGAGCCTGATGATCGACGGGCGCTATGAGAAGGGGCTGGCGCCCCACTACTACTGGATGGTGTGGTACCCGATCGCCTTCTGGCTCATCAACGTGGTGAGCACCGTGGCGGCGGTTCCACGAGCGCTGTTCAAACCGCGCGGGACCCGGGCTGTCTGGGTGAGCCCGGACCGTGGCTTGAGGCCGGCACAATGAGATCCTCCGCGCAGTCCGTCCCCATCGACCATCGGCCCGGTCCCATCTTCGACAGCCCCGAGCTCCAGGCGAGGAGTCACCGGGTCATCTACTCGGTGATGACCTTCGTGGCCTGGATCGTTTGGGCGTGGCTGTGGCTCCCGCTGGTCACCCTCCTGGGGTGGTACCTCGGGGTCCGCACGTTCATCCGGGAGATCGTGATCCCGGACTCGGGGGCCATGTGGGCCAGCGGGCTGGTCTATCTTCTGGTCATCCTGGCAATCGGGATCTTCCTGATCGTCTGGTCACGCTACAACGTGTTCCGGTTCCGCGGCGAGGAGCGGCGCCGGGAGGCCATCCCCGTTACCGATTCCGAGCTGAGGCAAACCTTCGAGCTCTCTCCCGCGGCCCTGGGCCGCTTTCGGGACGAGGACTCGCTCGTCGTAGAGCATGACGAGGAGGGAAGGGTAGCCGGCGTGTTTGCTTCCTCCGATGTGCTGTCGATCCGCAGCAGGAGCACGCAAGCCGCCTCTGGAGCGCCGCCCGATCGGGGGGAACGAACTCGCAGGACCGGCAACGTGTGAGTTGTCAGAGAGTTAGGGAAGTACGCCCGGAGAGATTCGAACTCCCAACCTCCTGATCCGTAGTCAGGTGCTCTATCCAGTTGAGCTACGGGCGCATTGCGTCATCTGCCCGCCGGGTAGGCGGCGGCCGAGCGTCGCTCTAAGACGTCGTCGGCGGTCATGCCCAGGAGAGGACTCGAACCTCCACGCCCTAATATGGGCACTAGCCCCTCAAGCTAGCGCGTCTGCCAATTCCGCCACCTGGGCTGATCTGCTGCCCGTCACACCTTCGCGGGCAGCCAATCGAGTGCTCGGGGGGGGGGTCGAACCCGCACGGGAGATTAATTCCCACAGGATCCTGAATCCTGCGCGTCTGCCAATTCCGCCACCCGAGCGTCCACTACAAGTCCTCGCGCCGGCACGGGTCCATTGGACCACGGGCGGACACGATTGTTCCCGAGACCAAACGCCCCCGTCCATGGACGAGGGGCGAGGGTTCGTCTCCGTTGTCAGGGGAGATCGTAGCGGGGCCGGTAATCTATTCCGATCACTCGGCTTCGCAAGCGCTCCCCAAGCGGGGTGATCCACCGAGACGGCTCCGGGTCTGGCTCGCTAGGATGGATCGCTCTCCACGGCCTTGAAGCGAGAGGCCGATGGTATGAATATATAGTATATCGTCTGGCGATAGTATGGAGCCTGCGGCCCGCTGTTTTGACGGAATACGATTGCATGTTTAGTTTGTGATATCGTCGGAAAGCTGTGTTATGGCGCGTACTTCCATACGAGGGACTTCATGAAGACAGCTCCCGGAGTCGCGCCTCGCCTGAAGCGAGCGCTGGCCTTGCGCGACCGAAGCATGCGGTCGCTCCACCTCGAGCTTCATGCCGAGAAGGTCCGCGGCAGTAGCTACGCGAGCGTGCACGGCTATATGAACGGCCGCGCCGACCCACCGCTGGAGTTTCTCCTCGCCGCGGCCGAGGCGCTCGACGTAAATCCTGCCTGGTTGGTGCAGGCCGTTGGCCAGCCGACTCGGACGCATGCCGCGGGAGATGAGGCGACGGCGGACGCGGGCGAGGCGGCGGCCTGGATGGCGGTACAGGAGTTGGGGCAGGAGGCGGACTGGGCCGAGCTCCGTCAGCGGGTGAAGCAGGCGCTTCAGGAGGAGTTCATCTTCTTCGCCGACCTGCCGCCGTTGGCCGCGGCCGCCGTGTGGCGGACCTGGGAGCGACTCGCCGCCGACGAAGCGCACCAGGCGGAGTGGATCCGCGGCCCTCACCGTTCTGAGCGCAACGACTCTACCGAGCGGAGCCTGGCGGTCGCCCGGGACATCGGGCTCTGCCTCATGGCCCCTTTCTCCGTGCTGGATGTGCGCCC
>JBDHIM010000105.1:0-8242 GCA_039587445.1 Gemmatimonadota bacterium
CGTTCTGAGGATCGCGCGCCAGGCTCCCTCGAGGACCAGGTAGCCGGCGAAGAAGACGATCGCAGCGTACGCGGCGGTCAACGCGGCGTTTGACACGTAGGCCGCGAGGTGCACGTAGCCGAACAAGTTGGCCAGCGTAGCCGCGAGGAACGTCACTGTGACGGCGCGTCCTACAAACAGCGCTGCCCGCCGCCAGAATCCGCTCCCGGCAGCGGCGAGCGTCCCCTTGGGTCGCATGATCCACCCGAATGCGAGCAGCGCGAGTATCGTCCACGCGAACAGCGAGAGCCGAGTGAGCAGCGAGTCGGGAAAGGGGAGGTTTCGCAGCCAGTCCAGCACGAAGAGCGTGGCGGTCACGTAGACCGTGGATCGCAGTTTCGTCAGAGCCGCCTCGGGAAGAAGACGGAGAACCGGGACGAGGATGAGAAGACGGTTGAGGTCGAACAGCACCAGGGGCGCGGTCGGGAAGATCTCCCGCGTCAAGAGCAGCGTCATGAGCAACGCGGCAGAGAACGGACGACCCAGGATCCTCGCCGACCCCTCGAGGTCCGAATCCTCGTAGCTCCAACTTCGGCTCAGGTACCTGAACCAGGAGAGGAGCAGCAGAAGCGCGAGGAAGATCCCGAGCTGAATCCACAGGCCCGGCCGGCCGTATGTCGCATCCGTGTTGGCGAAGTAGTTTTTGAGTTGGCCGAAGCTCTCCCGGAAGGTGGCCCTCACCTGGGCAGCTGGTGGCACGCTGTCGCGTTGAGTCCGCGCGGCCAACCAGAGCGGAGGCTCGTTCGCCGTCAGCAGTCCTCCGATCCTGGTCTCCCGCGCCAGGTCGATCTCCTGGACTACTTCCGAGACGGCCAGGATCTCTTCCGAGACCTGGTCCTGAATCGTGAGGACCACGTCCCGCTCGAATCGTACCTTGGCCAGCACCGACTCCATGGCCAGGAGAACGGATTCGCTGCGCTGGATGAGCGCCGGAGGCATCTCGAACGTCGCGGCCGACTGCTTGGTCTCGGACCAAACCTCCCCGATCTCCCGCAAACGCGCGCGCTCGGCCACGATGCCCTCGGCCTGGACGATCAGCCGGCCCTGCCAATTGGAGAGCTGCTGCTGGAAGGCGAGCCATTCCTGCCGCAAGTCCTCGAGGGCACGCGCCGAGAGACCATCGACGTCGAGGCGCTCGAAGTCCGCGCGCCTTCTCCCCAGCCGGAAGAGAAGGTCCTGCACCTGCCTGGCCCGGGATGAGAGCTCCTGCTCCGGCTGGAGCCGGCTCCGCATCTCGCGGATCTCGACCATCGTCTCCTCGGCCCGGCGTGGGATGTCCGCGGGCGCGATGGCGAGGGCGAGGGCGGCCTGTGTGGTCGTGTCGGGAGGGGCGACCGCCGCCGTGTCCTGGACCGCGGCCGAGTCCTGCACGGCCGCCGTATCCTGCGCCGCTTCGGATTCCTGGGCGGCCGGACCGGGTGCTCGCGCGTGCGTCGAAACCGGCGCGGCCATGACGGAGGCCGTGAGCACGAGCACGAGCGACAGGAGGATCGAGCTGCGGCGGCTCATGTAGCGGCTAACCTCCCGACTAGGCGGCGGTTGAGCGAAGCGCGGCGACACGGCACGGTGGGTCTCGCCGAAGCTCTGCCGATTGTCGCGTATTCTAACGAATCGAGCCGCCAGGCCCTACAAGGCGACTTACATGTCCGAAACGTGCGCCGTCTCGCGAGCCCGCTTCTCGCTTTCCAGCACTGAGTCCAGGGCTTTTCCGTCGAAATCGGACGGGATCGGGATGCCCAGGAGTCTGAAGAAGGTTGGTGGGAGATCCAGAAGATGAGCCTCCTCCAGATCAATACCCGTCGCCACTCCCGGACCCGACAGAATCACGAAAGCGTCCGGATGATGTCCCCCGGGCCGACGTTCGGGATTCACGCCCCTGACGGTCCCGATTCGGGAGGACCGGAGTCCGTTGATCGGCGCATCCGCCGACCAGACGACAGCCAGGTCGGGAAGCGCGTCGATGCGGTCTCCCTCATACTCCTCTCGCACCTTGATTACCCGTTCTACAGCAGGCTTCCCCGTCTCTACGTTCACCAACTCAAGGAGCTCGCGGGTCAACTCTTCGCAGATCGCGTCGTACTCCTCGGTCGCGACCACGCCGCTCGGCTCGCGTCCCTCCAGGTTGATGCGGATGTTGCCGGAGAAGTCGTTCATCAGGGCGAAGGCCCGGCTCTCGGACCATCCGGCACCGGCAAAGGCGATGCGTCGCGTCAACTTCTCCCACAGGCGATTCGGGACGAGTCGTCTGGCCATGCTTACCACCGACCCGGGTATGGTGTCCTGAAGCCACCGAATCCGGTAGAAGGCCCAGTCCCTGGAGTCCTCCGACGTTTCCGAGGGATCTTCGGAGGCCTCGGCAGAGGTCTCAGGCTTCCCGTTGCCGCTCGCCGGCTCGGGCCCGTATCCCAGCCGTTGAAGGACCGCCGGCAACAAGTGGTTGCCGGCGTAGGTCGGCCTCATGCCCGAGCCCGCGAAGACGACGACGGTAGCGCCAGGCGCCTCGTCGAGAAGTTCACCGATCGCCTTGTCGTGTGCTTGGTAGAGGCGGAGGAAGAGGCCGTCCGTCTCCTCCGTGTACTCGGGATTGTGATCCGGGTGGCTCGAGTCCAGCACCTGGTACATGATGTGGTCGGCCCAGTGCGACTCACCGAAGATCCCGAGGAGCATGTCCCAGGGACCCTGCTTCCAGAGCCACCTCAGCAGCCGGCCCTTGAGCTCCACTCCCTCCAGCAGCGCCTCGGCCACGTCGGCGTGCTCTTCGCGGGTGACGGGTCGAATGAACCGACGCCGGTCGGATTCTTCGGCCAACGGGTGCCGTCCGATCTCGTTCAGAATGGCATCCATCACCTCGGGCGGATCGCTGGAGCGGTGCCGCTCGGCCGCCTCTACTCCCCAGCCGAAAACCTGGATCCCCTTGAATCCCGGTAGCGGACCGGTGACCGGCGCATCCACGATCACGCAACGCTTCCCGGCCTCGTTCAGGTAGAGCCAGAACGGGTCTCGGCCCACATCGTCCGGCCCGAACTTGTCGATGTGATACGTGCCGCTGACGAGCTGCATGTGGTGGAAGGTCATGCCGTTCTTCGCCGGATTCGTGCCGGTGTTGAACGACGGCCAGATGCAGCCGCTGGAGATGTCGTTGGTCGAACGCAGCCGGCTCCAGGAGCCCTGGCGGCGCAGGCGCTCCAGGTTTGGCAGGTGTCCGTCCCGACACCATCGGTCCACGAGGTCGGGGTCCGCCACCTCTATGCAGATGACCAGCAGCGGGCCCTCGATACCAGCGGTCATCCTGATTGCCTCCGTTGAATAACCCGTTGAACCGCCTCCCGAACGCCCGCGACCTGAGCCGGAACCGCCCAGGCATCGCCCTCGACGAGCCGCCGGAGCGCCAATCCCGCAGATCGAACCGGCAGGAGGGACAGGAAGGAGATCCACTGGAGCGGCGTGGCGTGGCGACGCATCAGAACGAACCAGTTTTTCGCCTTCGCCTGTTCGCGCTCCGCGATGCGGCCGCGCCCACGTACGCCCCCCACGTGCTCGACGATGGCGGCAGGAGCATACGCGATCTCGAAGCCTTCTTCGCCGGCACGCAGGCAGAAATCGACGTCCTCCCAGGCCGCCAACTCGAAGTCCTCGTCGAAGCCTTCGAGGCGCTCCACGACTTCGCGTCGAACGAGCATGGTGAAGCCGGAGCAGACGGCGATCCGCCTAGGCGTATCGTGCTGGCCGATGTCCACCTCGCCGGCCCCGACGTCCCGCACACGGCCGGTGTAGAGGTTCACGGCCAGCTCTCCGGCCAGATGGAGTCGCCGGGCCGCCATGTCCTGATAGGCCTTCGGCGTCACGATGCCTCTGGCGTCGTCGCCCTCGGCAGCGTCCAGAAGTCGAGTGAGGGTGTCCGGCTCGACGAAGGCGTCGTTGTCGAGGAAGAGGAGGTAGTCGAACTCGAAGCGCTCCCGGGCGAAGCGGATGCCGCGGTTTCGAATGCCTGCCGCCCCCACGTGTTCCCGAGCTTCCACCACGTGGACCCTCGGAAATTCGTCACGAACCGCGTCGGCCGACCCGTCCGTGGAAGCATCGTCTGCCACCACGACCTCGGAGCAGGCCTCGGCGAGCCCGTCGAGATGTCTCAGGCAGCGGGTCAGATACTCCTTGTGGTTCCGGTTAACTACCAGCGCGACCACTCTTCTACTCCGCATGGGCCTTCCTTGCCGTGCCGCGCATGGGCAACAGATGCCTTCGAAGCTCAAGCGCTCCACCTATGGCGCCGACGAGTAGCCCGATGGCAAAGACGAGAAGCGAGAGAGCCACGGCGTTCGCGCCAGAGACGCCGTATGGCTCGAGCGCTAGCATAAGGCCGCCCTCACGGACGCCGAGACCTGCGATCGAGATGGGCAGGAAGACGAGCAACTGCACGGCGGCGCGAATCCAGCCCAACGAGACGAATGGGACCGAGACCTCCACCGCCAGGGCTAGGAGGTAGATAACGACGGTAGCCGCCAAATTCTCTGCCAACGCCAGAAGAACGGCGCGGCCAAGCTGGCGGCGTGAGAGGTCGCGATAGCTCCTGGTGGCAGCGATGAGCCGTCGCAGCCTGCCCTCGGGTCGAGGCGCAAGCCGGCGTCCCCGGGGGATCGCCAGGAGGAGTCCGAGGCCTGCAAGTCCCAGGATTCCGACGATGAGAGGTAGTCCCATCACCGAAGCCTCTCCGCCTTCCGCGATTTCCACGGCGAGGAAGCCCGCGCCCAACAGGCACAGGCCGGCCAGATGCAGGAACCGGCTGACGACGATCGCGGCCAGAATCTCCGCCTTCCTGTCCTCGATTCGCGTCAACCGTAGCCAGCGAATCGCCCCGGTCGCGATCTGACCGGGAACGGCGAGGCCGTAGAAACGGGTCACGAAGTTCACCTCGGCGATCTCCGGCAGCGTGAGGGACATCCCATGAGCATCGGTCAGGATCTTCAGACGAGCGGCCGACAGGTAGGGGCCCACGAGAATCAGCGGAACCGAAGCCAGGAGGTACCCAACGTGCGCCGAGCCTATCGCACCGAGCACGTCGGCCAGGGGCACGAGACGGAAGATGGCGGTGAGAGTTCCCACCGCGATTAGCAGTTTCAGGAACGGCCATAGGCGTCGGATGGAGGCTCTCGATCGACCGGTAGCCGTCATGCCGCCGGCCGCCTGCTCTGGACGCGGTGAGTGGTGTACAGATCCACGTATCTTCGGGCCACAACGGGCCAGGCGAACTCCGTCGCGATGCGGTCGCGTGCCGCTCGACCGAGTCGGCGGATGCGCTCCGGGTTCTCCAGCAGCGGCTTGAGGGCCGTGCGGAGCCCGGCCGCATCCCGCGGCTCCACGAGGACCCCGGTGTCGCCGACGACCTCCTCGCAGCCAGTCCCGCGCGTGGTCACGATCGCCAGCCCGGCATCCATCGCCTCCATCAGCGCCACCGGGAAGTTCTCCCGCTCCGATGGCAGGGCAAAGATATCCGACGTCTCGAAAAGCCGGGTCAGCTTGGGGGACCTGTTGTCGAGCCACCCATGGAACGTGACCGGGACCCCTGCTCGTGCCGCGAGCTTCCTGAGGTGGGGCAGGTAGGGCCCGTCGCCCACGAGATGAATCTCGTGACGAAGAGGAAGCTCTTTGACGGCCTCCAGGAAGAACTGGATGCCCTTGCGCCGCAGCACTCTCGTGACGATCAGAATCCGACGTTTCCGGTTGGAGTCAGTCCGATACCGGCCGACGTCGAAGCCGTAAGGTATCAGGGCGGTCTTGAGTGTAGGATCACGCTGGGAGACGAGCTGTTGCAGCGATCGGCTGGGGCATACCAGAGCGGATGCCTCACGCGTGATTCCGCGCCACAGTGGCGACAGCAAATGGTGCAGGAGGCGAACCCGATGAGGGTTGTAGCCGGGCACGTCCGAGCCGTGAGCCGTGATTACGTATGGGAGCCCCGATGTCTCCTTGATCCTGCGGGCGTTGAGACCGTCCGGAAAGATGAAATGGGAATGATTGACGTCGTAGCTCCGCCGGAGGACCAGCTTCCTGATCTTTCCCATCGAGGCCGCCACGTAGGTTGCGGCTTCCGGCAACGTGGTGAAGTGCTCCTTCAGCCTGACGCAGTTCACCCGGTGGATGTTCACGCCGTCGACCGTCTCGCTCTCAACCGCGCCCCGAAAGCGGGTCGTCACCACATCCACCTCGTGGCCCTGCCTGACGAGCTCTCTCGACAGGCCGTCGACTACGCGACTTCCGCCGCCGCCGATCGGCGGAAACTCGTAGCATGGCATTAGGATTCTCAACGACTCAGCCACCTTTCGAGAAGGCGGTTCAGTTGGGGCTACACTGTTGTTATCTACCCACATACGTATGTCATCACCATCTGGGGCTGCCTACTGTCTAGGCGCCCCGAGACCGGATCGGGTTCCGAGGAGGCGAGCCCCAGACCAGTGCCTCGCCTTGCCGTCTCCGATCCGCCTTGGGACTGAACCGACCCCAAACACGCTACTATCGGACCAGAGGGCTCGACTGGCCCGGAGGTTGCCGTGGCCAGTAGCATCCGGTGCCCGATAGCTGACCGCGCGGCCGGTGCCCGATGCCCGGTGACGGTGCCACGGTGCCACGGTGCCGGCGGTAGAGATAACATGTACAGGCGAGCACTTGCGGCGAGGCGGATAGTGGACGGAGACAGGGTCCTCATGATCGGGCTCGACGCAGCCGATCTTCTTCTTATCGACCGATGGACGGAGGACGGCCATCTGCCGAACCTGCGTCGGCTGATGGCGTCCGGTGTAAGCGGGAGGCTGCGGACGTCGGCACGCTATCTGGTGGGTTCTCCGTGGCCGACCTTCTTCACCGGCCTGCCCCCCACTCGTCACGGCATCTACCACGATTTTCAATGGCAGCACGAGGGGATGCGGTTCGCTCGCCCGGCCTGGGAGTGGCTGCCCGCCTTGCCGTTCTGGCGGCGATTGGAACCCGAAGTCCGGGTGGTGAGCTACGACGTTCCCTTTCTCCTGGGTGTGCAGGAGGCTACCGGCACCGAGGTCGTGGGGTTCGCGAGCCATGACCGGATCGTGGAGCCGCTGTCGCATCCCCCCGAGGTTCTGAGGGAAGTGGAGGCCGACTTCGGCAGCCTTCGGATGCTCCAAGAGGATTACGGGGTGTCGGATCCCGAGTACCTGTTCGACCTGCGAGACTTCCTCCTCGAGGTTACGCGCCGCTCCACTCGAGCGTCAAGGCGGCTCCTGCAGAGGCCCTGGGACTTCGCCGTCGTCGTCCTCGGCGCCCTCCACCGCGGGGGGCACAGGCTCTGGGATCGATCCAGCGCGAACCGGGTGATGAGCGTCGAGGAGGGCGAGGCGTTCGATCGAGCCCTGATGGACCTCTACATCGAATGCGATAAGTCGGTGGGGGAAATGATCGAAGCCGCCGGAGACGCCACGGTGATCGTGTTCGCCCTGCACGGGATGATGATCAACGCCTGCCGCAACGACTTCCTGGACGCGATGCTGGCGAGGGTATTGAGCGGGACGGACGCTGACCCGCCTCGCCACAGCGTGGTTCGCCGGATAGGCGAGGCGCTGCCCCTGAGTCTCCGGCGCAGCGTCACCCAGAGGATACCGGCGCGGTTGCGCGATCGGATCATGACGAGCTGGGCGACGGGTGGAGCGGATTGGTCGCGGACCGAGGCCTTTTCTCTCCGCGCCGATCTTCAGGGATACCTGCGAATCAACCTCAGCGGTCGCGAGACCGAGGGGATCGTCCCCGCCTCTGAATACGACGCGCTCTGCGAGCGGCTCGCCGCGGGCCTGATGAGCTTCCGGGATTCCGAAACCGGCGATCCCGTCGTGGCCGAGGTTCGAAGGCCTGTCGAGGCGTACGGGCCCGGCGAGCGAGAGGCTCGCGTTCCGGATCTCATTGTGAGGTGGAACGAGAGCCCGGCCGCGCCGCACGTGGCCCTTGCTTCCGAGGAGTACGGGAGGGTGGAACGCGAAACGCCGGGGCGTATCCCCAACGGGCGCAGCGGGAACCATCGAACGGAAGGCTTCTTCGTGGCCCGGGGCCGGGGGATCCCCGAAGGCTCGAGGCTCGCGGCGGTCGCCGACATCATGGATCTGGCCCCGACGATACTCCAGCGCCTGGGCGTCTCCTGCAGGGAAGAGCTCGCCGGGACACCGATACCTATGAACGGATAGGCTTC
>JBDHIM010000106.1:0-8161 GCA_039587445.1 Gemmatimonadota bacterium
GAACAGGAACTTCGAGGGACGCATCAACCCGGACACGCGAGCCAACTACCTGGCGTCGCCGCCCCTCGTCGTGGCCTACGCTCTGGCGGGCCGCATGGACATCGACCTGTACAAAGAGCCGATCGGAGACGGTTCTGATGGGGCGCCGGTTTATCTCCGCGAGATCTGGCCGAGCCAGGAGGAGATTCGAGACACCGTTCGCCGCGCCCTGAAGACTGAGATGTTCGAGGAGCAGTACGCCGACGTCTACGCCGGCGATGAGAACTGGCGGGCCCTTCCCGTACCACAGGGAGACCGCTTCGCCTGGGACGACCTTTCGACCTACGTCCGTCAGCCGCCTTTCTTCGTGGGCATGCAGCGCGCCCCGGAGGAGCTGGGCGACATCTCAGGAGCGCGGGTGCTCGCTCTGCTGGGCGACTCGGTGACGACGGATCACATCTCACCAGCCGGATCGATCGCCGAGGACTCGCCGGCCGGCCGCTACCTGATCGGGCACGGGGTCGAGCCGGCGGAGTTCAACTCCTACGGCTCTCGCCGCGGGAACCACGAGGTGATGATGCGCGGCACGTTCGCCAACATCCGCCTGCGCAACCTCCTCGTGCCGGGCGTCGAGGGCGGCTACACGGTGCATCTCCCGGACGGCGAGCGGGCATCGATCTATGACGCTGCCATGCGTTACGGTGAGGAAGGCGTGCCGCTCATCGTGCTCGCAGGAAAGGAGTACGGCACCGGATCATCGCGGGACTGGGCCGCGAAAGGCCCCAGTCTGCTGGGCGTCCGAGCGGTGATCGCCGAGGGCTACGAGCGCATCCACCGCTCCAACCTCATCGGCATGGGCGTCCTGCCCCTTCAGTTCCTTCCGGAAGAGGGCGCCGACGCACTGGGCCTGGACGGCACCGAACTCTTCGATGTCGAGGGCATCTCGGCCGGCCTCGAGCCCGGAGGACAGGTCCGCGTCATGGCTCGTTCCTCCGACGGAAGAGATGTCCCGTTCGAAGTAACGGCGCGGCTCGACACCGCCATGGAGGTAGAGTACTACCGGAACGGGGGCATTCTTCAGACGGTCCTGCGCCAGATGCTGGACTGACCGCGCGCGTGACAATCAGTCCTCTTGAGGCCACGCCGTGAGCCCCTACACGGTCCTCTGGTTCGCGCTCCTGACCGCGCTGGCCACCGGCCTCGGAGCGATTCCGTTTCTCTTCTTCCGGCAGATGTCCCGCAAGTGGCTGGGGCTTGCCAACGCGATCGCGGCCGGGCTGATGGGGGCCGCCAGCGCCGGCCTCATCTACGAGGGATTCGATTACGCCATCGGGCGCACTCTGATCGGCGTCATGCTCGGCCTCGCCTTCATCGCCTTGAGCCAGCGCGCGATCGAGGCGCGACCAGGGCTCGTGATGGGCAACCTAAAGGGAGCCGACGCTCGCAAGGCGCTGCTCGTCGTGTCGATCATGACGCTCCACTCCTTTACCGAGGGCGTCGGTGTCGGCGTCGCCTTCGGTGGTGGTCAAGCGCTCGGGATCTTCATCACTACGGCGATCGCCGTTCACAACATCCCGGAAGGACTGGCGATCAGCCTCGTCATGGTGCCGAGGGGCGCGCCGGTCTGGAAAGCGGCGGCCTGGAGCATCTTCTCGAGCCTCCCTCAGCCGATCCTCGCGGTGCCCGCTTTCATGTTCGTGGCTGCGTTCGAGCCGTTCCTTCCGGTAGGCCTCGGATTCGCGGCCGGAGCGATGATCTGGATGGTCTTCGCCGAGCTCGTGCCCGAAGCGCTTGAGGACGCCTCGCGCCATGCCGTGGCCTTCACGATCACCGTCTCCCTCGTGGCGATGCTGGCGTTTCAGATGTTCCTCAGAGTATAGATGTTCCTCAAAGTCTAACCATGGAGAAAGGACGTGCTGATGGACCCCGTTCAGGCTCACCTGGCGCTGAACCACCTGCCGGTACTCGGAGCTGTCTTCGGACTGGGACTGCTGGCCTTCGCGCTCGCCGCCAGGCGAGATGAGACCCTCCGAGTCGGTCTGTTCTTTCTCGTGCTGACCGCGGTGGCGGCATGGCCGGTGGCCCTGAGCGGCGAGAAGGCCGAAGAGATTGTCGAAGAGAAGGCCGACGTCTCCCACGAGGTGATCCACGCGCACGAGGAGGCGGCGGAGCCGGCGGCCTGGGCCGCCTACGCCGTGGGGGTCGTGGCGCTGGTCGGCCTCGTGGCCTTCCGCGTGCGCCCGATGCCCGGCTGGTTCAAGGGGCTCTCGCTGCTCGGTGCGGTGACCGTATCGGGGCTGATGGTGCAGGCCGCCAACCTGGGCGGGAAGATCGCGCACGAGGAGCTCCGCGGATCGATGCCGGCGGCCGAAGAAGGGGCAGGAGGCGATGAAGAAGGGGAAGAAGCCGAAGGCGGCGAAGGGGGTGAGGACGGCTAGTCGGTCGGCTCTTAGTCGGAATCGGACTCGGGCGCATCGCGCAGGCTTGCCTGGGAGAGTTCCTCGGCGCTCCGGTCCAGCAGGAAGTCGACGGCGATTCGGCTGAGCCACTGCCCACCGAGCATCACCCCCTCGATCCTTCTCGTGTTGGAGATCTCTGCGAGCGGGTTCGCGCGCAGAAGGACGAGATCGGCTCGCTTACCGACCTCGATCGTCCCCGTCTCCTCGAGCACGCCCAGCCATTCGGCGGGGTTACGAGTGGCGGCTTCCAGGGCGGCGTGCGGCGGCAGACCCGCCTCGACGAGGCTCTCCAGCTCCCGGTGCAGCGTGAACCCGTACAGAAGCAGCCACTCGGGCGCATCCGATCCGGCCATCAGCCTCGCGCCAGCGTCGTAGAGCGCACTCGTGAGCCGATTTCGCAGGTCCACGTAGCGAAGTCGCCGATCCTCCGGAGGCGGGTTGCTCCAATAGACTTCTCGGCCACGAAGCAGCTCCTCTCGCACCTCGGCAGACACGAATCCGTAGTCCGGACTGTCGGCGATCTGATGGTCGCTTCGCCCCGTCCCGAACGAGCTGTTCAGGAACGCGAGGGTCGGAGTGTTCCACACGCCCGCTTCCACGGTGGCCCGCGCCAGATCGGCGATCTTCGCCTCGTCGATGTACTCCAGGCTCTCCCAGTTCGGCCGCTGCCAGATTCCGATCCCTGAGAGGCTGTTTCGCGTCGGCGCGTCCTCCGGCAACAAGGCCTCGAGGTACTGGTCGAGGTGCTCGATCTGCTGGCCGGCCAGGAGCGCTCGTGCCAATCGCACCTGCGGTCCCACGTGCCCGACCACGCGAATCCCGAGCTCCGCCGCGGTCTGTACGGCTGCGGCGTAGACCTCCTCCGAGATGAAGAAGGTCAGCTTGATGAAGTCGTAGCCGTCGGCGTGGAAGTCGCGAACCGCCTGCCGGGCCTGCTCCGCCGTCCTCACCTCGCGGCCATTGAACACGCTCCCGAACGCCTGCCCCGCGATCTGTGGACTTCCTACATGGAGGGTGGGGCCGATCATCTCGCCGGCCTCGATCCGCCTTCGGTACTCCAAGTGCTCGGGCTTGCCGATCGGAATCCGGATGCTGGTGACGCCGTTGGCGAGGATCACGGCGAGCTCGGCTCCCGCGTGTTCGTCCGCGATACGGTCATCAGAGAGCAGGTGGGAGTGCATGTCGAACAGCCCGGGAATCAGGTAGCGGCCCTCGCCCTCGATACGGGTCACGCGCTCGGAGATCGGGGTGTCGACGGTCGGGCCGATGCCGACGATTCGGCCATCGTGAACGAGCACGCTCTGGTCTGGCAGCACGCTCTCACGGTCCAGCGGCACGACGTTGACGTTCGTGAAGGCGATCGTGTCGACCGCGGCTCGGCTGGTGCTGCGTGAGATCGCCGGCCGATCGGAGGGAAGCGCGCCGCGCGCAGCCAGCTGCAACGGAACGAGGTTCATGCCCGCTCCCAACCCTGCGATCGCAATCAGCTGTAATCGTGTCACTTATGACCCTTTTCCCATCTTGTTTAGAGGCAGAGCTCTACAGGCACTCGGCCCCCAGAAGCAACCGGATCTTACCGTTCGGTGGGTGAAAGGTCATGCCTGTCTGACTGAATCGGGGCTACGTTCACGGTCTTCCAGACGAAACGGGGAAAGCAGGGGAGGTGTTTCTTCGCGTGAGCCGAACCACGGCGGCGCTGGCAATGGCGGTGCTCGCGGCATGCGCCACGCCCGATACGGATCCGACAGATGCCGCGCCGGGAGTGTGGACTCCGGTGGCCCCGCTCCCGGTGCCCGTCGCCAACAACGCGGTGGCGAGCCTGCCGCTCCCGGGCGGCACGCGTCTCTTCTCCTTCCTCGGCCTCGACAGCACGAAGACCGGTGCCGGCATCACTCGACGGGCCTTCAGCTACGACGCCGGGTCGGGCGCGTGGAGGGAGATACGCGCGGTGCCGGGTCCGACCGGTCGATTGGCGGCAGCCGCCGCCGGTCTCAAGGGACGTGTCTACCTGTTCGGCGGGTACACCGTGGATCCCGAGGGCGGCGAGGTCTCGGTTCCCGATCTGGATATCTACGATCCCTCTTCCGACAACTACTCCAAAGGGAGGCCTTTCCCGCTCCCGGTCGACGATGCGGTGCTGGGTGTTTGGCGGGACAGCCTGATCTTCATCGTGAGCGGCTGGTCGCAGCGCGACAACGTGGCTGATGTCCAGATCTACGATCCGGCCGCGGACGCGTGGCAGGTGGCCACACCGATCCCCGGGCCGCCCGTCTTCGGACACGCGGGAGCGATCGTGGGGGATGCGGTGGTCTACTGCGACGGCGTGCGCGTCGACCCCGAGCGCAACCCTCGTTTCGTGATGGCCGAAGCGTGCTACCGGGGTGACATCGACCCGGCGCGCCCGTCGAGCATCTCCTGGCGTGAGCTCACACGGCACCCGGGCGCGGCGCGCTACCGCATGGCGGCGGGCGTGTTGGCGGAGGCCGGGCTGGTCGCCTTCGCGGGCGGCACCGACAACCCGTACAACTTCGATGGGATCGGCTACGACGGCGTGGCCTCGGAGGCCTCGGCATCGGCCTTCGCGTACAACGTCCAGCGGGATGCATGGATCGAGCTGGCCGATCTGTCGGTACCTACGATGGACCATCGGGCGCTCGTGGGCGCCGGCGATACACTCTACCTCATAGGCGGGATGATCGATGCACAGCGCGTCACGAACCGCGTACAACGCTTCCATCTCGCTCCCTGAGCCTCTGGCTGGATCCCGGGCCGGATCCCGGCGTTTCTTCGCCGGTGTTCTGACGATCGCGGGAACGCTCGGCACCGTGGCCTGTGAGGAGAAGAGCCAGCAGGCGGTGGGGATGACGCCCGAGGCGATGGTCGCGCTCAGCGCCAATGCGTCGCTGCCGGATTCGCTCCTGGCCGGCCGGGCCGTCTTCGAGACCTACTGCCGTGAGTGCCACGGAGAGGCCGCCACGGGCACCGAGAAGGGGCCGCCCCTGGTGCACCGGGTCTATCATCCGGGCCACCACGCCGACCCTGCGTTCTACCTGGCGCCTCTCCAGGGAGTCCGCGCCCACCACTGGGGGTTCGGGGACATGCCGCCGGTCGAGGGGATCACCCGCGACGAGGTGGGCACGATCGTCGCCTACGTACGCTGGCTGCAGCGGAAGGCCGGGATCTCGTGATCAGCTTGGCCGGGAATGACCCGGCGGGCGACAGGACGCGTGGCGGCAGCAAGGTTCGTGGAAGCCTGGGCGCCTCCCGCCGTATATACTACGCGTGCACTATCGGAGAGGTAGCTCCGGGGCGTAGAGGTTAGAGGCGCTTGATCAGGCGGCGCAAAAGCTCGAGCGCGAGTACGACGGCGATCTTTCTCAACGGAATCTCCGTTCGGAAGTCATGGGCTCCGGGAGATTCTACGCACTCGAGTACCGGACGGTTTCACACCGGGCGGGCGCCGCGTTCGGAGGGGTGGCAGAACGGCTAATGCACCGGTCTTGAAAACCGGCGTCCGCAAGGACATGCGGGTTCGAATCCCGCCCCCTCCGCTATATTCCACAACGAGTTGCGATGCTGACACGGCGGCGCTCATTCCAGCGTTTCTTTGAGGTGTGGTGAGAAGTGTGGTGTCTGAGCCAGCCCGAAGGTCTCCTCCACCGTCTCGAAATACGATCCTAAGTCACTGTACTGCGGGTGGAAGTCGGCGTAGCGCATCGTCTGCGCGATTGTAGCGTGCCCAAGCTGCTTCTGGAGTAACTGGATCGGCAGTCCGGCTCTCGCGAGGTGAACCGCAGCCGTGTGACGGTGATCGTGGATCGTGTAGTCGTGTATCCCGGCGATCTTGCTGGCTCGTTGGTGCTCCTTTTGGACTGTCCGGCGTGGCATCGTGAAGAGCCGATCGGTACCGCCGAGTTCGCGAGCTTCAATGTGCTCGGTTAGAGCACCTGCGACCCACACTGGCAAAAACGCCACACGTCTCCCAGATACAGTCTTGCTATGTTCGATGATCGCTCGATTCTCGTCGTCTCCGAGTCTCAGGTCACAGGCACGAAGGCTCTCGGCTTCTCCAAGGCGCATTCCAGAACCGATCAGCAACTGGAAGAGTGGCCGGAACGGTTGGCGCAGCGCCGCCATATAGAGGCGGACTTGATCCGGTTCGAGATAGCGGATGCGTACCTTCGTCTTGAAACGCTTGATTTTGGGCCGAGAGGGTATCAAGCCACTATCTAGGCAGAATGTGGCGAGAACACTAACTGCCCCTAGATCGTTGTTCACGGTCTCACGGGCTGCTCCGTCCTTCATTCGACTCGCCTTGAACCTCTGAACCATCCGATCCGTGAGGGCCTCTTCCACCCATGCAGAAGGACCCACGAACGCCGCGAAGTGCTGAATGACCTGCCCCCAGGAACGGTACCACTTCTTAAGTTAGTCCAACCGCCATTTTCAGCCTATCAGGGGGCCCGAGCAACGACGGCCTTTTGAGGAACCAGCGCGCAGGCCGAACAGCCTCCGGAGCGGGTGGCCGGTAGCCGAGCGCGCTGTGGGGCCTGACCGTGTTGTACTCCCTGCGCCACTGCTCCACGAGCACCTGGGCCTCGGTGATCGAGTAGAAGATCTCCCGATCGATGAGCTCGTCCTTGAGCTTGCCGTTGAAGCTCTCCACATACCCGTTCTCCCACGGACTGCCGGGCGCGATATAGAGCGTCCTGACCTCCACCCGCTCGAGCCACCGCCTCACGACCTTGGCCGTGAACTCCGGCCCGTTGTCCGAGCGCAGGTGCTCGGGTGATCCATGCCGGGCGAACAGACCTGTCAGGCAGTCGAGCACGTCGTCGGACCGGATCCTTCTCTCCACCTCGATCGCCAGGCACTCCCTGGTGTACTCGTCCATCACCGTCAGGAGCTTGAGCGGATGTCCGTCGTGGGTACGCCCCATCGTGAAGTCGTAGGACCACACGCTGCCCGGGTGGGTGGGCCGAAGCCGGACACAGGACCCGTCGTTCAGCCACAGTCTGGCCCGCTTTGGCTGACGTCTCGGCACCTTGAGCCCCTCCTCGCGCCAGATCCGCTGTACCCGCTTGTGGTTCACCACCCAGCCCTCGGCCTTCAAGAGCGCCGTCACTCGCCGGTATCCGTATCGTCCGTACCGACTCGCCAGGCTCACCACGTCCGTCCGCAGGGCCGCCTCATCTCCTCGCCGCCTCCGGGTGGCCCGCCGCTGTGTCGAGCGCGGCTGGCCCACGACCCGGCATGCCCTACGCTCCGATGCCCCGAACTTCTGCCTCACCCGCACCACGCACCGCCGTCTCCGCTCGGGGCTCAGTAGTTTCCCTTCGCCGCCTCCTCCAGGATCAGCTTGTCCAGCGTCAGGTCCGCCACCGCTCGCTTCAGGCGCGCGTTCTCACGCTCCAGCTCCTTCAGCCGCTTCGCCTGCGTAACTTTCAGACCCCCGTACTCCCGTCTCCACCGGTAGTACGTCTGCTCCGTGATCCCCAGCTCTCGGACAATCTCCGCCACCCGCGCTCCTTCTGCCAAGCGCACTTCCGCCTGCCTGAGCTTGCCGATGATCTGTTCGGGTGTGTACCGCTTCTGGCCCATACTCGCCCCCTGTTCTCCGATCTCAACCGATCCCCATACTAACTCAGAGATCGGTAGCGTTTCAGGGGGTCAGCTCAATGGCCGCCGTGATCGGAAGTCCGATTAACAGAAGAGTGAGAGTC
>JBDHIM010000107.1:0-13960 GCA_039587445.1 Gemmatimonadota bacterium
CGACGCTGGTTGCCGCGACCAGCTGCTCGAGCGGGCTCGACTCCAGCTCGGCGGCCTTCACGAGGCCATCCAGCGCCTCCCAGAGCGCCAGGCAGGCGCCGGTGATCGAGGCAGTGCGCGTACCGCCGTCGGCACTCAGCACGTCGCAGTCGATCGTCACGGTCCGCTCACCCAGGCGAGCCAGGTCGGTGGCGGCCCTGAGGGACCGGCCTATGAGCCGTTGAATCTCCTGCGTTCGGCCACGGGCCCCGGTCCGCTCCCGCCGGGTACGCTCGGGCGTCGCCCGGGGGATCATCGCGTATTCGCCGGTGACCCAACCACCTCTGCCCTCACGCCAGGGAGGGACGCCATCCTCTACCGTCGCGGTGCAGAGGACGCGTGTGGCACCGGTGGAGATGATGCAGGATCCTTCCGCGAAGGGTGCCGCGCCGAGCTCGATGGTGACGGGGCGGAGCTCGTCGGAGCGGCGACCCGAGGGCCGGGGACGACCGGAAGACAGATTTTCGTTCATGCTCCCAAGATGCCCATTAGAGCACCGCGGGTCGAGCGCCGCCTTCAGGCGGGCCGGAGCGACTCAGGCGACCGGGACCTCGCTCATCAGAGCGAGAGGATTGCCTTCCGAGTCGCGCAGAAACGCGAGCCAGAGCTCGGACTCTTCCGTCCTGTGCACCGCGAGGGGCTCCCGCTCGAAGGATACTCCCCTCGCCAGGAGTTTCTGATGAGCGTCGTCGATGTCGTCGACCCGGTAGTAGAGGATCGAGGCGGGATGGTCGAACTCCTTCTCCTCGGGCACGCCGAGCAGCAGACGCACCCCGCCACAATTGAAGAAGGCCATCTGAGGAGGCGCGCTGAACAGGAACTCCAGACCCAGCACGTCACGGTAGAATTCGATGGCCCTCTCCAGGTCGTGGACGTTGATCGCCACCTGTCCGATCGATCTCAGCTCGAAGGGAGATCCGTCGCTCATCGACTTCTCCTGCGTCTCGGGGCTTCGGAGTCCCGGGTGCTCTGCGAAGCGCACGTTGACGTGGTCCGGCCCGGGAGATATCTTCCCGCCCGTTATTATTAGCTTAGCTAACGAAATGAATACGACCTTGCACACTGATTCGTCAAGGCGCCGTCAATCCGGCGGTGGCTCGACCGGCGCGGGACGTCCTTGAGCACAACGGACCGCCAGGTCGCCGACCGTCTCCACTCGGCCGCGATTCACCTTCTCCGGCACGTGCGGACGGTGGACTCGAAGAGCGGCCTGACCGCCTCGCGCCTCTCCGCCCTTTCCGTCATCGTCTTCGGAGGCCCGATCTCGATCTCCGAGCTCGCCGAGGCCGAGCAGGTGCGTCCGCCCACCATCTCACGCCTGGTCAAGGAGTTGGAGTGGGAGGGATTGGTGAGCCGGCAGCGAGACACCAGGGATCGCCGGGTCACCCGGATCCGGGCCACATCAAAGGGCAGACGGCTGCTTTTCGAAGGCCGCGAGCGAAGGGTGGCGAAGCTGGCGGAGCGCGTGGCCGGGCTCTCGCCGGAAGAGCGCGAGAGGGTGGCGGAGGCCGCCGCCACGCTGGAGCGCTTCAGCCTGCCCACGGACCACCCCCTGTCATGAGGCTGCGACCGCCCGCGTCGCTCTGGCTGCTCGCCCTGGCCGCCTGTGGCTCGCCCGGGGAGCGTGGAGAGGATATCGGAGCGGCGGACCGCGAAGACCCGACCGCACAGGCGGAGACCCCCCGCATCGTCCTGGTGACCCACGGGCAGTCGGCCGATCCCTTCTGGTCCGTCGTGGCGACCGGGGCTCGAGACGCGGGAGTCGAGCTCGGACTCCGGGTCGAGTACCAGGCTCCCGGCAGCTTCAACATGGTCGAGATGAGCCAGCTCATCGATGCGGTGGTAGCCTCCCGCCCGCAGGGTTTGGCAATCTCGATTCCCGACGGCGACGCTCTCGCTCCGTCGATTCGGGCGGCGGCCGCCGCCGGCATCCCCATCCTCTCGATCAACTCAGGGGCGCGTGTCTTCCGCGACCTGGGCCTGAGGGCACACATCGGCCAACCGGAGCGGGACGCCGGTCTCGCGGCGGGACGACGGATGGCCGAAGCCGGCGTGACCCGCGCGTTGTGCGTGAACCACGAGGTCGGGAACATCGCCCTGGACGGTCGCTGCGCAGGACTGGAGGATGGCCTTCGCGAGGCGGGTGGCAGCGCGCTGGTGCTTGCCGTCGACCTGGCCGACCCCGAAGACGCCCAGCAGAGGATCAGGGGGGCGCTGGCGCGAGACCCCGGCATCGACGGTGTTCTGGCGCTTGGCCCCGCCGGCGCCGTCCCCGCCCTCGCGGCCCTCGCGATGCTACGGGCATCCGGCGGCCTCGACACGACGCTCGAGCTCGCCACCTTCGACCTCTCCCTGCCCGTTCTGGAGGCGATCCGGGAAGGCGAGATGAGCTTCGCGATCGATCAGCAGCCGTACCTGCAGGGTTACCTAGCCGTCGTTCTTCTGCACAAAGCCGTGCAGATCGGAGCGTTTCCCGACGGCGTGATCCGAACCGGGCCTGCCTTCGTGACCGGCGATAACGCTGCCGAGGTCATCCGGCTCGTCGGACGAGGGATGCGGTAGCGATGGGGACCGAATCGGCCGGCGCGAGGTCGCCCCGCGTGAGGCGCCTGCTCGCCCGGCCGGAGCTGGCGGCCGCGCTGGGAGCGGCGGTCCTCTGGATCTTCTTCACGATTCAGGCCAGCGAGCCCTTCCTGAGCCGGGCCGGGACGGCGGCATACCTGAACGCGGCCGCGCCTCTCGGAATCCTGGCCGTGGCCGTGGCCCTCCTGATGATCGGGGGCGAGTTCGACCTCTCCGTCGGATCGATTATCGGGGCGTCGGGCATGTCCATCATGCTGCTCACCACCCATTTCGGCTGGCCGCTCTGGCCCGCGCTGGCGGCGACCGTGGGTCTGTGCCTCGCGATCGGCTACCTGAACGGCATCATCGTCGTCCGGACCGGTCTCCCCTCCTTCATCGTCACGTTGGGCATGTTGTTCACCGTTCGCGGGCTCACGATCGCGATCAGCCGCGGGCTCAGCGGTCGGACGCAGCTGGGTGGACTCGACGGCGCGCCGGGTTACGAGTCGGCGAGGTTCCTGTTCGCCAGCAGCCCGCTGCCGCCCTTCCGCGTCTCCGTCATCTGGTGGATCGGCCTCACGGCCGCCGCGACGTGGGCCCTCAGCCGAACGCGCTACGGGAACTGGATCTTCGGTGCCGGCGGACAGGCGGAAACGGCGCGGAACCTGGGAGTTCCTGTAAACCGGGTGAAGATCAGCCTGTTCATGACCACGGCCGCCGCAGCCAGTTTCGTCGGAATCATCCAGGCGGTGCAGTTCAACGGAGCGGATACGCTCCGCGGCACCCTGCAGGAGTTCTGGGCGATCACCGCCGTCGTCATCGGCGGGACCCTCCTCAAGGGCGGCTACGGGTCGGCCGTCGGCGCTGCGCTCGGCGCCCTTATCTTCGGACTCGTCCGGCAGGGAATCGTGATGATCGGCGTCAACGCCGACTGGTTCCAGGTCGCGCTCGGAACCCTTCTGATCGCTGCGGTCCTGTTCAACAACCAGGTTCGACGCCTGGTCGAGCAGCGGCGCTGAGGGAGCGGGAGGCAGCGGGATGAGTAAAGATCCTCGGCTGGCGGTGCGCGGCGTCAGCAAGACGTTCGGCTCGGTTCGCGCGCTGGATGCCGTCTCTCTCGACGTGAGAGCAGGCGAGGTGACCTGCCTTCTGGGCGACAACGGGGCCGGGAAGACGACGCTCATCAAGATCCTGTCGGGCGTCTATGGACCGACGGACGGGGATATTCGCCTCGACGGCACGAGCTTGCAGCTGAGCTCCCCGCGCGAAGCCCTCGCCCGGGGCATCACGACCGTCTACCAGGACCTGGCCATCGCGCCTCTGATGAGCGTGTGGCGGAATTTCTTCCTCGGCTCCGAACCGCTGAAGGGGCGAGGCCTCTTCAGGAGGCTGGATCCCGTCCGCTGTGAGCGCATCGCCCGCGAAGAGCTCGCCCGCCTCGGCGTCGAGATCTCGGACGCTTACCAGCCGGCCGGGACCCTGTCGGGCGGCGAGCGGCAATCGCTCGCGATCGCGCGTGCCATGCACCGCGGCGGTCGCCTTCTCGTCCTGGACGAGCCGACGGCCGCCCTCGGGGTCCGACAGACGAAGGTCCTGTTGCGCACGATCCTGGAGGTGAGCCAAGAAGACGTCGGCATCATCCTCGTGACGCACAATCCCCATCACGCCTTCCCCGTGGGCGACCACTTCGTCGTGCTGCGGCGGGGGCAGGTGGCTGTCGACCGGGCAAAGGACGAGCTGTCGCAGGAGACGCTCGTTCAGCTCATGGCCGGAGAAGATCTGGCAGCCGGGCCTAGCGGCCCGGCCCTTTCGAGCTAGAAGTCGGGCTCGTCCGCCGTCGGACCGTACGTTTGGGGCACCGACACATCCAGCAGACGCAGGAACACCGTGAGCTGCCCGCGGTGGTGGATCCCGTGATTGAGAACGAAGCTCCGAACGACACCGACCTTCGGTATGGCAAACAGGGTCTCGCCGCCGCTCTTGAGCGTCCAGTCCTCGAAGAAAGTAGCGTCGCCGGTCGACGCGATCTTCTCCCGTGCGTCCGCCGAGTTCTTGTCGAAAAGCTCCAGGATCTCCGCCGCGGTGGTGGGCTTCGGCGACTCCCATTGCTGATCCCCGTCGGGAGGGTTCACATCGAACTCATCCTGATCGAGCGACACCGCGGTCCACATCGGCAGCTCGGCCAGGTGGGCCGCAAGCCGGCCGAGCGTCATCGATTTCTCGTGCGGGCTCCACTCGAGCTTATCGTCAGGCACACGCTCGAGGACTTTGCGTGTGGCCGCCATCTCCTGTTCGAATTCGGGCAGTAACGCCTGAGCGATCGACATCGTCGTTCCTCCCTTGTATACGAGCGCCGGGTGACTCCGGCGCGACTCCTCCCCATCAACAGCCGGCCGAAGATACGAGGCCGGCTACCCTATCACGATCCCCTTCATGCCGCTTCCCAGCGCGCCGACCAGGAACTCGAAGAAGACGATGTCCTTGTCCGCACACGTATACTTGATCGTCCCCTCGCGCGGCTTGTCGCCCGGCTTACCGGGATTGTTCGACTTGACGACCAGGTTTCCGAGGAGCCCGCCGAGAGAGTGCCAGGGCATCTCCTTGCCGCTGTTTCTGTCGAAGATTCGGAAGGAGAAGTCCCGGTACCGCATGTCGATGCGCCCGCTGGCCTGCCCCCGTCGAGATACCTTGCTGAGATAGAGGCTGTCTAACCGGCCCTTCTTGACCTCCACGCCGACGACGTTTCGCGCGAACTGGTTGAACGTCGACATGTTCATCGGCCCCACGGAGGCCTCGAGGCTGAAGTCCAGGGTTGGCGAAAGCAGGGGATAAGCGAGCCGCGCCTGCACGTTTCCCTCGCCGAACAGCTTGCCGGTGACGTCTACAACGACAGGTGTCTCGTGGGTCATTTTCTCGCGATCGTTCGTCACGTTCACGACGACGCCGCTCAGATCCTCGAAGGTCAGCTCCCCGGGACGGGCCGCGCCCTTGGCCAGCTCCGAGTAGCGGATGTCGGCGTCCACGAGCTGGATCGTGTCGATCGTCATCGGGACCTCGATCTCCGCGAAGCCGTTGTGATAGCGGCAGGCCCGGGCCCGTGGCCCCCACGCGATGTTGATGTCGGCGAACACGTGCACATCGAGCGAATTCACCTCGATGGAGCGGACGTAGAGCGCGTCCTCGGCGAAGTACCGGTGAAAATCGAGGCCTCGGAGGAGGATCGGCCCGGCGGTCAGGTTGATTCGGTCCGCCCGCTGCTCGAGCCGGCGAAAGAACGGGTCGGCCTCGAGCGTGGGGATGACGCTGAAGTCCTGGATCTCCACGAGCGACTCCTCGCTGTCCGCTCGCAGCCCGGCGGCACGAATCACGTACAGGCTGTCTGCGACCCGGTGACTGGCCGAATCGGACGCTGGAGTTCGCCAGCGCACGGGCAGGATTGGCGGCCGTGACCACGTCGATGGCGATGTCCGTGAGCTCGAGATCCAGTCCGTGGAGTGTCGATAGCGCGGTGCCGATCTCCGAGTCCTGAATCAGGATGATCGACGCATCGTTGATACGGATCCGCTCGAGGGCCGCCGGCGGCGCCTCGAAGCCTCCCGCAGCTTCCGTATCTTCGGTCCCTGGGGCAGCGTCCTCCTCAACGGAACCCGGCGGCTCCTCATCCACCGGCAGGGAGAAGTGAAGCTCCGCTTCCGGCTGGTCAATCTCGATCGACGAGATGAAGATCCCTTTGCCACGAATCAGCGGGATGAGCTGGATTCCCGAGACCGCGAAGGATCGAACGCTGGCGCTTCGAATCAGCGCCGGCTCTGCAACATCCTCGGTGGCGCCGGCCGTGTCGAGAGCGACCGTCAGACCGCGCACGGTCAGGCCGCTCAGCCAGGGAGAGAGGCGGACCGCTTCGGCCGCAACGGCGTACCGATCGGCGTCCTCACCGCCGATCGCCGTGGCCACGGCTGCCGGCAGCTGCTTGCGGAGCTGTCCATTGGCGACGACGTGGAGACCGATGTAGCCTACGATCGCCACAACGATTCCGATGGCGGCGATCAGGAACCGGCGTTTCTTCCTGCCGCCCGACATTGGCTCTTTGCGGGCCTTCACGGAGACCTCCAGGTACGCTTCTTCTTCGTGGGGTGCTTCGGACTTGCCATTTGGCAAAATGGGGTCGACGAGGAAAGGCGGACAGACTGCGGAGCGAAATCCCCATGCGGCCACCCCGATTCATCCTCGCTTCCGGATCACCTCGCCGCCGGCAGCTCCTCGAGCAGCTCGGCCTCGCCTTCGAGATCCGGTCCTCCGATGTCGACGAGCGCCTCCTGTCCGGGGAGGGGCCGGCCGAGGCCGCCGAGCGCCTCGCACGAGCAAAGGCCGAGCGCCGTACCGATGCCGGAAGCCTCACCCTCGGCTGCGACACCCTGGTCGCGCACGGGGATGCCGTCCTCGGAAAACCGGACTCCGCCCGAGAGGCCGCGGCGATGCTCGAACGCCTCTCCGGGGAGGAGCACACTGTGTACACGGGGATCGCGCTCGCCTCGGCCGGCCGAGTCGAGAGCGCCGTGGAGGCCACCCGGGTGTGGTTCCGGCATCTCACGGCAAGTGAATGCGCGGAGTACGCCGCGACGGGCGAGCCCCTCGACAAAGCGGGCGCTTACGGCATTCAAGGCTTCGGAGCGGCCATCGTAGACCGCATCGAGGGCGATTACTTCAACGTCATGGGCTTACCGATACGGCGCTTCCTGCAGCTCCTGGAGGCATTCGGATGGAGGTATGCCTTCGGGACGCTGCGACCCATCGGAAGTGGCCCGGAGGACTAACCTTGTTGCCATCCCAACAGCACCGCAGATTGAGAGGTTGAGATGCAGTCGAATGAAGGAAGTTGACTTCCCGCAGCGACGAGACGGAATCGATGACAGAGCAGAACGGCGAGCGAGTCAGGGTTGTTCTCCAGTGGCTTCAGATCCTGGACAACCTGGAACCGGCCTTCAAGGAGAAGGGCGAGTTCCGCTTTCGCTCCAAGGTCTGGGGTGACCGGAAGAACGGCACGAAGGTGATCCAGCAGACCCAGTTCCCCGAGAAGGGATACTGGTCGATCTCAGATCACCCGGCGTGGAACAAGAAGGACAACCTCGACCGAGTGGTCTTCGAGGGCGAGATCGACGACCATCTCGTCGTCGAGTTCTTCGGCGAAGAGCTCGACACCTTCAGCGCCAACGACGAGCTCGACCATTATCAGCGAGAGTTCAGGGGTTCGGTCGAGGAGATGATCGGACGCTACGCGCCGGGAGAGGATGTGCCCGAGGACACTCCGGAGGACGACCCGGAGAGCATGTCCAACTGGCGGATCTGCTACTACATCGAGCGGGCCTGACCGGGCCCGCTCTCTATTCTGTCGCGGAGCCGTCCGGGTCCGGACCACCAGACGCGACCGGAACCGCCGGCGGCTCGGGCAGGACGCTCTTGAAGAACTCGCCGTAGATCTCCCATATCGTCAGGAAGAGGGCCGCCACGATCGGGCCCACGACGATCCCCACCGCCCCGAACAGCACCAGCCCGCCCAGGGTCGCCAAGAGAATAAGCAGATCGGGCATCTCCGTGTCCCGCCCCACCAGTCGGGGGCGCAGTAGGTTGTCGACCGTGCCCGCCACCAGCCCACACCAAATCGCCAGGCCGATGCCGGCGGCCGTTTTGCCAATCACCATCAGGTAGATCGCAGCGGGAACCCACACGAGGGCGATCCCGATGCCGGGGAGTATGGAGAGCACGGCCATGACCGTCGCCCAGAAGGCCGCGCCCTTGATGCCGGCCACTGCGAACGCCGCGCCCGCCAGGGCCCCCTGCGCCACGCCGATCACCAGGGTGCCCTTGATCGTAGCACGAGTCACGGACACGAACTTCTCCACCAACCGGCTCTCAGCCTCCGGCGACAACGGCATGTAGTAGAGGATGCGGTTCAGCACGGCGGGGCCGTCCTTGAGGAAAAAGAACATCGCATAGAGCATCACGAACAGCATGAAGAAGAACATCACGGTGCCCCTCGTGGCCGCGGCGAGCTTTGCGAATACGAACGCGCCCAGGTTTTCAGCCAGTTCTCCGACCTTCTGCGTGATCTGCCCTTGATAGGGGGCGACCGCGTCCGCGAACGGCAGCCCTTGGATCAGACGATCCATCTCGTCGGGCCTGGCCGCCTGCTGTTGAAGCCAGGGCCCCACCGCCTGGCTCACGTCCAACGCCTGCGTGGTCACGATCCCCAGAAAGCCCGAGAGCGGAATGAGCAGTGCGAAGATGAAGATGAGGATCGTGGCAATCGAGGCGAGCGACTCGCGGCCCTTGAACCAGCGCACCAGGCGCTGGTATAGGCCGTACAGCAGGCCGCTGAAGATGGCGGCCAGGAAGACCGCCATCAGAAACGAGCGCACCATGGCGAAGAAGAGAAGCGAGATCGCGACGACCAGCAGGAGCAGGAACGTCGCCCGGAAGCGCTCCGCGTTGATGCCGCTACTCTCCATCAGCTGTACTCCGAGTGATCCGAGGTATCCCTGAATCCCTCTCCCGTCGGCTCCTCAACCGTCGCGAGCCCGCACGACTCTAGCTGGTCGCCCGCTCCGTCCAGCTGCCACATGAAGAAGACGGGCCGCTCGGTCTGGACGATGTGGTACATGTCTCGGAAGAGCGCGTCCGGTAGCGTGGCCACGATGACATCACCGGCGACGCGCCCCACGCTTTTCGTCGTCGACTCGAAGTAGACCTTCACGCCCGCGCTCCCCGGGCCCGTCTCGCCCGCGTCCGGCTCCAGAAAGAGGTAGCGGGTGTCTCCGTTCGCACCCTTGTGAGCCGCGCCGACGCGGTATGAGGCGATCTTCAGGATGGGCATTATTCTCCTCCGCTTCTCGGTCTTCGTTGTCCTTCTCGCGCGACTCACGTTGTACTGCCGTCGGCGAGCAGACAAGGCGACGTCGACGGGGTAGAGCGATCAGCGCTTCGGCCCGCCGGCCCTGAGGGTGAAGAGGAGTCCGGACCAGGTGGCATCGATCGCGATGATCTTGTAATCGACGAGACCCGCCGCCTCCGCGGTTCGGCGGACGATCGGCTGCGTGAGGTCGCTCTTGACGCCCGAGCTCCTCTTGGGCCAAGCGATCCATACCGGCGAATCTGCCGCCCGTGATGCGATCTGGTCCATCCGGCGGCGCATCGCCTTCTGGGAGCGGGCGAACCAGACGACCACGTCTGATCGCCCGCGTAACCCGTCGCGCAGGACCACACCTTTTGGAAGCTGGCCCAGCTGCACCGCAAAGCCATCGGGTGCATCGACCAGGCTCACGGCCGCCCCCTTTGTGATTCCCAGCTTTCTGGCGAGCGGCACGCCGGCGTAGCCCGCCATGCGGGAATCCGGCACGACGGGGTCCGGGGGCGGTCTCGCGATCGCCTGCCGAATCGCCGGGCCGATATCGGACCAGGTCGTGTAGACGGCGTCTGGAAGCAGCGCACGCACCCGCTCCACCTTGTCGGCCGCTCCTTCGACGAAGACGAGCGGGACGTGACGGGTGGACCGGCGGTGTCGAACCTCGAGCGCGAGATCGCGCCCACCCGACGGAAGACGGCTCAGATCGATCACGACGGCGCTCGGCGGATCGGCCGTCAGCTTCTTGAAGAGATCGGGCCCGGGACGCGGCTCCCACTCGGCCTCGTAGCCCTCGGCAGTCAGTCGATCCCGGCGCCCACGAGCCTCGTCGACGTTCCAGTGGATGAGCCGGACTCGCTTCATCTCGAGGCTCTCGGACGGCCTGGATGGGTTCGAATTGCGCGCTCTCACGGCCGGGTGCAGGTTGGTGCGAACCTAAAACCACAAACAGGGTCTCAGTGATGATACATCTTAACGTGTTACGTTCGGCCGCGGCGCGTCTTTGCGCGGTGCTTCTGGCCCTCGTGGCGGTGGGTCTGACCATCCCCTCCGGGGCCACCGCCCAACAGAACCTCACCTTCGCCGACGGAGACCGGCTGGCGGGCGAGCTGATCGGCGTCGTGGACGGCAGTTGGGTGTTCAGCTACAAGGGTGCGGATATCACGATCCCAGCCGCAGATATCCAGGCGTTCAGCGCTCCCGAACCGATCGGGATTCGGCTCACCGACACGACGATCGTAGCCGCGACCGTGCGCCCGGTGCCCGACGGGCTCCTGCTGGAGTTGGCGGACGGCACGACCCGCCTCGTCCAGCCGGCCGACTTCGAGGCGGTGGGGGCGGCCGACGATCTGAAGGCGCTGGAGCCGATCACCATCGGCCTCTACAGCCCCTTCTTCAAGTTCTGGAAGACCTTGATCTCGATGGGCGGGTCGATCCAAAAGGGAAACACGGACGAGACGAACTTCTCCTTCTCATTCGATCTCGACCGCGAGACCGAGAAAGACCGAATCGACTTTTCGGCCCTCATGACGACGACCAAGGAGTTCGACGACGACGGAGTGACGACCAAGAACGAGCCCAAGATCATCGTCGGCCTCGGGACGGACATCTTCATCACGCCGGGCGGGCTGTTCGCCGGCGTCACGATGCGCTGGCAGCACGACCCGAAGAAGGACCTGCAGTTCCGGCAGGTCTACTCCGCCGGCATCGGCTACCAGTTCGTTCAGAACGACAACACCAACCTCCTGGCCTCGCTCGGAGCGGGCGGCCGGTTCGACAACTTGACGACGATCGATCCGAGCAACAGGAACACGCCAATCCTGGACTTCTCCGGCCAGTTCAGGCAGCGAGCGGGCCCGGTGACTTTTCGCCTCCGCATCTCTTACGACCCGTCCCTTCAGAACTTCAGCGAGTTCGAGCTGCTCAACTCGCTGGATATCGGGATCGGGCTCGTCGAGGGCCTCACCTTTAAGTGGACGATCCTTCACGAGTACAACAACCCGGCTTCATTGGAGGATCCCGAGCACAACGACCTGACCATGACCTTCCAAATCGGCTGGGCAGCCGGTGCGTAGGTGAGCATGGGATCGGCGGCCGGCGCGTCTGAAGGAGGATCGGGAGGAGCCCGCAAACTCCCACCGACCGCGTACGAGCTGAAGGAGGGCCAGGAGTACGTCCCCCTTACCTACGGGGAGACGCCGACCGAGTTCACGATCAAGGCGGTCGTGGCGGGCGCGATCCTCGGCATGGTGTTCGGGGCGGCCAACACCTACCTGGGTCTCAAGGCCGGGCTGACGATCAGCACCTCGATCCCGGTGGCGGTGCTCACCGTGGTCGCGTTTCGCCTCTTCACCGCCTTCGGCCTCCGGCACAGCATCCTTGAGAGCAACATGTCGCAGACCGTGGGCTCGGCGAGCTCTTCGGTCGCCTCCGGTGTGCTCTTCACCATTCCGGCCCTGTTCATCTGGGGGATGAGTCCGGCCTGGGCCCAGATCACCCTGCTCACGATGGCCGGCGGGCTACTCGGCGTCCTCGCGATGATTCCGCTCCGGCGCTACCTCATCAAGCGCGAGCACGGGATACTCCCCTACCCCGAGGGGTTGGCGTGCGCCGAGGTCCTCGTCGCGGCGGAGGGCGGCGGCAGCCAGGCTCGCGGCGTCTTCTGGGGCCTCGGCGTCGGGATGCTCTTCAAGCTGATCACCGACGGCTTCAAGTTCGTGGTCGGAACCTTCCAGCTCGTCCTCCCGCTCAAGGCTCAGCTCTCGATCAGCGTCTCGCCTCCTCTGATCGGCGTCGGCTACATCCTGGGCATCCGCATCGCCACCATCATGGTCTCCGGGGCGGCGCTCTCGTGGCTGATCATCATCCCCCTCATCAACATCTGGGGAGCCGGCCTGGCGGAGCCGCTCTATCCCGAGACCGAGATGCTCATCCGCGACATGGCCCCGAGAGAGATCTGGCACCGCTACGTGCGCTACATCGGCGCCGGAGCGGTGGCGACCGGCGGGATCATCACGCTCATCAAGTCGATCCCGACCATGGTGGAGTCCTTCCGGCTCAGCGTCCGGCATATCTCCACGGGCGTCAGCTCCGCCGTCGAGAGGATCGATCTGGACCTCTCCTTCCGGACCATCGTGCTCTGGATGATCGGGATCCTCGCGGTACTCACTCTCGTGCCGGGGATTCTCGGGTACATCGACTCGATTCCGGTCCGGTTCGTGGCCTCGATCCTCATCGCGGTCTTCGCCTTCTTCTTCGTGACGGTCAGCTCCCGAATCGTGGGACTGGTCGGCGTGACATCGAACCCGACATCCGGGATGACGATCGCCACCCTGCTGGGAACGAGCGCGATCTTCCTCCTCTTCGGCTGGACGGACCTGGCTGGCAAGGCGACGGCGCTGATGGTCGGCACGGCGGTGTGCATCGCCTCGTCGATAGCCGGAGACACCTCCCAGGACCTGAAGACCGGCTTCCTCCTGGGCGCCACGCCGCGATTCCAGCAGATCGGCGAGCTGGTCGGAGTGATCACCTCGGCCGGCGTGGTCGCCATCGTCGTGATCCTTCTCAACCAGGGGGTGCCGGGCGGCCTCGGAGGCGCCGAGCTTCCGGCACCGCAGGCCGTGCTCATGAAACTGGTGATCGACGGGGTGCTGGATCAGAGCCTCCCCTGGGCCCTCATCCTGATCGGAGTCGGGATCGGGCTCGTCGCGAGCCTCTTCAAGATCCCGGTGCTCGCCTTCGCCGTCGGGGTCTACCTGCCGCTCTCGACGATGGCGGCGGTCTTCGTCGGCGGGCTGACCCGGCACCTACTCACCCGGAATCAGGCTCCCGAGGAGGCCGAACGGCGGCGGGAGGAAGGGGTGCTGTTCGGTTCCGGCCTCGTCGGCGGTGGAGGCCTTACCGGCGTGCTGCTGGCGATCTGGGTGGTGGCACGCGGCGGCGAGCCGATCCGAGGCTTCCCTCCCGACCTGCCGGCGTTCGCCCAGCAGGCGTTGGCGCTCCTGACGATCGCCGCCCTCGTGGGACTGCTCGTGTGGCACTCGAAGCGGAAGCCGGAGGCCTGACCGGCCCTCCGCGGAAGGCGGAGAATCAGGCGACGCCGAGGGCGATGATCGTCAGAATGACGAAGGCCGCCAGCAACGCGGCGACCAGAAGGGCGGGGATGTTTGAGCGACGCATCGCTGACCTCTGCTTTTTGTCCATACTCCATTCGTAATGGCGCCGTCTCCAGCGATCCATACGCTGCCGTATTGTGGCGGGACGCACGGCGACCGTCAATGGCCGAGAGGCGTGAGGGCGCCGGCGGCGCCGACGATCCACCACAGGCCCACCGCGAGGCTCGCCACTCCAGTGGCCAAGGCGACGGCACGGGCCACTCTCACCGTGGAGGAAGCGCGGCGCGCAGCCGCGGCTGCTAGAAAGGCGTAAAGCCCCATCGCGAAGATCGTCCCTGCCCCAAAG
>JBDHIM010000007.1:0-34886 GCA_039587445.1 Gemmatimonadota bacterium
CGTCAGAAGCTGGATCAGCTGCGGAAGCAGGGCAAACTGGCGAGAGCCTCTCGAGTGGCCCTGGACTCGGAGACGGTGCGCGACGTGCGACGGGAAGTGGATTCGCTGGTCGAGGTGCTCGGCTCGGTTTGATCGCGCACCAGGCTCCGCCGCCGGAAGGCGGCACTGACGAGGACGCGCGCGCCCTGCGGTTCCTCTGTACGAACGACGACGGCATCCATGCCTCCGGGCTCCAGCTGCTCATCCAGGCTGCGGAGAGGCTCGGTGAGGTCTTCGTGGTCGCCCCGGACCGGCAGAGAAGCGCCTCGAGTCACTCTCTGACGCTCCACAGCCCCGTCAGGCCCACGGAGGTGTCCGCCGGCCGGATCACGCTGGACGGGACCCCGACCGACTGCGTTCTCATCGCGATCAGCGAGCTCTGCGAGCATCGGCCGGATTTCGTCCTCTCCGGTGTGAACCATGGCCCAAACATGGGAGAGGACGTTCTTTACTCCGGCACCGTGGCTGCCGCGATGGAGGGGACGATTCTTCAGGTGCCTTCGATCGCCTTCTCGTTCACCGGTCGAGATGAAGACCGCCTGGCCGGTTACGCCGACCTGCTGGAACGCCTCCTGCATGGGCTCGTCACGAGAGATGACTTCCCCAACGAGACGTTCTTGAACATCAACTTTCCGGACCTGCCGGCGGACGAGGTGCTGGGCTCTCGCGTGACGGCCCTAGGTCGGCGCCGGTACGTGGATTCGATCAACCGCAGCCTCGATCCGGCGGGTCGTGAGTTCTTTTGGATCGGGGGGGGGACATCGGAATGGAAGAGGAGCGCCGATTCCGATTTCAGCGCCGTGGATGCGGGGCACGTCTCGATCACGCCGCTGCATCTCGATCTCACGAACTTCCGGCTCATCGAAGAGGTGGGGAATTGGCCGCTCGAACTCTGACCGAAGCCTACCAACGGGATCGGCACCGCCTCGTCGAGCGATTGCAGGCGTCCGGCATCGAAGATCTGGCGATCCTGCACGCGTTCGCCTCGGTTCCTCGCCACCGGTTCGTGCCGGAGGCGGTTCGCCACCGGGCTTATGCCAACGCCGCCCTGCCCATTGGGCACGGACAGACGATCTCCCGGCCGGGAGTGCACGCTTTGCATCTCGCGTTCTGTGAGTTCGGCGGCGATGAGCGAGTGCTCGAGATCGGGACGGGCTCCGGCTTCCAGACCGCGCTGCTATCTCTGCTTGCGGGAGAGGTATACAGCATCGAGCGGATCCCAGAGCTGGCCGAATCCGCCCGTGAGGCGCTACAGGCAGCGGGCATGGAGAGCGTGCACCTGGCGATCGGAGATGGAAGCGGCGGGTGGCCGGAGGCAGCGCCCTTCGACGTCATCCTCATCGGGGCGGCGGCTCCCGAGCCTCCCGCTCATCTGTACCCGCAGCTGGCTCCCGGCGGGCGGCTCCTGGCGCCGGTCGGTGATCCGGAGCATCAGGAGTTGGTCTGTGTCCGGGCTCGGGGGGGATCGTTCGACATCGAGACGATCAACCGCGCGCGCTTCGTGCCGCTCATCGGTGAGCGAGGCTGATGACCAGGGTGGGGTCGAACGGCGGGGCAGGGGAGGCGAGGGGCCGGCCTGGGCCCTTCCGCCGGCTCTATCACTGGGTGCTGGATTGGGCCCATCGTCCCGGCGGCCCGGTAGCGCTGTTCGGCATCGCGACGGCCGAGTCGTTCATCTTTCCGATTCCGCCCGACGTCCTGCTGATACCGCTTTGTCTTGGAAACCCTCGGCGGGCGCTCCGCTTCGCGGCTTTGTGCACGGTGGGTTCGGTGCTCGGCGCCATGCTGGGCTACCTTATCGGCCTCGGGCTATACGAGAGCGTTGGGCGGCCAATCATGGAGCTGTACGGGTACGCCGACGAGTATGCGGCGATCGGCCGAGCCTACCGAGAGAACCTGGTCCTCGCTCTGGGTACCGCGGGCTTCACGCCGATCCCGTTCAAGGTGTTTACGATCGCGGCCGGAGGCTTCCACGTGCCGTTTCTCCCGTTCGTGGCGGTCACGGCGGTGAGCAGGGGGATGCGCTTCTTTCTCGTGGCCGGCCTGATTCGCGCCTTCGGCGAGCCGATTCGAGAGTTCATCGAGCGGTACTTCAACCTTCTCACATTGGTCTTCACCGTGCTCCTGATCGGAGGCTTCGTGCTGCTCGGAGTCCTGTCCGCGCGTTGACGCTCCCTTCCTTCGGCCGGTAGCTTCCTGAGCCTATGAACCAGAGTGAGACGGCCGGCCACCCGCCGGCAGTGGCCGAAGAGGCCAGCGAGGCGTTCACACCTGCCCGGGCGGAGGAGGTCGCAGAGCGCGTCAGGCAGCGGCTGCGCGACTATCCGGATTTCCCGCGGCCGGGAATCCTCTTCCGCGACGTGATGCCGCTATTCCAGGATCATCTCCTGTTCTCCGACGTAATCGAAGTCCTCGCGGATCATGCCACCGCGGTCGGCGCGGAGAAGATCGCCGGCATAGAATCTCGCGGCTTTCTGTTCGGGGTTCCCGTCGGCCTGAGGCTGGGGGTCCCGTTTATCGCCGTGCGGAAAAAGGGCAAGCTTCCGGGTGAGACGATCGCCGCGGAATACGAGCTGGAGTACGGCAGTTCGCATCTGGAGATCCAGGCCGATGCGGTGAGGCCTGGCGAGCGCGTCCTGATTATTGACGACCTCCTGGCGACGGGCGGGACCGCCGCGGCGACCGCTTCGCTCATCGAGGAGCTCGGTGGTACGGTGGCTGCGCTCCAGGTGCTTGTCGAGCTGGCAGCGCTCCCCGGAAGGGAAGCGGTGGACTCGTATAACATATTCGCATTACTTACGTTATAAGTACTTATCTAACCTTGTTAGAGAAGCAGGATAGATGCCCGGAGCCGTAGCCAAGAAGAAGCGGAAAGAAGAGTTCTCGCAGGAGGACCGGTTTCTCGATTTCATCGAAGATGGAAGCGCGTGGGTGCAGGCCCATACGCGTGCCGTCCTCGTGATCTCGGTCGGCCTCGCTCTCCTCGCGGGAGGTGTTCTGTATTACCGCGGCTATCGCCAGAGCCTGCGCACGAGGGCTGCGATCGAGCTGAATCAGCTTCGCGCGACACTGACGGTTGCCGACGCCGTCCCACGATTGACCGGTTTCGTGGCGCGATTCGACGGGACCCCCGCCGCGACGGAGGGCCGCTTGCTCCTCGCCAAGATCCAGCTGCAGAGCGGACAACCCCAAGCGGCGCTCGGCGTGCTTGATCCGATCACCTCAGAACCCGTGGATGTCCCGAGCGGCTACGCCGTCAAGCTCCTTCTCGCCGAAGCGTACAAGAACGCCGGGGAGTACGAGCGAGCCCTCGACCAGCTGGACGCTATCATTGACGGCGCCTACGTGCCGTACCAGAGGCACCGCGCGCTGGCAGAGCGGGGAAGGCTGCTTGCGGCCCTCGGCCGTCTCGAAGAGGCCGAGGTGGCCTACCAGCGTCTCGTGGACGACGAAGGCGCCACGGATGATCTCTATCGGGTGCGTCTCGGTGAGATCCAGGCCATGATCGCCTCGGGAACGACGCCTCAGCCGACTACTTTCTCGGCGCCGACGCCAGCACCTCCCGAAGAGAGCGCTGAGGCTCTCCCGGCCGTGGAGGGGTCCGAGCCGGGCGGCGCCGACTCCGCGCCCACACCGGATGCGGTATCCGCCCCCGACTCCGCGTCCGCCGACTCGGCGTCAGATGGAGGCTCCGGCTAGGCTCGAGCCCACGAGAGCCGGTCCGCCGCCGAGCTTTCAAGATCGTCCCCATCGCTTCGACGTCTTTTAATGCCTCTCTACGCGCTCGCCGCCTCCAAGGCCAACCTCCCCCCTCGGGGATCTCGGTTTCGCCGTCCTGAGGGGTTCTGAGAACCTCCTTCCTGTCTACGACCTCCTCCACAAAGCCCCTTTTCTCTGAGCCCCTTTCTCCGATCGATGCCTCCGTTGGGTGATCCTATTAGTCCCGGGTGGCGAACGGCGCATAATGTACATTATGTAAACTCGCGGCAAATGCCGGTCGCCACTGTCCCCTCCCTTCGATGGAGGCACCTCTACTTCTCCAGGTACTTATCTGATGACTTCTCAGGTGACCTGAGTCGACTGGAGCTAGGTCGTGGTACGTGTTGTGAGTTGGAGCTCAGAGACGGCCGAGGATGCTCCTGAAACGAAGCCACCAGACGCGCCAAATCGCCTCGCGCACGATCCCGCCGTCCATCTTGCTCTCTCCCTCGGCGCGCTCGACGAAGACAATCGGGATCTCGGCGATGTCGAAGCCGCCCTTCCAGGCCCGGAAGTTCATCTCGATCTGGAAGGAATATCCGGTGGAGGCGACACGATCGAAGTCAATCGCGTCGAGGACCTCCCGCCGAAAGCACTTGAAGCCGGCCGTGCTGTCCGTCAGACGGAGACCGGTGACCCACCTGGCGTACTTGTTGGCGGCGTAGCTCAGAATCAGCCTGGACATTGGCCAATTCACCACGTTGACGCCCCGGAGGTAGCGAGAGCCCACGACGACGTCGTGCGACTCGATCGCGTCCAGGAAGTCGCTCAGATAGGCGGGATCGTGCGAAAGATCGGAATCCATCTCGAAGAGCACGTCGTATCCGCGTTCCAGGCCTTCCCGGAAGCCGGCGAGGTAGGCCGAGCCGAGTCCCAGCTTCCCAGTTCGGTGAAGCACGAAGATCCGGTCGCTGCGCCCTGCCATCTCCTCGGCGAGCTCCCCGGTCCCGTCCGGAGAGGCGTCGTCGACGACGAGGACGTCGAGTCGGTCGTCCTGCTCGAGGATTCGAGGCACGATCTTCCCGAGGCTCTCCCGCTCATTGAACGTCGGGAGCACCACGAGTCCCCTTCCCCCTCCGCCCGCCGTCGTGCGAAGCTCGTCGGGACCTGATTCTCCGGAGCGGGGTTCGCCCGTCGAGGGCCTCATCCTCTCATCGAGTGCATCGTTTGAAGTCGCGTCTTCACGCATCGTCAGGGTGCGTTTCTCCTTTACCGAGGCCGCCGCGCAGTAGCACGGCGATGCCGAACGCCGCGAGCTCGGAGACGATCGTCCAGAGGCGCGCGAGCACGGCGATCCCCACCGCGGCCGTCGCCGGAAGCGGCGTCGCGGCGGCGAGCAGCAGCGTCATCGCGCCCTCCCGTACGATGAGGCCGCCGGGCGTCACGATGGCCAGGTAGCCCGTCACGTAGCTGGCCGCGAAGACCCCGGTGAGCGTCCGGATGTCACCCACGGGCGCCGCCGACACCCCCGCGACCAAGAACCAGAGCCCCACCCCGTAAACCCACCAGGCCAGCAGGAGTGCCACCCCCAGCGTCCAGGAGTAAGACCCGCCCGTGGGGCGCTCGCGCTCGATCACGGAGGAGACCCCCGGGACGTCCTCTCGCAGCAGCCTGGCGAGTGCAGCGGTGGTTCGACGCAGGACCGTCGGGTGAAGGGTCAGGGCGAGCGCAACGGCGAGGCCGACCGGCAGCAGGATAGAGCCTCCGAAAGCGTCTCCAATCCGATTCCCGAGCGTCAGCAGAGCAACGGCGATCCCGCTCACCAGCACTACGATCTGGAAGACGAGAGCCGACACGAGCGCCACGGAGCCGGATCGGCCCGTGCCCCGCATGAAGGCCGCCAGCCCCGCCAGCTGCCAGACCTTCCCGGGGATGTAACGTCCCAGGTTGGAGCCGACCCAGGCCGCGACTCCCTCCGGATACCGGACGTCCTCGCCCAAACGGCGAGCTAGCCACGTCCACAGGGCCGCCATGCCGAGAAGGTTCACCGTACCGAGTCCGAGGGCCGCGAGAAGCCAACCCGGACGGGCGATCCAGGTGTTGCTCGTCGATCCACCAAGCTCGGCAAAGGCGCTCCACTGGCCCTGGAAGGCGAGTAGGATGAACAGAAGCGCCGCGAGCAGAAAGGCCGCGAGCGCCAACCGCTTCCACCGGTCGGTCAAGTGGACCCCGTGGTCTCTTCCCAGTCGGCTTCCCGTCGCCGCCGGAGCAGCAGCCAGACGGCGACGAGCAGAGTGAGGGTCGCCGTGAGGGCGGAGGCGATGGCGGAGGCGAAGAGAGACGTCGATCGGAACTTAAAGACCAGCTCGTGCTCCCCTGCGGGCACCTGCACACCGCGAAAGGCGACGTTGGTGCGGTGGATCGGGACCGGAGTTCCGTCGATCCAGGCCTCCCAGTCCGGATGATATATTTCGCTCACGAAAAGAAGGCCGGGCCTCTCGGCGGACACCGAGAGAGCGATCTCGTTCGGCGTGTAGGATAGAACGCTCGCCTCTCCGCTGCCGGCCGAAATCTCGGCGGCCTCTCCTGTGTCGCGAAGTCCAGAAGGAGAGCCGGCGTACGCCCACGTCTCCACCACCGCTCGTTCGAGCGGGTCGACGAGCCCCAAGGTGGCGTCCAGAGCGGCCGTCGAATCATCGACCGTTACGACGCTCCGCGGGAAGAAGGCGTGCGGCGTCGTGTCCGAGATGCGATACACCCGACCCTTCATCGCTTCGGCCGCCTCGGTGAGAAAGGGGAGGTTGATCTGCTCGGCCGTGGTGAGGTACTTGAGGTCGAGCAGCGACCAAAGGACCCTACGACCTCCGAGGTTGGCGTACTCCAGCCCGCCCACCAACCGTTCGTACCACTTGAGCCTGAAGTTCTGGCTGCCGGTCACGGCTGGGATCGCGAAATACATGAGCTCGTTGGGTCGGTAGGAGTCGGGCAGCGGCCACGCACGTGCGCCGGGCGCCAGCTCGGTGGCCAGACTACTCAGCGCCGGGTCCTCCGGAAGCAGCTGTTCCGCAGGGAGCGCGATCAGGTAGCGTCCGGCAACCCGGCCCATATCCAGGGCCCCCAGGATAAGGAGCACGGCACAGATCCATTCTCCGACCCGGCGCCGTTCCACTGCTCGGGCGGCACCCAGAGCGACGGCCCACACCACCAGTCCGAGACTTGCACCGAAACGCAGCGCGCCGAGCACCTCCGCGGGCGGTTCGCGCGTCCAACCGACGGGAAACCAGGAGTGGAAAGCCCAGCGGATGAGGCCCTCCGGCGCGAGCGCCGCCGCGAGCAGAGGCAGCGCCAGCACGCCGGAGCCCAGGAGAATCCTCGGCCAGGGCAGTCCCCCGCCCTCCCTGGAGTCCGAGATCGCCTGCCACCCGAAGCCGGCGAGCAGTGCCACCGCGAACGTCACGGGACCGAGCATCATCGCGGGGGCACGAAAGCGTCCGATCAGAGGGATGACCGCGTAGGCCAGCCGGTGGAGTGGCGTCGCCGCTCCGAGGGCGAAGAGAAGGCCCAGCGCCGCCGCTGCCGCGAAGAACCACTGCCGAGGGTTCCTCCGGCTGCTCAGCAGCCCGATCGCCGCCAGAAGAAGCGGCAGGACTCCGAGGTACTCCGTGTGCAGCTTGAAGGGGTTCGTCCCCCAGTAGAGATCGAGAGAACCGATCAGGTCGGGAAGCAGCAGCGACGAGAGCTCCTGTGGCGGCAAGGCCCACGAGCTGGCGAACGCGTACCCTTCCTGGCCCGGCACACCGCGTACGGCCAACTCCAGCAGCCCGGCCGTCGGCCAGAGCTGCACCGCGCCGATGAGTGCGGCGATGAGGAACGCGAGCGCGTACAGGCCTGCAGTGGGCAGTACGGGGCCCAGCGACCCGGCGTCACGATACCTGGTCCAGAGGGCGAAGAGAGCGTAAGCGGAGAGAGCCAGCGAGGAGAAGTACATCACCTGCACGTGCGGCGTGAAGATCTGTGCGCCGACGACGAGGCCCAGAAGCAGGAACCAGACCGCTCGCCCACTCCGCATTCCGCGTTCCAGCAAGCCGAATGCGAGCGGGATCAAGACCATCGCGAACAGGCGTCCGTCGTGACCGCCGTAGAGCGTAGAGAGGAGATAGCCACCGAACATGAAGGAGACGCCGGTCACCGCAGAGGCCCACCGCCCTAGGTCGAACGAGCGTCCCGCGAAGAAGCCGAAGGCGCCGGAGAGGAAGGTGTGGGCGACGAACGTCCAACCGATGGCGCGGTAGAGCGGCATCGCCAGGTAGAGGAGGCTCGTCGGGTAGAATACCGGTCCGGGGAGCACGGCGAGGAACGGGAGGCCTCCATATACGAACGGGTTCCAGAGGGGTAGGCCCCGCCCCGCCCTGAGCTCGTCCACGGCGAACTTCCTGAGCTGGTAGGCCTGATCCAGCATGTCGGTGCCGAAGAGCATCCGATCGCCGTGAAACACGAACTCGCGGTAGAGGAAGACCGTCGCCGCCGCTGCGGCGAGCAGGAAGCCAACGGTTCCCCACCGACCGGGACGCCGGTCACCGGGGTTCACGCGGCAGGCCTTTCCAGCATGAAGAACCACTGCGGTGCGAGGGCGCGCAGAGCGCGGTCGACGACCGAAACCGGAAGCGTACGGAACGATATCCAGGTACGCTCCCAGGCCGGACCCCACGTCGTGGCGATCAGATCGTCGATGGCCCGACGCGTGATGTCTCGCACGCGGAACCCCGGACCCGACATCACGCGCCGAAGGCGTCCGTAAGAAAGGTAGCGGATGTCATCGTATCGTCGTCCTCTTCCGCTCGAGCGCAGATAGGCGTTCGCGGCGGCGCTCGGCAACCAGCTCAGAAGCGGGAGCCGATAATGGGGCTCCATGAGGACGTACCGGTTGCCCGCCGACACGAAGGCCTGACCGCCGGGTCGGAGCACGCGATGAGCCTCTGAGAAGAGCCGCCCGTGATCGCCGACGTGCTCGTAGATGTGGTTCATGATCAGGAAGTCGAGGGCCTCGTCGGCGATCGGGAGGCGAAGGATGTCCCCACGGACCATGCCTCGGCGCTCGACGATGGCGTGCTCTGCTATCTCTATACCCAAAATCGGTTTCGCGATAGTTTGTTCCAGTACATTCTTGATGATGCCCGTTCCGGATCCGAGGTCGGCGATTCGCTCGGCGGCGGCCAACTCGCTCAGGCAGAGCTCGGCGATCACGCGTGCCTTCCGACGTCGACTCTCGAGGTAGGCGGCGCTCCGAAGTCTCGCCTCGTACCAGTCGCCGGCTCGCTCTCTGGGGGTCTCCACCGCCGAATCTCGACTCACGACCTTCGTGCGCGTGCCTGCGAACGCGTCGAGAGGCCTGCGTGATATACGATCTCGAGCTCCTCCGTGACACGCTCGAGCGAGAAGCGTTTCTCGACGATGATGCGCCCACCGCGGGCTAGGGCGCGCGCCCGCTCAGGGTCACCGGCGATCTCGAGGATCGTCTCCGCAAGGGCCTTCGGGTTCGCGGACGGAACCAGCCAGCCCGTTTCCCCGGGCCGGACGATGTCCGGGATTCCTCCCACGTCGGATCCGATCACCGGTCGCTCGAAGCCGAGCGCCTCGAGGAGTACGACGCCCAGACCTTCTGTGTCTCCCTTCTCGTCCACCACAGCCGGAAGCACGAAGATGTCGCACGCCTCGTAATACGCGCGAAGATCGCGTTCCGGAACGTACCCGGCAAAGCGGACGTGCCGTTCGACTCCCGCTCTGTTCGCGGCCTCCTGGATCGTGCCCTTCCACTCGCCTTCGCCCACGACGGTCAGCTCCACCAGTCTGGCCTCGCGAACGAGAGCGAGCGCTTCGACCAGATACTCCACACCCTTCCGCTGGACCAGTCGCCCGACAAATAGCAGACGGAGCGGTCCCCCGCCCGTGAGCGCAGGACGCCCTTCCCTACCGGTTGTCGTAAGGCCGGCGGCAAACGGGATCACACTGACGTCGCGGTCGACCAGGCCCCGTACCCGGGTGGCGGTGGCGGAGGAGATCGCGGTGACGGCATCGGCGGTCCGAGCGCTCCAGGCGAGGAACGGTCGGAGCCAGCGAGCGCGCCCTTCTACCCAGCTGATCTCGGCGCTGTAGAAGGTGCAGACGAGGGCCGCCCGGCCTCCGGACGCGAAGCGAGCGGCGGCGCCGAAGAGGGCGTGAGGCACGGGCCAGTGTACGTGCACGACGTCCGGATGCCGCATTCCCGAACGTGCGGAAGCCCACAAGCCGCCGGCCATGTATGAAGGCAGGAGGGCCGCGTGTGCCGGCGATCGTCTCAGGCGATCCGGCACGGTCTCGTCGTGAGTGAGGGTCTCCCACGGTCGAGGGGCGTAGCGAAAGCGCTCGACCGGTATGCCGCCGATGCGCTGCGACCCGAGCCCCCGGAAGGATGGTGCCAGAACCGAAGCGTCCATGCCGCGCGCCCGTTGGGCGGAGACGAGCGCCGAGAGCCAGGGGGTGATGATGTCCTCTTCGTGACGCTGAAAAGCCGTGACGATGTGGACGATGCGCAGTCTCTCCACCCGTCCTGGCTCATCCATGTTCAGTCCGCCGCCACCGGGTCGGGATCGAAGCTGAGGACGAACGTCGGGGGTTCCCCTCCCTCGTAGACGATCTTGAACATCGGCAGGTTCTCGCGCAGCGCCGGGATCAGGTAGCGCGACGTGGTCCCGCTGATCGCGTCCACCACGATGTAGTCCGCTCCGATCCGCTTCATCCCGTCCAGCACTACGCGCGCGTCCGTCGAATACGGGTAGAGGTCGCCGCGCCGCCCCGCTATCCAGAAGAAGATCCGTGGCTTTCGGCTCACCGCGATGGCGTCGGGCGACGTGTTCAAGGCCGCCCACTCGGCGGCGGCGTAGAAGCTGGCGAACTCCGGTGGGTCGCACGGCGCACCGGACCGGTATTCCGCGAGGCAGCGGACGCTGTCCGGAGTTCGGGCGACCGCGGTGACGACCGCTCCGATTCCGATGGCGGCGGCGAGGGCTCCCGTCGCCAGGGCGGGCGTCCGGGCGCCCTCCCTACCCCCGGTAAGCCGGTGCCCGAGCTCCGAAGCCCCGGAGGCGGCATAGGCGAGCAGCAGAGGGAGAAGCGGCAGGAGGAATCTCTGATCCGTCCAAACGGGCGGCCACAGAGCGAGCATGAGGGCGTAGAGCACGGTGAAGAGTTCCGCCGGACCCAGCCGGCTCAACGAGCGCCGGACCCAACCGCCGAAGGCGAGCGCCGCGATCGCCAGCCCCAGGGCCGTTAGCACGCCCTCGCCACCGGGGGCGGAGCCCCAGCCACCGGCGAGCGCCCGAGGCACGATCTCGGAAACGTAGCTCCAGAGGTTCTCGATCCCGCGGACCGCCAAATCGCCGGGGCCGGCGGATCCGGCCGCCGGGTCGTACGGATTCCTCAGCAGCATCTCCGTCAGGTAGGTCGGCTGCGAGACGTCGGCGCCGGGGGCGGCTGAAGCCCAGCGCTGGTAGAGCCACCAACCGCCGGCCGAGGCCGAGGTGACCGCGGTCGCCAACGCGAACCGCCCAAGCCTCCGCTCGAGGGCGAAGAAGAGTACGACCGCCACGAGGAGCGGGAGTCCCGCGGTGCGTGTCAGGAAAGCGGCCGCCGCCGCCGCGAGACCGAGGAGCAGGGCAGGAGTGATGCCGTGCCGCCCGTCCTCTCCCGCCGGGCCCAGCGCAGTCCGCTCCAGCCACAGCAGAGCCGTCAGGACCAGGACGACGAAGAGAGCCTCCGAGAGCACGTAGTGCGAGTACTCCAGCAGGACCGGTGAGAGGGCGAGCAGGCCGGCCGCGACAACGGCCGGACCACGCCCGACCATCCGGTCGGCCAAACGGTAGGTGAGCCACACCGCCAGAGTCGTCAAGACGAGGGACGTCAGCTTGAGCAGCTGAAGCGACCCGAGCGGAGTGAAAACGGACAGGAGCAGCGGGTAGAGCGGTGGATACTTGGTGTGGAGAGGCCCGAGGGGGAGGTAGATATCTCGATAGCCCTGCCCGGAGGCCAGGGCCTTGCCGAGAATCATGTATCCGGCGTTGTCTCCTCCGGGAAACAGCGTGGGGTCGTAGAGAAGCAGGCCCAGGAGCAAGTGCAGGCCCGCGAGAGCCAGGCCGATCCGTGCGTCCGCGCTCAGCCGACCGGCCGAGCTCACTTCCGCATGTCCCGTCTCAGCGCCTCCACCTCGGCCCTCAGGCCGGCGATCAGCTCGGCGAGGAAGCCGAGCACGAAGAGTCCGAGACCGACGAGCACGAGAAGCAGCACTAGCGTGAGCAGTGGCCGGTAGCCCTGACCGAGCACGAACCGGAGGTAGATGGCGATGGCACCGGTGATCGCACCGAGCCCCAGCAGTGCGAGGCCGGTCATCCCGAAGAAGAGCAACGGCTTGCGTCCGAAGACGAGCTGAAACCAGACGGCGACCAGGTCGAGTGTGCCGATCAGGATTCGCCGCCTGCCACCGTATTTCGAGACACCGTGTCGTCTCGGATGAAGCTCGACATCGATCTCCCGCAGCCGGAAGCCGCGATCGTGTGCGAGCACGGCCAGGTATCGATGCCAATCAACCCGCAGCTCCATCTCCTCGATGACGCTTCTGCGAAACGCCTTCATGGAGTTTAGATCGTGCACGGGGACCCGGAAGATCAGACGTGAGATCCAATTGTACACGCCCGACACGAAGCGCTTTTCGTACCGGCCGACCTTGCGGCCGGTGACCAGGTCCGAGCCCTCGTCGAGGGCCCGGATGAAGCGCGCAATCTCCTCGGGCGCGTGTTGGAGGTCCGCGTCGAAGAGAACCAGGTACTCGCCGCTGGAGGCCTCTGCACCGGTTAGCAGCGCGTCGGTCTTTCCGCGGTTGGAGCGGTGCGACAGGAAGCGAGCATCGGTGAGGCCGGCCGCCGCGGCGGCTCGGCGTGCCGCCTCCAGCGTTCCATCGGTCGAGCCGTCGTCGACGAGTACGACTTCCGCGTCGAGATCGGCCTCGCGCAAGGCGGAGGCGAGCTCGGAGAACAGATCGGGCATGTTGTCCGCCTCGTTGAAGGCGGGCACGATCACCGAGGTTTTCTTTTCCGTCTGAGGCTGCGTCACACCCGCTTGCGCATGCGTGCGGAAAGGATACCCAGCTGATCCCGGTACTTGGCCACGGTCCGGCGGGCGATCTGCACACCCTCACTCTTGAGGATATCCACGATCGCCTGGTCCGTCAGCGGTCGCCTCGGGTCTTCGTCATCTACCAACTTCTTGATCCGGGCTCTGATTCCACGGGCCGAAACATCCTCACCGTAGTCCGTCGAGAGGCCGCTCGAGAAGAAGTACTTGAGCGGATAGACGCCACGAGGCGTCTGTACGTACTTCCCGTTCGTCACCCGCGAAACGGTGGATTCGTGCATGTCGATGTGCTCAGCCACCTCTCGCAGCGTCAGCGGCTTCAGGTACTCGACCCCCTTCTCGAAGAACTCGCGCTGCCGGTCGACGATGAAGTTCATGACCTTGAGCATCGTCTGCCGGCGCTGCTCGATCGCCTGGATCATCCACTGGGCGCTGTTCAGCTTCTTCGCGATGAACGTCTTGTTGTCGCCCGTGAACTGGGCCTTGTCGCGTGCCACCTCGCGGTAGGACCGAGAGAGCTTCAAGCGAGGAAGAGACGTGTCGTTGTGGAACACGTAGTACTGATCGTCGATCTTCTCGACGACAAGGTCGGGGGTAACGTAATCGTTTCCCGCTTCGGCGTGCTTGAGGCCTGGCTTGGGATCCAGCTTCGCGATCTCGTCGGCGGCCGTCTGGACCGCCACGGGCGAGATCCCGTGCTCCTTGGAAAGCTCGCTCCACCGGTGGTTCACGAGCTCGTCGAAATGGTCGCGGACAATGCGGAACGCGAGGGTGTCGATCTCCTCTCGGTCACGCAGCTGCAACAGAAGGCACTCGCGCAGGTTCCGCGCGCCTACGCCGCTGGGCTCGAACAGCTGGATCATCGCGAGCAGCCGCTCGATCTCCTCGATCGTAAACGGCTCGGTCTGTTCTTCCCCGCCCGCCTCGGACTCGGAGAGATAGCCGTTGAGTGACTCGACGACCTCTTCCAGGGAGCAGGAGAGGAAGCCCTCGCGGTCGATGTTTCCGATGATCTCCTCGCCGAGGAGCAGATCCCGCGGATTCAGGGGGAGAAGCTGAAGTTGGTCCCTGAGGAAGTCCCACAGGTCGCGCGAGCTGGCGGGAGTCGGCCTGTAGAACTCGCGCTCTTCGTATTCGGCGCGGCGGCCGCCGACCTCGAAGCCGTTCAGGAGGATCTCTTCCCAGTCGATCTCGTCGTCCGCTTCTTCGGTGGTTTCCTCCTCCTCGGGTTCTTCCTCGTCCGCCGGCTCGGTGAGATCGAGGAACGGGTTGTTCTCGAGCTCCTGCTTCAGATGCTGTTGAAGGTCCAGGAGCGGCATGTACAGGAGATCCATCGCCTGGTAGAGGCGAGGGTTGACCTTCATCTCCTGTCGCAGGCGCGGTAGTTGGCTCAGACCTACTCGGGGATCGACCATGGTCTCCCGGTGGCGCTGAAAGCGCCTTCTTGGGGTTCTTGTTTCCGGCCCGAAACGCCGGTCGGATCCGCTGCAACTGCCGCTGTGTGCAAGAAAATATGGCATTGCGCACGCCGCGGCACGTCCCTTGCTGCGCCGGGCGTGAACAAGCGCAAATCGGGTGCCGCGCTCCACGTGTGGGGGGTATTCGGGCAGGCTCGGGTCGTTACGGCGTCGCTAGAGGCGGAAATCCTGGCCCAGGTACATCTGTCTCGCTTTAGGGTCGTTGACGAGCCGCTCGGCGGATCCCTCGATGTGGATCTGGCCGTTGAACATGATGTAGGCGCGGTCGGTGATCGAGAGCGTCTCCCTCACGTTGTGATCGGTGATCAGCACGCCGAGTCCCCTCGCACGCAGCTCCGCGACGATCCGCTGAATGTCATCGACCGCGATCGGGTCCACTCCCGCGAATGGTTCGTCGAGAAGCATGAACTTGGGCTTCGTGACCAGCGCCCTGGTGATCTCGAGCCGCCGACGCTCACCGCCGGAGAGGGCGTAGGCCTGCTGATCGCGCAGGTGGGCGAGGCCGAGCTCGTCCAGCAGCTGCTCCAGTCGGCGCTCCGCCTCATCGGGCGAGAGGTCGAGCGTCTCCAGGATGGCCATCACATTGTCGCGGACCGAGAGCCGGCGAAAAACGGAGGGTTCCTGCGAGAGATATCCGATCCCGTCCCGTGCTCGTCGGTACATCGGGACCGAGGTGATGTCGCGCTCGTCGAGGAAGACCCTGCCTTCATCGGCGGAGAGGAGGCCCACGATCATGTAGAAGGTCGTCGTCTTCCCCGCTCCGTTCGGGCCCAACAGGCCGACGATCTCTCCTTGCTCGAGACGAAGGTCGACGTCGTCCACGACCCGGCGGCGCTTGAACGCCTTGACGAGGCCTTGGGCTCTCAGGACGCTGGCCCCGGTGACACGCTGGGCGGCTCGTAGATCCGCGGTTGGCGCGCCCTCCGGTGCGGCCGCGTCGGGTGGAAGGGGCCGGACCGCGAGGTCCCGCTGCCGCAGCCGTACTCGAGGCCTGGGCGCTGCCGTCACGTCTTCGGCAGGGGCGACGTAGAGTCCGGGCCGGAAAGGTGGTGGTTCGGCAACCTCCGTGGCTGCGCCAGGCCTCTCCGGATCGAGTGGTGCGAAGGGGTCGAAGGGGAAGGTCACGCGTCCCCTCCCTCCGGCAGGTCGGCCGGGATGGAATCCGTCGGAGCCGGCGGTGACGAGTCGGGCTCGGCGGGCGACACGGAATCTGGCTGGATCGGCGGCAGGGAGTCCGGCTGGATGGCCGGCACGGCGCCCGGATCGCCCTCGAACTCCGGGTCGACCGTGGCCGGGCCGGGGGCAGCAGGCTCGAGGTAGACGCCGATCGCTCGCACCGCGCTCACCCGTCGGGCCTTCCCCTCGCGGAACTCCACGTCGATTTGCTCGCCGATGAGGTAGTTGCGCGAGAGCGGCCCGCTCGGGCCCGATTCACCTTCCACCAGGTAGAGCGAGCGGGCATCGCCGATGGCCAGCAACCTCTCGATCGTTTGCGTGCCGGCTGAATCATCGGGCGATGCGGGGGGTGTCTCCACTCCCGCAGGGATCGGCGCACCGGACTCCTCCGGGTCGGGAGGTTCGGCGGTCTCCTTCGCGAACAGGATGATCAAGGTGTCGCCGACCACCCAGTTGCCCCCCTCCGTTGTCTGGGCCGGCTCCCCGAGCGACAGATCGGGGGTCTCGACCTCCACCGCACTCCCCTGTCCGACGGCGACGATGGAGTCGAGTCGCCCGGCCGTCGCGCCGATGCGCAGCGAGTCCGCGCCCAGAACGTAGGACGCGGATGTCGCCAGGGAGCGCCCGGGGCCAAACGCCCAAACCTGGTCCAGTTCACTCGCGACGAGTTGCGCTCGGATCTCCTCCGAGAGGATCTCGAATTCTTCACCGATCGCTCGACCCGAGCCCAACGCCCGCACTTCCTCCAGTTCATCATCCGTGAAGCGGAGCCGGATGGTGTCGCCCTCCAGCTCGAGGTCCTGCTGTCTAGCGTAGGCGGACCCGTAGAGGACACCGGTGCCGGCATCCATATCAAAGAACGCGCTGTCCGCCTCCGCGTAGACGTCCGATCGCTCGATCACGACTCCTCCCCATGCCCAAGCGATGCGCTCGCCGAACATATCGACCCGATCAGCGTCGACATCGACGGGCTTCCCTTCCCGGCCCGGCTCCGGGAGGAGGATCATGTGCGGGCGGCCCGTCGCCGTGGTCCGCTCGGCGATGCCCGACACGGCGCGGAGGAAGGTAACGTGGGGGCCTCGAAGCGTGGATCCGGACGCGAGCCGAGTGAGGAGGACATCCTCCCTGGCGATCATGCGGTCGTCGATCTCGTAGAAGTCGAGTCGATCGGAGTCCATCGTTCGGATCGAGTCGCGGTAGCGGACGGAGCCGAACATCTCGACGCGCCGGTCGACGTCGTAACGTACCGCGCTGTCGGCTGTCATCGTTGCCGTGCCGCACGTCCAACGCATCCCTCCCCAAACGTGCGTGATATAGGCGTCGGTCTCTTCGCTCACCCTGAGGCTGACGCTCTCGGTCTGGCCCGTCGGCTGCATGACCAGCGTGCAGCCCTGGGTTGCCGGTTGCGCACCTGCGGAGCCTGGCCCCAGATAGAGGGCGAGGATCAGGATAGGAAGGAGCCTGGCCGGGCTCACGGCCCCCCACCCCGGCGCGGCGACACCGCCGACGGCCGCGTTACATGCACGGTGTCGAGGCCGGGATCAGAGACGAAACCCTGGCCGCGGATCGTGTTGGAGCCCCGGTAGAATGTGAAGTCGACATCGCTGCTCAGCTGGTTCGTCGCGGCGAGGTACTCGAGCGTCTCAGTTTCGAGCCTCTCGGACTGCTCGCGGTCCACGACGACGACCCTTCCCTTCGCCTCCATGTCCTCGGTCTGCAGGTTCACGACGCCCTCTTCGGCCGTGAGGACAGAGACCTCTTCCCCGACGTCCCCGAAGAAGTGGACCCGGACCCCGCGGAATCGGATCAACGACTCCTCGTTCAGAAAAAAGGCGGTATCGGCCAACAGCTGGGCCCTGAGTACCCCGTCTGAGGTGAGGATGTGACGGACGTCGATCGCCACTTGCTCGGCCCCCAACTCCAGCAGCTCAGTCCCGGCGACCGCCGCGGCATCATCTCCGCCGCACGCGGCGATTCCTCCGGCCAAGAGGCTGGCTAGCGCGCCCCTGACCAGTCGGGAGCTGCCGGGCGTGAAATCGCTGGAAGAGATGAGCGACGCTCGGGACGAGTGGAAGGGCAACGGCGGCAAGGTCAGCGAGCCGCGCCGACCGCCTCCTCGGATATGTCGGCTTCCGGTCGCGCCTCTGGCGCTTCGCCCTGCCGCTGCCGCATCCGTTGGTCGGCTGCCGCCACGAAGGCGGTGAACAGCGGGTGCGGCGACATCGGGCGAGAGCGAAGCTCGGGGTGGAACTGTGTGGCGATGAAGAAGGGATGGTCCGGTAGCTCGACGATCTCGACAAGACCGCCGTCGGGCGAGAGCCCGCTGAACTTCATCCCGTTCTGCCCGAGATCCCCACGGTACTCGTTGTTGACTTCGTAGCGGTGCCGGTGCCGCTCGGAGACCTCGGTGGCGTCGTACAGGTCGCGAGCGTGGGACCCCTCCTGGAGTCGGCAGGGGTAGGCTCCCAGCCGCATCGTGCCCCCCATCTCCGTCACGTTGTATTGCGCGTCCATGAGCGAGATGACCGGGTCCGTCGTCTCCTGGTTGAATTCGTGGGAGTGTGACTCCTCGAGGCCGCAGACGTTTCGAGCGAACTCGATGATCGCGCATTGCAGACCGAGGCAGATGCCCAGGAACGGGAGGCCGCTCTCTCTCGCGAACCGAACCGCGTCCACCATGCCCTCCGTCCCTCGCACGCCGAATCCTCCGGGGATGAGCACACCCCCGTACCCATCCAGGAAACGCGGTCCGCGATCCTCGAGCTCCTCGGAAGAAACCCAGTCGATTTCCACCCCCACATCGTTCGCGATCCCACCGTGCCCGAGCGCTTCCGCGATGGACTTGTATGCGTCGACCAGAGCCGTGTACTTGCCCACGACCGCGATTCGAACACTGCCCTTCTCAGGTCGCTTGATGCGGTCGACCATCGCTATCCAGTCGGAGAGATCCGGCTCGGGGGCCTCGAGGCCGAGCAGATCCAGAATGTGATCATCCAGATGTTGCTCCCGGTAGCGGAGGGGCACCTCGTAGATGGTCTCCACGTCGCGCGACTCGATGACGTGCCCCACGTCCACGTTGCAGAACCGTGCGATCTTCCGGCGGATCTCGTCGGTAAGCGGATGCTCGGTACGGCAGATCAGGATGTCGGGCTGGATCCCCGTCTCCATGAGTTCGCGGACGGAATGCTGGGTCGGCTTGGTCTTCAGCTCGCCGGCCGCCGCTAGGTGCGGGATGAGCGTGAGGTGAACGAAGAGCGTGTTTTCCTTGCCCACATCCTGCCTGAACTGTCGAAGCGCCTCGAGAAACGGAAGCGACTCGATGTCGCCGACCGTTCCGCCGATCTCCGTGATGACGATGTCGTGGCTCGGAGCCAGACGGCGGAGGTACGCCTTAATCTGGTCGGTGACATGCGGGATGACCTGAACGGTCGACCCCAGGAAATCACCGCGACGCTCCTTGGTGATGATGTCCTGGTAGATCCTCCCCGTCGTGACGTTGTTGGACTGGGAGAGCGATTCCCCGATGAACCGTTCGTAGTGCCCGAGATCGAGGTCCGTCTCGGCGCCGTCGTCCGTGACGTATACCTCGCCGTGCTGGAATGGCGACATCGTGCCGGGATCAACGTTGATGTACGGGTCGAACTTCTGGATGGTCACGGCGACTCCGCGCTCGACCAGCAGCCGGCCGATCGATGCCGCGGCAATGCCCTTGCCGAGCGAGGATACCACTCCTCCGGTTACGAAGATGTATCGTGTCGGCGAAGCATCAGACATGGACGCATTCCTCTCCAGGTTGTGGGCGCAACACTCGTAATACCGGGAAACAGAGACGGCGTGCCGCCGGCTCGCGCGCTCCTCGACCGGGGTGTGCCAAGGGGTCGAGGGCCTTCGAGCCTGGCGCGGGCTTTCGAGCCTGGTGTGGAGGGCTCGGAAAAGGCATGGAAGCCTAGCTGACGCTCGTCAGACTTAGGTGTCTCACGCGCGGCAAGTTAAGGGCGCCGGCCCGGCCCTGTCAAAGACGGCTATGGGACGACGATGCCGCCCTTTCGATCACCAACCAACACGAGCTCTGCCACTACCCGACCACTCCGCGGATCGATCGCCACGCCGGCTTCGGCGAAGAAGACACGGAGTCCGAAAATCAGGTTGGTTTGGAAGGTCGGGGATTCCCCCTCGCCCCAGGCGGAGCCGCCTCTGGCGTGTGCCACGAAGTTGACGGCGGCAGACTCGGAAGCCCAGGGCAGCAGCGGCACGAAGTAGGAGACACCCCCGAACAGGAGGCGCGGTCCACGAAACTCGACTGCCTCGAACGTGGGGAGCGTCCCGACGCCACCGAAGGCCGACCAGCGCTGCTCCGGCAGGGTGCCCGCCAGATCTCCCCGCGCCTGTAGGAAGACCTTCACCTCCTGGCCGGCGACCGTCGGCTGATCCCAGCGCGCCCGCAGCTCGGCCAGAAAGAAGCCGATATCTCCCGCCGAATCCAGATCTGCGGCAGCCCCCTCCAAAAGCAATCGTGCGTTCACGCCAGGGTCCCCGCGCTCGGTCCGGTGCGTGAGCGAAAAAATTCCCGAAAAGATCTCACCCGGGTCTATCGCCGGGTTGGGCTGCACCGAGTCGTTGGGAAAGAGCACGAAGTAGTCCCGTGCCCGGAGGCTGTCGGAGCTCTCGTACTGGGCGGTGAACGATGGAGCGAAGCCCGGACCCGGTGTTCGCTCGACGGTCAGCGCCGCTCGGTCCGCCTGGTAGTAGTTGCGGACATCCTCTCCGGCAAAGAAGTAGCTGAGCGAGTTGATGAGCGTGCCCCAGATCCACTCCTCGTTGTTCCGGGTGGCTCTCTCCAACTCCCAGCCGAACTGCAGCTTCGAGCTCGGATACCAGAACTGCCGGACCGTCCCCTCGAACTCGGCGGGGCCCGTCCTGAACCTCCCGTCGAACGAGAGATCGGGCCGCCAGGCCCATCCTGTGACGCGAAGCGTCGCGCCCCAGGAGAGTGTCAGCGCATCGACGCGCTGGTACGTCGGGACCCCGAAGCCGTACAGGCCGTGAAACTCGAAGACAGGAAGAGGCTCTACGGCGAGGAAGATCCTGAAACCTCCGCCCTCCGGGACCACCGAAAAGGCGAGATCGGGCCGATAGTCCACCTCCCCGGTGACCGTCGCCTTCGTCGAGCTGTAGAAACCGCCTCCTATGACCACGACATCCGCAGCGAGCTCGGCCCCGGGACGCAGGAAGAGATCGCCGTCGACGACGTAGACGCTCCCTCGGACCCTTCCCTCGATCCGGACGGCGGATTGCAGGATCAGAAGGTCGCCTTCGATCGTCTGGTCCGCGGCGAGGACCGTGTCCCGGGTCCACAGCGTGTAGGCTCCGTCGAGAAGCTTCGAGAGGCGCTCGTCGATCTCTTTTCCGGAGCGCGGCTCGAAGCGGACGTCAGGCGCCTCAGGTTCCTGCTGGTCAGCCTCCACGTCCTGTTCCTGGCCGACCAGAGAAGAAGGGATGAGGAAGGTCAGCGTGAGGATGGCAAGCACGAGGACCCGAAGGTCCCAACGATGGCGGGCCAGGCTCAGAACGCGCGACGTTCGGATCACGGCCACTCCTGCGGCTGGTCAGCCGCGAGGATGGTAGGCCCGGTGCACATCGCGGAGATACGTGCGGTCGACATGCGTGTAGATCTGCGTCGTCGAAATGTCCGAGTGCCCGAGCATCTCCTGGACAGATGCCAAATCGGCTCCACCCTCGAGGAGGTGCGTGGCGAACGTGTGCCGTAGGGTGTGCGGCGAAACCGGCCGCTCGATTCCCGCCCGCTCGACGTAACGCCTCACGATCTTCCATGCACCCATCCGTCCGAGGGGTCGCCCTCGTCCGTTCAGGAACACCGCGCCGCCTCCGTGACCGCGGTCCAGGCCGGGTCTAAGTTCGCGAAGGTATCGGTCGAGCGCATCCCGCGCACGGTCGCCCAACGGAACCAGGCGCTCCTTGGCCCCCTTCCCGATCACCTGAACGAAGCCCTCATCCATGTCCAGGTTGCGGAGCGTGAGGCTGGTGAGTTCGGACACTCTGAGCCCGGCCCCGTACAACAGCTCGAGCATGGCAAGATCCCGCATTCCGTACTTGTCGGATGTGAGAACGGAAGCGAGCAGGCGCTCGACCTCGGCGTAGCTGAGGGATTCCGGTAACGGCCGGCCGGCACGGGGAGCTTCCAGTCTCTCCGTCGGATCGGCGTCCACGATCCGCTCGGCAAGCAGGTAGGCGAAGTAGCCGCGCAGAGCAGAGAGCTTTCGAGCGATCGTCGATGGTGCCAGTCCCCGTTCAGCGAGGCTCGCCACGTGCTCGCGCAGCAGCCCGTAGCCCACGTCGACCGGAGCCTTCACGCCACGCGAGGCCGCGAAACCGACGAGCTCTCCGCAGTCGGCCATGTAGGCCTCGTGGGTGGTCGCCGAGAGCCCGCGCTCGAAGAGAAGGAAATCGGAGAAACCCTCCAGGTGGAATTCTCTCCGCAGGTCTATCTGCGTCGAGCTCATGGGGGATCCTCTCGCTCCCGACGACTCATCCACCACAGGACGCCGAGCCCTGCCAGGAGCACAACGGCCGCGATCACGAGTCCCACGTTCACGGCTGAAACCGCCGAGACCACCTTGGAGAGGTTGCGCGATGCGAACATGCCGGCGAATAGGAGGACCGCGTACCACAGGCCGGAGGCCAGCGCCAGCGGGATCGCGGTCCTCCAGAAGCCGAGCCTGCTGATGCCTGCGAACGCCGGAATCAATACGCGGAAGACCGGAAAGAAGCGGCTCACGAGGATGGTGACCGCCCCGTAGTGTCCATAGAACTCGGCGAGCCGATCCAACTGGTGAGGGCGGAGGAGCCAGCGGCCCCATCGGGTGCTGAAGATCGCTCGCCCGTATCGCCGACCCATGAGGTAGACGAACATGGCGAGCAGGATGTTGGCCCCCCAGGCTGAGGCGAACACGAGATCGGCTCGCACGACGCCGTGATCCGCCAGGACGCCCCCCAACAACACGATGGTATCGGATGGGATAGGCGGGAAGACGTTCTCCACCGCCGTGCCGAGGGCAACCAGGAGGTAGATGGTCTCGACAGGAAAGACGTCCAGAAAGCGAATGAAGCTCTCGAGTTGCGCCGGCATGTCGGACCTCTACCCCACTCTGCGACCAGTTAGCCGCCGGAACGGATGCTGGCGTGCAGGGTGTCCAGATCGGAGATTTGATCCAGCAGGGTGATCGCGATCGCGGCGACCCCGTGACCCGCTTCCAGCCAGGGAGTCGGGTTCATTTCGGATTTCTTCGTCACCACGTTCGCCGGAGCGATGTGAACGAGCTCCGCCACCCTCTCCCGAATCTCGTGCAGGGCTGCTTCGGCGTACGGCACATCGGCCAGGACGGTGATGTCCAGGTTCACGACTTGGTGGTTGTGGCGCTCGATGAGGCGCACGGCCTCCCGCAACTCCCCCTCCGTGCTCCTTGCCCCGTCTTTCGCGCTCGTCTCGAGAGCATCTCGGGCGTCAGCCTCGGACGTTCCCGGCGATGGGGTATCCAGACCCGAGGCTCCGCGAAGCGCTTCGGCGACGGCTCGGTGGATGACGCCGGCGAGCGCATCCGTCGATGCGTCCCGACGATCGAAGCCCAGTCCGACTCTCATCCGAGAGACCCCGAGGTCAAGGTCGCCGCTAAAGCCGGTCGGCCATCCGGAACATGCGAAGGGCGAGGTGTGCCGCGTTCTTGGCGTTGTCGATCCCGACGGTTGCCACGGGCACGCCGGGCGGCATCTGTACCGTCGACAGTAGCGCGTCCAGCCCGCCTAGGCTTCCGGACGATATCGGCACGCCGATCACCGGCAGGTCGGTGTGCGCAGCCACGAAACCGGGCAACGCGGCCGACAGTCCTGCCCCGCAGATCACGACCGAGCATCCCTCTTCCCGGGCTCCTGACGCCAGCTGCCGGGTTCGGTCCGGTTCCCTGTGGGCGCTCGCCACCACGAGCTCCGCCTCCGCGCCGGCCTCCTGCAATACCTCCAGGGCGCCGAGCATCTTGGCGCGATCCGACTCCGATCCGATGAGAATCAAGACCTTGGGAATCGTCGAGCGCTCCCTACTCCGTCCACTTACGGACCACGAGGGTGACGTTGTGTCCTCCGAACCCGAAGGAGTTGGTGATAGCCACTCGCACGTCCCGCTCCACGGACCCCTGATGGGCGTAGTCCAGATCACACTCCGGGTCGAGCTCCTCGAAGTTGATGGTCGGCGGGATCAGCCCGCGCTGGCACACCAGAGCGCTGATGGCCCCTTCGACGGCGCCCGCCGCTCCGAGCGTGTGGCCGGTCATCGACTTCGTGGAGCCAACGACGAGATCGTAGGCGTGATCGCCGAACACGCTCTTGAGGGCGGCCGTCTCCGTCGCGTCGTTCTGGGGCGTCGAGGTGCCGTGTGCATTGACGTAGTCCACGTCTCCGGATTCGACATCGGCGTCGGCGAGAGCGCTTCGGATCGCCACCTGAGCGCCTGCTCCTTCCGGCGCGGGTGCCGTCATGTGGTATGCGTCCGCGCTCTGGCCGAATCCAACGAGCTCCGCGAGGATGGGGGCGTCCCGACCGAGGGCGTGTTCGAGCGACTCCAGGACGAGAGTGGCGGCGCCCTCACCCAGCACGAAGCCGTCGCGGTACTTGTCGAACGGCCGCGATGCCGTGGCGGGATCATCATTGCGCGTCGACAGCGCCTTCATCGCGGCGAAACCGGCCGTACAGAGCGGCGTGATCGTGGCCTCCGTTCCGCCGGCGATCATCACATCCGCCTCGCCGGAGCGTATCGATCGGTAGGCCAATCCGAGCGCGTGCGCGCTGGAGGCGCAGGCGGACACGGTCGCGTAGTTGGGTCCACGGGCGCCATAACGCATCGAGATCAGACCCGCCGCCATGTCGGCGATGAACATGGGGATGAAGAAGGGCGACACCCGACCGGGCCCTCGATCCAACATCCGGAGGTGCTGGGTCTCCAGAGTCATCAGGCCGCCGATGCCGCTCCCGACGATCACGCCGAACCGCTCGTTCGGGAGGCCAGTCAGCGCTTCGCGCAGGTCGGCGGCTCCCACCGCCTGATCGGCGGTGGCCAGTGAGAACTGGACGAACCGGTCGCTCCGCTTGACTTCCTTCGGGTCCATGAAGGGCGACGGATCGAAGTCCTTCACCTCGCAGGCGAATCGGACATCCTGATCCGTGGCGTCGAAGAGGGTGATCGGTCCCGCGCCGCTTCGGCCCTCGACGAGGGCGGACCACGTCGACTCCACGTCGTTACCGACCGGCGTGACGAGTCCGATTCCCGTCACCACAACGCGTCGACGCATGAGCGGCCTAGCCGTCCACGGCGGGGTTCGACCTCAGTACGATGGGCATCGGATCAGTCCTGCTTTCCTTCCAGGTACTTGATCGCGTCGCCGACGGTCTGCATCCGCTCGGCATCGTCATCCGGGATCTCGATCTCGAACTCTTCTTCGAATGCCATCACGAGCTCGACCGTGTCGAGGGAGTCCGCGCCCAGGTCATCGACGAAAGACGCCTCGTCGGTCACCTTCTCGATCTCGACTCCCAGTTCGTTGGCGATGATCTCTTTCACCCTCGCGTTGATCGCAGACATTAAGCTAGTCCTTTCATTGGTGTGCCAGCGCTCTTCGGGCTACGTGCCCGACCTTTGCCACTCTATCTCTTGAATACATCACTTCTACATCACCATCCCGCTACATCACCATCCCGCCGTCGACGACGATCACCTGGCCGGTCACATACGAGGCGAGCGGGCCCACCAGGAAGCGGACGACACCCGCCACGTCGGCCGGTGTTCCCATGCGGCCGAGCGGTATGTTCTGCGCGATAGCTTCCTTCGTATCCTCGGCCAGGGCGTCGGTCATCTCCGTCTGAATGAAGCCGGGAGCCACCGCGTTGGCGAGCACGTTGCGGCTCGCGAGTTCCTGGGCCACGGACTTTGTGAAGCCGATAAGTCCAGCTTTGGACGCCGCATAGTTGGCCTGACCGCGATTACCCGTCAAGCCCACGACGCTGGCGATATTGACGATCCGCCCCTCTCTGCGCTTCATCATTCCACGTGCGACCCGCCGTGTCAGGTAGAACGCCCCGCTCAGGTTCACGTCGAGCACCCGCTCCCAGTCCTCATCGCCGAGTCGCAGGAGGAGGTTGTCTCGCGTAATGCCGGCGTTGTTCACCAGGATGTCCGGCGACCCCAGCTTCGCTTCCACCTCGCCGAGCAAATCGTCGCACGCGCCTGAGTCGCTCACGTTGCAGGCGAAGCCCAGTTCCGGACCGCCTATCCCGGCGGAGGCTTTCGCGGCCTCACCCTCGTCGAGGTCCACGATAGCCACCTGAGCCCCGCCTTCGGTCAGCTCCCCGGCGATCGCGAGACCGATGCCGCGCGCCGCTCCCGTTACGATGGCGATGCGTCCGTCGAGTTCCGGCATGCGTCGTTCTCCTTTCCGTGGTCCCTACTCGGCCGCCAGAGCACGGAGAGCTTCGAGGTCGCCCACGGCCCGTCCCTGCAACCCTTTGTCGATCCGGCGCAGCAGGCCTGTCAGCACCGAGCCGGGACCGATCTCCATGAAGCTCGAGATGCCCAGTTGCGCGATTTGAAGGATACCGTCCGACCAGCGGACGGCTCCGGTCAGCTGGGATACCAGTAGCTCGCGTGCGCGGGGGCCGGTCTCCACCGGCTCCGCCGATACGTTGGCCACCACCGGAAAGACAGGATCGGCGATCTCCGTACCGGCGAGCATCTCCTCCAGCTCCTGCCGTGCGCCCTCCATGAGAGGAGAGTGGAACGCGCCGCTGACGTTCAGCGGAATGACGCGCCGAGCGCCCGCGTCGCGGAGCGTCTCGCCGGCGGCCCCGACGGCCTCGACTTCGCCGCTGATCACCACCTGGCCAGGGGCGTTGTAGTTCGCCGGGACTACCGTGCCGGCCGTCGCTCGACACACATCGGCCACGAGGTCCGCTTCCAGCCCTATCACGGCGGACATCGTGCCCGACCGCTCCCGTCCCGCCTCGGCCATAAGCTCCCCACGGCGGCGGACGATACGCAGTGCATCGTCGAACGAGATGGCGTCTGCGATGAGATACGCCGAGAACTCCCCCAGCGAGTGTCCGGCCGCTACGGCCGCCCTTTGCCGCACCCTCTCCGGCAGCGCTCGCCAGATCGCGTAGCTGTGCACGAGGATGGCGGGCTGAGCATTCTCCGTGCGCCTGAGCCGATCCTCCGGTCCCTCGCGGCAGATCTCGCTCAGGGGCAGGTCCAACAGCTCATCGGCACGCTCGTAGATCCGCTGTACGTCGCACAGGCCTTCGACCAGATCCGATCCCATGCCCACGTACTGCGATCCCTGTCCGGGGAGCAGGAAGGCATTCCCGGCTCGGTCGTTCATCCGGTCAACCGCCGTCGATGGGGTCGTCGAGGGCGGCTGCCATGTCCTCGACCATCCCGGAGTCGACGCTCCGAACGGCCACTCGAATCGCGTTCTTGATTGCTCTCGGCGGCGAGCCTCCGTGACAGATGATCGAAACGCCTTGCACTCCCAGGAGCGGTGCCCCTCCGTACTCCGCGTAGTCGAGCACACGCACGACCTGGCCGACCCTTCCCACCCTGCGAAAGCGCCGGGTAGGTCGCTGCAGCAGCCCCACTACGAAAGCAGCGATCGATTCGTAGAACTTGAGGAGCACGTTCCCGGCGAAACCGTCGCTCACGAGCACGTCGCAGACCCCCTCGATGATGCGGTGACCTTCCACGTTCCCCACGAACTCGATCTCCGGATCCCCCTCCAGCAGCGAGTACGCTTCGGCGACCGCATCGCCTCCCTTCTCTGCTTCCTCTCCCACGTTCAGCAGTCCGACACGCGGGCGCTCGAGCCCTCGCAGGTCGCGAACATAGACCGATCCGAGGCGAGCGAACTGATGAAGGTGGTGACCCTTGGTGTCCACGTTGGCGCCGACGTCGAGCACCAGCGTGGGTCCGGTGGTCGTGGGAAACATCGCCCCCACCGCGGGCCGATCAACTCCCGGCAACGCTCCCAACTCGAGCACGGAAGCGGCCATCACGGCGCCCGTGGATCCAGCCGATATGAACGCGTCGGCGATCCCCGAGCGAACCAGCTGAAGACCGACGACGATCGAGCTGTCCCGCTTGCGCCGGACGGCGAGCGCGGGCGCCTCCTCCATCTCGATGGACTCGGTGGCCGCGACGATCTCGATCCGAGGTCGGGCGGCGAGTGGGAGGACGGCCTCTATCCGCCCCGGCTCGCCCACGAGCGCGATGTGGATTCGCTCGGGGAGCTCGGCGAGCGCCGCCAGGGATCCCGCCACCGGCACCTCGGGGGCACCGTCTCCTCCCATCGCGTCGACCGCGATGGTGAGACGGGCGCCGGGGCCCGTTCCTGCCGTCACAGAGGCGGTGTGATCGCGAGTCGCGGATCCCCCCCGACCGGTGGTCAGAACTCTTCGACGGCCACGATTTCGCGATCGTCGTAGTGGCCACAGCTCGGGCAGACGCGGTGCGGCCGACGAGGGTCTCCACACCGGGGGCACTCCTGGATAGCCGTGGCGTCCGCCTTGTCATGCGTTCGACGCTTGCGCTTCCTCTGCTTGGACGTACGTTTTTTGGGTACGGCCATCCTCTATCCTCCTGAAAAACGCGTTTCGAGTTGTCGGGTGTAATGCCGTCAGCCGGCCTGAATCGACAGGCGCCGGCTCAGACGCGCAACTTCCGGAGCGTCTCCCATCGGGGGTCCGGCTCCGATGACCCGCACTCGCAGGTCGCCTCGTTGAGGTTGACGCCGCAGCTGGGGCAAAGGCCCCGACACTCCGCCTGGCACTCCGGAAACTCGGGCATGGCGAGCGAGAGCTCTTCCCTTACCATGGACCCGATGTCCACCACATCGCCGTCCGGCCGAAGCGCGAAGACCCCTTCGTCCTCCGCGTCGGGCTCCAGACCCGGCTGCAGCCTGAAGTCCAGTGGAACCACGAAACCTTCCTCGTACTCGGCCAGACAGCGCCTGCACGTAAGCCGAACGAGCGCGTCGAGCTCGCCGCGTACCTGGATACCCCCGCTCGCGCTGGCCTGCGCCACGAAGGAGACCGTGGGCGGCTCGACGAACGCAAACTCTCCCCCGGTCACGAGAGCGGCCGCCGCCGGCAAGCGAACGGACCGCTCTATCGCGGCTTCCGCGACCCTGCGCAGCTCGATGGTGAGGCTGTCAGGCATCCGCTCGCTCGTCGCGCTCAGGCCAGGTCGACGCCCGCAAAGAAAAACGCGACCTCCACCCTGGCGTTGTCGGGTGAGTCGGACGCGTGAATCGCGTTTCGTTCTTTGCTTTCCGCGTACAGGGCACGGACGGTACCCGGATCGGCCTCCGCAGGGTCGGTGGCACCGATCACCTCCCTCAGCCGCGTGACGGCGCCTTCCCTCTCCAGCGCCATCGCCAGAACCGGGCCCGAAGTCATGAAGTCTACCAGGGAAGTGAAGAAAGGTTTCCCGCGGTGGACGTCATAGAACGTCTCGGCCCCGGGCCGGCTCAGGTGGACCACCCGGGCAGCGAGGATCCGGAAACCATCCGCTTCGAGATGGTCAATAATCTTGCCTGCCTTGCCGCCCCCAAACGCATCCGGTTTGATGATCGCGAGAGTTCTAGTATGGCTCATGGCCTCTTTCCGGTTGGGTCAGTGGTTGGTTCTCTACGACGCATGTCCGTCGTACGGGCTCGACCTCCCTACCGTGTTCGGAGGTGACCCCTCAGCAACCTCCTTATGATGTCGCCCCGGGTGAGGAACCCGACCAGCCGGCCTTCCTCGACGACCGGCAAGCGCTCGATCTCCTTGCGGATCATCCGGTCGGCGACGGCTTCGACCGTCTCATCCGCGCGCGCGGAGAAGACGCTCCGCTGCACGACGTCCCGTACCGAGCGCGCCCCGGGGTCTTCCTCGCCGGCTCCGGCCTCCTCTTCCCCCGATCCGATGCCTTCCTCCCCGCGGATCCGGGGCAGGAACATCTCCATGATGTCGGCGTCCGTCACCATGCCGATCACCTCCCCGTCGTCGCCGACGACCGGGATCGCCCGAAGCCTCCGCCGGATGAGAATCTCTGCCACCTCCGCCATCTGCGCATCGGATCGGACGCTGACGAAATTCCGCGTCATCACGTCGCGCACGAGAATCTCCGCACCGAGGACCGGCTCGCGGAGGGCGTCCAGCTCCATCACCTCCGCGGCCGTGCCGGCAGAATCGAGTCGCTCCTCCACCCGCCGTCTTCCGAGAGCTCGGGCCAGGGCCGCCATGGTCTGCAGATAACGGGAGCCGCCGCTCAGCGGCGCGATCAACAGCACAAGGGTTCGCGCCTCCGGAGCCGTGGCTGGCGCAAACGGAAGCGCCCCTTCGGCGACTCCCATCATCATGGCCAGATCGTGTGCGGCCTCGGTTCGCATATGTGCCATGACGGCGTGGGAGCCGATCGGTATGAGGTCGTGGTCGGCCAGCGTCTCCAGTTCTTGATCCAGCCGGTCTCGATCGGCGAGACCGTCCGCAGCCGCGGCGGAGGCGAGAACGTCGAGCGCTTGCGAGAGCGTCTCCGCACGCAGCGGGAGAATGATCCGGCGTTCACTCAGCAGGTCGCCGAGCGTGCGGGCGTCCGATCCCTCCTTCGTCACAGCGCAGCGCGCAGCGCGTCGACGATCTCGACGGGTCGCTCGGCGACCGCGATGCCGTTCTCCTGGAACGCCCGCACCTTCTCGGCGGCCGTACCCTCGGATCCGGAGATGATCGCGCCCGCATGTCCCATGCGACGTCCCGGAGGGGCCGTCTGCCCCGCGATGAAGCCGACGACCGGCTTGTTCATCTCCTCCTTGACGAGGCTGGCCGCCGTCTGCTCATCGGTGCCGCCGATCTCTCCGATGATCACGACCGCGTCGGTTTCGCCGTCGGCCTCGAAGGCCCGGAGGCAGTCCACGAAGTCCGTTCCGATGATCGGATCTCCGCCGATCCCGATCGAGGTCGACTGTCCGATCCCGGCACTCGTAAGCTGGAAGATGATCTCGTAGGTCAGGGTGCCCGACCGGCTGACGATGCCGATCCGTCCCGGCAGCACGATCTGCCCGGGCAGGATTCCCACCTTGCACACGCCGGGCACGATCAGCCCGGGGCAGTTGGGTCCGATCAGACGGGCTCCACGCTCCTGGACGAACGGCATCACCCGCATCATCTCGGCGACGGGGATCCCCTCCGTGATGCAGACGATCAGTTCGATCCCGGCGTCGGCGGCCTCCAGGATGGCCTCTCCGGCGAACCGTGCCGGCACGTAGATGACCGACGCGTTGGCCTCCTGCTCGACCACGGCCTCGACGACCGTGTTGTACACCGGGACGGTGCCGTCGAACGTCAGGCCGCCCTTCCCCGGCGTCACGCCGGCCACGACCCGCGTGCCGTACTCGATCATCTGGCGAGTGTGGAAGGAGCCATCTCTGCCCGTGATGCCCTGCACCACGAGTCGCGTCTGTTCACCTATGAAAATCGCCATGGGTCTCCCGTGTCGTCAGGCGTCAGTATCTCGTTCGGTCAGGAAGCGACCTCTACGGCGCGCTGGACGGCCCGGTCCATGTCCGTGTCGGCCTCGAATCCGGCCCCCTCCAGGATCTTCACCCCTTCCTTCTCGTTCGTGCCCGTCAGCCGGATCGTGATCGGCACGTTCAGGTCGAGTCGACCCGTCGCTTCCACGATGCCGTTCGCCACGTCGTCGCAGCGGGTGATCCCGCCGAAGATGTTGAAGAGGATGGAGCGGACGCTCGGATCCTCCGTGATGATCTCCAGGGCCGCGACGACCTTCTCCGGGCTGGAGGACCCTCCGATGTCCAGGAAGTTTGCAGGGCTACCGCCGTAGTACTTCACCAGATCCATCGTCGCCATCGCGAGGCCGGCCCCGTTCACGCAGCAGCCGACGTCCCCCTCCAGCTTGATGTAGCTGAGTCCCGCCTCCCTGGCCCGTCGCTCGGAGGGGGCCTCCGCGCCCTCGTCCCGCATCGCCGCGATCTCGGGCTGCCGGAAAAGCGAGCTGTCATCGATGTTCATCTTAGCGTCGATCGCCAGCACCTCTCCTGCGGGCGTCGATACGAGCGGGTTTATCTCTGCGAGCGTCGCGTCGGCCCTTTCGTATGCCCTCCAAAGTCCGGCCAGGGCGCGGGCGGCCTGCTTGGCGAGGGCCGGGTCGGAGAAGAGCTTGTACGCGAGCCCGGTTGCCTCGTGCGGCATCAGGCCGTAGCGCGGATCGATCGCCTCCTTGAAGATCGCCTCGGGCTTCGTCGCGGCGACCTCCTCGATGTCCACTCCCCCCTCCGGCGAGACCATCATGACCGGCTGCTGTGAGGCACGGTCCATTACGATCCCTACGTAGGCCTCCGTGGCGATCTCCACGGCCGGAGCTACGAGGACCCTTTCGACGACCAGGCCCTTGATCTCCATTCCGAGGATCGCTTCGGCCGCCTCGCCGGCCTCCGCCGGGTCGGACGCGAGCTTGACTCCACCCGCCTTCCCGCGGCCGCCCGCATGCACCTGCGCCTTGATGACCACCGTGCCACCGAATCGGGCGGCGGCCTCTCTGGCCTGCTCGGCGCTTTCCGCGAGCACGGAATCCGGAACGGGAAGGCCATGGGATCGGAAGATCTCTCGTGCCTGATACTCGTGGATGTTCATAGTCCTATGCGGTTAGCGGTTCGTTGCCGTGGATGGAGACTCCGACGTGATCGTCGTGCCGGTCGAGCCATGCAGGGCGGCCGCTCCGCGCTGCAGCTCCGCGATGACAGACCGCCGGCCTCCCTTTTCCACGAAGTGGATGGCCGCCTCCAGCTTGGGGCCCATACTTCCGGCGCCGAGATCCTCCTCTGCGAGGAGAGCCCACCCCTCCCCGGGTGTGAGCCGCGGGATTAGCTCTTGTTGCGGCGTACCGAACGACCGGTACACACCATCCACGTTGGTCAGGATCAGAAGGAGACTCGCGTCGATGTCGTGCGCAAGGATCGCGGCCGCACGGTCCTTGTCCACGACCGAGTTCATCCCCTCGAGCCCGAGGACGGGATCCAGGTACACCGGGATCCCCCCTCCGCCGCAAGAGACCACGATGGTGCCTCGGTTGACGAGCTCCCTAACGGTGTCCGACTCGAGAATCTCCAGCGGCTCGGGACTCGGAACGATGCGGCGGAGCTTGCCCCGCCGGTCCGACCGGAGGTCCACGCCCTCCGCGATGAGCTCCCTCCCCACCTCAGGGTCCACTGTCCGGCCCACAAATTTCCGGGGCTCGTGGGTGGTTGGGTGCTCGGGATCCACGAGCACCTGGTTGATCACCGTGACCACGCGGCGATCGATCCCCTCCTGGATCAACGCGTTCTGAAGAGATTGCTGGATCATGTAACCGATCCAACCAGCCGTGCCGGCCACGAGCACGCCGAGTGGAAGCTCATCGACAATCGATCGGGCTCGCTCGTTGCGAAGGAGCGCATCTCCCACCTGCGGGCCGTTTCCGTGGACGATGGCGATTCCCCAGCCGTGCCGCGCGAACTCCAGAATCGGCACGAGGCTCTCTCGAGTATGGCGAAACTGGGTTCGGATCTCGGCCGGGCCGCCCGCTGGGGAGAGGGCGTTGCCGCCGATCGCGATGACGACGCGCTCCTCGTTACGCTCGGTCACCTGGTTCGAGCTCGTCACGAGGGAGGTGCCACGTGGGCGTCAGGCTTCCGGGAGGGACACACCCTCGGCTGCCAGGTACTCGCCGACTTGCGAGCGGATCTCGTCCAGCAGTTCAGGCGTGTCGGCCTCGATCCGGGCTACGACGACGGGTTGAGTGTTGCTGGCTCGGATCAGCGCCCATCCTCCGTCGAAGAGAATCCGGGCACCGTCGATGTCGATCACCTCGTGGGACCGCTTGTAGTGCTCCACCGCGCGCTTCACGAGGTCGAACTTCAGCTCTTCCGGACAATCCAGACGCAGCTCGGGCGTGGACGGATATGCGGGGATGTGCGCGACGATCTCGGAGAGCGGCCGGCCGTCACGAGCCACCAGCTCGGCCAGGCGAGCCGCGTCGTAAATCGCGTCGTCAGTTCCGAAATACCTGTCAGCAAAACAGATATGGCCGCTCATCTCACCTGCAACAGGAGATCCGGATTGGCGCATCCTCTCCTTGATGAGCGAATGGCCAGTCTTCCACATGATTGGAACGCCGCCGGCTCGCTCGATCATCTCCGGCAGGGCCTTCGAGCACTTGACGTCGAAGATGATCTCGGCTCCGGGGTTGTCCTTCAGGACGTCGAGGGCGAACAGGAGCAGGAGGTGGTCCCCTCGGATGATCACGCCCTTCTCCGTCACCACGCCGAGACGATCGGCGTCTCCGTCGAGGCCGACGCCAAAAGCGGCACCCGTGGAGATTACCCGCGAGATGAGATCCTTCACGTTCTCGTCGACCGTGGGGTCCGGGTGGTGATTCGGGAAGGTGCCGTCGGATTCACAGTAGAGCGGATCCACCTCGGCACCTGCGGCGCGGAGAGCGCGCGCGGCGACGACGCTGCCGGCGCCGTTACCGCAGTCGAGGACGAAACGGATCGGCGGCTCTACCCGCGCTCGTCTCCCGATCTCCTCCACGTAGCGGTCCAGGACGTCGACCTCTCGAACCGTCCCGGCGCCCGAGATTAGCTCATCCGCCTCGATGCGCGCGCGCAGCGCCTGAATGGCCTCTCCGTAGAGCGAGCGGGGACCGACGGTCATCTTGATGCCGTTGTACTCCGGCGGGTTGTGGGAGCCGGTGATCTGGATCCCTCCGTCTGTTTCTAGCTCGTAGGTGGCGAAGTAGAGGGCGGGAGTCGGAACTGTCTGCACGAAAACGACGTCGACCCCGGAGGCGTTGAGTCCCTCGATCAGGGCGGAGGCGAGTGCCGGGGAGCTCGGCCGGTTGTCGTGGCCCACGGCCACTGTCGTGCCGGATCCGATCTCGCTTCCGTAGGCACGGCCGACCGCGCGCGCCAGGTCGGGGTCGAGGGTTTCGCCGACGATTCCCCGAATGTCGTACTCGCGGAAGACCTGCCCGGGTAGCTTCATGGGCTTCCCGTGGCCGCCGGGTTTGTCCGTTCTTCCGGGAGGGATCTGTCGGAGAGCCCCGCCGCGGAGGATTCGGCCGTCGGTGCCGACTCAAGGTCCGCGCCCGCCCGCTCGAAGGCGCGCAGCGCCGGTCCTGGGAGAAGGCCGAGAAAGAGGATGCCGCCGGCGCAGATCGCGGTCGAGAAGCGGAACGCGAAG
>JBDHIM010000108.1:0-8747 GCA_039587445.1 Gemmatimonadota bacterium
GCTGAAGAACGCGCTGGACTACTTGCTCCCCGAGTACCGCAGGAAGCCGGTCGGCATCATCAGCGTGTCGGCGGGCCCGTGGGGCGGCCTGAGCGCTTTGGCGCAGCTCCGCCAGGTCATCCTCTCGTTGGGCGCCCTCCCGATCCCCGCGAAGTTCCCGGTGAGACAGGTCCAATCCAGCTTCAATGAGGATGGCGAGACCGAGGATCCGGCGTACGAGAAGAGCGCTAAGCGCTTTCTCGACGAGCTGCTCTGGTATACCGAGGCGCTTGCGGCGCGTCGCGCACTGGATTCCGAGTAGGTCAGCTCGATGCACTTGATCCAGCGGGCCGGCTCCGACCCGCGACTTGACATTTGCACTCCATTGTGATTGATTGATCAATCAAGCCCAGCTCTCACTGGGGCGTTGTTTTCACTGGGAGTCGGGCGGACGGGCGTACCCTCTCTCGGCAGGTGCTCGGCACCGTCGAATTGCCCGGAATGTGTATTGATTGCTCAATCAAATGACGCCGAAATCCGAGACTCTTCCACGAGCAGGGCTACTCTGCGACGGGCATCTCCACGATACTTCGCCGCGCGGGCGTCAACAGCGGCAGTCTCTATCACTTCTTCCCGGGCAAGGAAGCCCTGTTGATCGGCGTCCTGGAGCGACATCTCGCACTTCTAGAGCCGTTCATCCTCTTGCCTGCCGAGGGCGCCAGCGCCGACCCTATCGAGCGGGTGTTCGCCCTGTTGGAGGTCTACCGGAGAGGCCTGCTGGTCAGCGGGTGCACGAGAGGGTGTCCCGTCGGCAACCTGGCTCTGGAGCTCGGCGACAGAAAACCGCGGGCGCGAGCTCTCATGAACGAATACTTCGCGGCATGGACCGGCCGCGTTCAGGGATGGCTCGTGGCCGCCGATGACCGGCTCCCGGCCCAACTCGACCGGGAGCGCCTGTCTCGATTGGTACTCGCCGTGATGGAGGGGGGAGTGATGCAGGCACGGGCGGCCGGTTCCGTGGATCCGTACGACGCCGCCGTGGCCCAACTTCGCTCCTATTATCGACTGCTGGCGAGCTACGCACGCCGCGAACCCGCGGAAGCGCTCCGGGCGGCAGCGGGAGAGTCGTTTCTGGAACCGGTCGAGGCGGCGGAGCCGGCGGAGACGGCTGACACTTCCGGATGGCGTTACTGGTGAAGATGGCCGACGAGCAGCGGGTCCGGGAGATGGTTCGCCGGGTCGTCTACCGGACCGTCGGGAAGACGCCGCCTCGCCGGCCCGTCGGTCGGACCCTGGTGACTCAACTGGAGCTGCAGGACATCCCCTCCGGCGGCGAGTTCCGGCTTCCGACCAACTCCATGGTTACTCCGCTGGCCCGGCAGGCCGCGATGGAACGGAGGATCACGCTGTTACCCGCCGGAGGCGCGGCCTCGGCCGCTCCTGTCGGAGCTCTTTCGTCGGCCAACCAGGCGGCCTCCCCGGGGCCCACGGAGCCCAAGCGCGTCGCTATCGGCGCGGATCACGGCGGATTCGAGCTGAAGGAGAGGCTCAAGACTCAGATTCGCAAGCAGGGATACGAGGTCCTCGACTGCGGCACCGACAGCGCGGAGTCCGTCGACTACCCCGATATCGCTCTGTCGGTGGCACAACTGGTGGCTCGGGGTGAGGCGTGGAGGGGAATCCTGGTAGACGGCGCGGGCATCGGCTCGTGCATGGCCGCGAACAAGGTGCCCGGCATCCGGGCGGCGATGTGCTACGACGAGGCCACGGCGGTCAACAGCAGGGAGCACAACGCCGCCAACGTCCTGACGCTCGGCGCCGGCCTGATCGGCCCGAGCTTGAGTCGGCAGATCGTCGAGACCTGGCTTCGCACGCCTTCCGGCGGCGAGCGTCACGCGCGACGCGTGGAGAAGATCATGGACATCGAGCGTCGGTTCTCAAAGGGATGAGCATGAGCCGGTGCAGGTTGGGGCCTGCCGGGAGTCTCGGGCGATGAAGCTGGACGACGCGACGCTGGAGCGCATCATCGAGCAGATCACGCACGAGGTGATGGTGCTCGTCGAGGAAGGCCGCCTCGACGTCGGCGAGGAGTCGGGCGTCGAGACCCAGCTTTCACGCCGAAACTACGTCGATCGCGTCCAGCCGGTGGTCAAAGCCGGCGCCGATCGGGTCGCCAGCACCCTCGGCATCGTGCCGGCCGACGGGAGCCTGAGCCACCTGATCGACCACACTCTACTGAAGCCTGACGCGACCCACGACGAGATCGCCCAGCTGTGCTACGAGGCGCGCAAGCACGGCTTCGCGTCGGTCTGCGTGAACCCTTCTCACGTAAAGCTGTGCGCCGACCTCCTCAAGGGCAGCGATGTGCTCACCTGCACGGTCGTCGGCTTTCCGCTCGGCGCCACTTCCACGGAAGCGAAGACGTTCGAGGCGCAGAAAGCGGTGCGCGACGGCGCCAAAGAGGTCGACATGGTGATCAACGTCGGAGCTCTGAAGTCGCGTGACTACGAGCTCGTGGAGCACGACATCGCCTCCGTCGCCACGGCGGTCCGCGCCGGAGGGGCTATCCTGAAGGTGATCATCGAGGCCGCCCTGCTCACGGACGATGAGAAGGTCGCGGCCTCCCAGCTTGCCAAGGTCGCCGGCGCAGACTTCGTGAAGACCTCTACCGGATTCGGTCCCGGAGGCGCGACAGCCGAGGACGTGGCACTCATGCGTCGCGTGGTCGGGCCCAAGATCGGCGTAAAGGCGTCCGGCGGAATTCGAACCCGCGCGGACGTGCAGAAGATGGTCGAAGCCGGCGCCACCCGTATCGGCGCCAGTGCGAGCGTGAAGATCGTGGAGGGAACTGACTCGTGAGGAGCTCCCATGACCGTTGATCTCCGCACCTACGTTTTTCTCGACAGCCTCCAGCCGCAACACGCGGCATACCTGGGCACGGTAGCTCGCGGGTTTCTCCCGCTTCCGGGTGACACGTCCCTCTGGGTGGAGATCTCGCCCGGGATCGAGATCAACCGGATCACCGACATCGCGCTCAAGTCCACCCGGGTTCGACCCGGCATGCAGATCGTCGAGCGCCTGTTCGGCTTGCTGGAGGTCCACCACGAGATACAGGCGGAGGTCCGGGCGGCGGGCGCGGCGATCCTGCAGGCCCTGGAGGTCCAGGAGTCCGACCGGATCAAGCCGAGGGTCGTGTCGAGCCAGATCATCCGCAACGTCGACGCCCACCAGGTTCAGCTGGTCAACCGCATGCGCTTCGGTCACATGCTGTTGGCCGGCCAGACCCTCTACGTGCTCGAGGTGGAGCCGGCCGGATACGCGTCGCTCGCCGCCAACGAGGCCGAGAAGGAAGCTGACATCAACATCCTGGATGTCCGCGCGTTCGGAAGCTTCGGGCGGGTGTACCTGGGCGGCGAGGAGCGGGACATCATGGCCGGGTATGGGGCGGCCGTCGCCGCCATCGAGGGCGTCGAGGGACGGGTGGTGGAGACGAAGCGACGGACCTGATGGAAGTGATGAATCTGAAAGAAGTACTGGATGATGTGTGGAGCATGAGAAAACAACCCACGTCGGGAGGAACGAATGGCTGAGGAGTACGGTGCGGTCGAAGCGCTGGGCATGATCGAGACGCGCAGCTATCCGGCGATGGTCGAGGCCGCGGACGCCATGGTGAAAGCGGCAAAGGTAGACCTCGTCGCCTACGAGAAGATCGGCGGAGGGTACGTGACCGCCGTCGTGCGCGGAGATGTGGCCGCCGTGAAAGCGGCAGTCGAGGCCGGGGCCCGCGGTGCGGAAAAGGTCGGCGAGCTGGTCTCCATCCACGTGATTCCGCGCCCTCACGGCAACGTGGATCGTACCCTGCCGTTGGGCCGGCAAGGAGGACAGGCGTCCAAGACCTCAAAGAAGTAACGGCCGATGCTGCTAGGAAGAGTGGTCGGGACGCTTGTCGCGTCACGTAAGGAACCCTCTCTGGAGGGCCTGAAGTTCCTCGTTCTCAGGCAGCTCGACGTCGAGGGAAAGAAGACGTCGGGTTATCGCGTCGCGGCGGACGCCATCGGAGCCGGCATGGGCGAGGTCGTGCTGTACGCCACCGGTAGCGCAGCCCGACAGACCGAGATGACGGACCGACGCCCGTGTGACGGCGTGATCATGGCGATCGTCGACACCCTCGAGGTCGACGGCGAGGTGAAGTACGACAAGGCTCGCGACGGATGATGGAATCGGCCGAGATCGACGCGGTCATCGAGCGTGTGATGTCCGAGCTGCGGCAGGGTCAACGGGTCGGGCACGGCCCGAGGCCCGAGCCCAAGCAGGCGATCGAGCCGCCGCCCGCCCCAACCGAGCTGCGCCACGGTGGGAACCTGTTTCCCGACGTGGACTCGGCGGTCGACGCCGCGCGGCGGGCGTACGAGCAGCTCCAGGACCTTCCCCTTTCGGTCCGCGAAGGGATGATCGCCCACATCCGCCGAGCGATGCGAGAGAATGCCCAACGCCTGGCCTACGAGGCGTGGGCGGAGACCGGAATGGGTCGCTACGAGGACAAGATCGAGAAGGTCCTCCTGAACGCGAACAAGGCTCCGGGAACCGAGTTCCTCGACACGAGCGCCTGGAGCGGCGACGGCGGGCTCACGGTGGTCGAGTTCGCGCCGTACGGGCTCATCGGCTCCATCATCCCGAGCACGAACCCGATCTCGACCGTGGTGTGCAACGCCATCAGCATGGTGGCGGCGGGCAATGCCGTCCTGTTCAACGCCCATCCCGGGGCCAAGCGGTGCTCCAACCTCACCGTTCAGCTCGTCAACGACGCCGTCGTCGAGGCGGGAGGCCCCGCCAATCTGGTCTGCGCCACGGCCGAGCCGACGATCGAGACCGCGGGACAGATCATGGGACACAAAGGGATCAACCTCCTGGTGGTCACGGGAGGCATCGGCGTCGTCCGCGCGGCGATGCAGAGCGGGAAGCGCGCGATCTGCGCGGGCCCGGGAAACCCGCCCGTGGTCGTGGATGAGACCGCCGATCTAGCACAGGCGGGACGCGACATCGTCCGCGGATCGTCGCTGGACAACAACATCATCTGCACCGACGAGAAGGAGGTCTTCGCCGCCGACTCGATCGCCGACGATCTCAAGGCCGCCATGTGCGCGCACGGGGCCGTGGAGATCGACGGCCGCCAGCTGGAGCGGCTGCGCGGCTCCCTCTTCAAGGACACGCCATCGCCCGGACGGCACGGCACGATGAACGCCGAGTTCATCGGCAAGAACGCCGGCGTGCTGCTGGCCGAGATCGGGATCGAAGCGGGCGATGATGTGCGGTTGGTGCTGGCCGAGGTGGACCGGGATGACCCGCTTGTCTTCTCGGAGCAGATGATGCCGATCATGCCGCTCGTGAGGGTGCGGGACGCGAACGAGGGCATCGATCTCGCCAAGCCCGCGGAGCACGGGTTCAGGCACACCGCCGTCATGCACTCCAAGAACCTGGACCATCTGAGCCGGATGGCCCGTGAGATGGACTGCAGCATCTTCGTCAAGAACGGCGCGTCTTTCGACGGGCTCGGCTACGGCGGCGAGGGCTTCTGCTCCTTCACCATCGCCAGCCCGACGGGAGAGGGAATCACCAACCCCATCAGCTTCAGTCGGATCCGCCGCTGCGTGCTGAAGGACTCGTTCCGAATCGTATGATCGAACCGGCCCTCGCTCTCATCGACTTCAGCAGCATCGCCGTCGGCATCGAGGCGGCCGACGCGATGGTCAAACGGGCCGATATCGCCGTCATCCGGGCGGGGACGGTGCAGCCGGGCCGTTACCTCGTTCTGATCGGCGGTACCGTCGCGGAAGTCCAGGAGTCGCTGGATGCCGGACGCGAGATAGGCGGAGATACGATCCTCGACCTCGTGTTCCTTCCCAACGTTCATTCCGAGGTCGTGGAGGCCATTGGCGGCGGCCGGGCGCCAGACGCCGCGGACGCTCTGGGCGTCGTCGAGACGACCACCGTCGCCTCGGCGATCCACGCTGCGGATGCGGGCATAAAGGGGGCCGATGTTCGCCTTGTCGAGGTCCGCCTGGCCGACGGGCTCGGCGGGAAAGGGATCGTCTTCTACTCCGGGCTCGTGGCCGATGTGGAAGCCGCCGTGGAGATCGGCGTCGGCGCGCTGGCGCGGCCGGATCTGCTCGTGCGACAGGTCGTCATCTCACAGCTGCACGCCGAGATGTGGGAGAACGTGTCGGACGCGACCCGCTTCAGCGCCCGCGTGCTGAACGAACTGTGACGAGGCCTCCTGACGGCGCGTCGAGGAGAGCGCGGTGAAGTTCGGGCGCGTGATCGGAACCGTCGTGGCAAGCCGCAAATACGATGGGCTCGAGGGCATCAAGCTCCTCGTCGTTCAGCCTCTGGACCGCGAGTTGAGCCCGCTGGGCGAGCCCCAGGTCGCCGCCGATGCCACCGCCCAGGCGGGTCCTGGCCATCTCGTGTTCATGGTGGCCAGTCGCGAAGGCGCCCAGGCGCTGCCGGAGGTGTTCGTGCCGGTGGACCTGGCGATCACGGGGATCGTGGACGAGGTCGACTCCCCGCCGGACCTGCCCGGACCCACCGCTGAATGGCGTCGTTCGGCCGGGAGCCCCTGAGCATGTACATCGGGCGCGTTGTCGGTTCGGTGGTCGCTACGATCAAGACACCTCATTTGGAGAGCAGACGGCTGTTGCTGGTCGACCACCTGGACCTCGACGGCCGAAAGAGCGGCGAATACGACATCGCGGTCGATGTGGCCCAGGCGGGCCCGGGCGACACGGTGCTGGTCATCGACGAGGGGAACGGCGCCCGGCAGATCCTGGGCATCGACCCTGGCGCCGTGCGCGCGGTGATCGTCGGCGTGGTGGACGAGGTCGCGCTAGCGGAGTGAGGCGCGTAGCACCAGTTCCACGAACTCGGGGCCAAGGCTGGCGCCGCCCACCAGAGCCCCGTCGATGTCGGGCATGGCCGTGAAGGCCGCGATGTTGTCCGGAAGCACGCTTCCGCCGTAGAGGACTCTCGCCGCTTGCGCCACCTCCTCACCGAAACCGTCGGCCACCGCACCTCGGACGCTCAACGCGATGATGCGATTCGCCTCCGCAGGTGTGGCGGGCCGGCCGCTGCCGATCGCCCAGATCGGCTCGTAAGCCAGAACGCAGCGGCGAGCCTGGGCTCGCTCGAGCTCGGCCAGCGCGCAGAGGACCTGGGCTCGCACGACGTCATCGGTCGCCCCCGCCTCCCGCTGCCGGCCGCTCTCGCCGACACAGACGATCGGAATCAGGCCGACGCCGAAAGCGGCTTTCACCTTTCGGTTGATCGCCGCGTCATCCTCCGTCGAGCCGTCGCTGGCGCGACGCTCCGAGTGCCCGAGAATCACGTACTGACAGAGCCCGGCCAGCATGCTTGGAGAGACTTCCCCCGTATGAGCACCCCGCTCCGCCCAGTGCATGTTCTGGGCACCGAGCGCTATCGGCGACGGCCCCAGCACCTCGGCAAGGAGGGACAGGACCGTAAAGGGCGGACACAGCACCACGTCCACGCCCTCGATTTTGCCCAGAGGGTGCCGGATCCGACGCACGAGGCCGAGGGCCTCCTCCGCGCGTCCGAGGTGCATCTTCCAGTTGGCGGCTATGAGTGGCCGGCGCATTCGGACAGGCTTGGGTGTGTGGCCCCGAAAGGCAAGGAGGCGCCAACAGCGGCCGCAGTTAGTGGGGCGCCCCGAGGCTGTGCCCGGTTCCTCCTCTTCTCACACTCTCGCCGGCCAGCGCTCCCTGATATGACGGCACCCCATCCCGGGTGACCAGCTTCTCCGGAGCCGGAAGGCCCGGCCAGACTTCGGCCTCGGCCAAGCGCTCGACCTCCTCTCGGGTCCACCAGCACCAGGTGTCACCGTCGACGCCGATGATCACGAACGGATGCTGGAAGCGAACCGAGGTCTGAATGTCGGTCTTTGACAGCACGCACAGGCGGTGCGCCTGACGCGCCGACTGGGTCGTACGCCATGTCCCTCTCAGCGAATAGCCGGACGTGCCGTCGAGCGGGTGGTTGTGCCAGACGGCCAGCGTCCTCGCCGGGCAGGGCCGAACGAGCGACTTGTTGGCCGTCGAGAGGGTCGGTTCCGGCATGTGGAAGTCATCGAGCCGTGCGGTGTCACCCTGCACCGAACCGAAGAGACAGAGCGCGATCTCGGCTTGCAGACCCGCGGCGAGTGTCTGGAGCTTGGCCAGCAACGGTGGCTCGATGATGAGGTAGGTAGGCGGCGGATCGGGCGCAGAGAGTTCCAGCTGTCTCCAACCAGGTTCCCAGCTGGAGAGTAAGGAAGGGATCAGGAGGAAGGCCACCAGAGCGAAGCCGAGCCATCCCGCGGGGCCGGTCCGGTCTCCTCTCCGGAATGCTGCGTCTCGACCCCTTGTTCACCATCTCAGATTCTCCGCTGCAATAGGGCATGCTTCGCGCCGATTCGCGGCGCAGACACCGGCTGGATCGAGGCTTCCCCCGATGGAGCGCCGTTGCCCGCCCACACCTGCCCGCCGGGCGCAAAGTCTGAGATCGGAGCGGACCGCTCGGAGATGACGCCTGTAAGTGTATGACTCACAATCGCTTGTGTTGATCACATGTATGTTGTTGATCCGTTTGGCGGAAGCGGTGGCGTCCCGTACTGACGCTGCTTCGTGTTTCTAAGGCCTGGCCGCCCGGCAGTCGTCGCTGCTCCGGCTTGGCATGCGGATCCGGCCGAGAAACCACCCCTTCTGGAAGGCAATTAG
>JBDHIM010000109.1:0-7976 GCA_039587445.1 Gemmatimonadota bacterium
TCCAGAGGGAAGGCCGGGTCCTGCCGTTCCCGTTCCACTTCCAGAACAACAGCCAGGCGATGAACGTCCGCCCGAAGAACTACGACTGGCCCGAGTTCTACGAGCAGGTGATCGGTCTCACCAACTACAGCTTCTCGTGGAAAGCGATCGCCCGTCGTGCGAAGGCGACCCAACGCAGCTTCGCCACCTGGATGAACGTCGTGCGGGCGATCTCATCCGAGGGGTTCGGCCGCGCCAAGTACTACACGGCCGTGCGGGACGGGCTGGAGAGCGACCTGTCGATGCGGAGGTTCTTCGAGGGAGAGACCGACGAAGTGCCCTCCTTCTACGTCGATCGGCTCCGGAACGACCTCGGGCCGATGTGGGAGTGGCTGCCCGAGGGCGCGCTGGACCACGACCCGAACGCCTACCTCAACAGGGTGAACGGGGATGCTGGCGTCGATGTCGACGCCAGGCGGGCCCAAGAACCACCCGCCGCGGCTGCCTCGGCCGGATAGACCACGTTAGTCAGGGTGCCAGCGGCCTCGAGATGATCTCTTCCCAGACGGCATAGGAGGGCTTCGGCTCGAGCCGGCTGTCCACGATTCCCATCGACGCAAAGAGAGCCAGCGTAGCCTCCCGCTCCGGGGGCAGGCCGAAGGTCGTCACGTCGAAGTCCGCGAAGATCAGCATCACCCAGAGCGGAGAATCCACTCCGTCCAGCAGCTCCTCGAAGCGGCGGAAGAACGCCGACTGCTCCCCCTCGTTCCCCTGCAAGCCGCCCACATCCTCGGAGCTCCAGCCTCCCTCGACGAGAATGAGCGGAAGCTCCGTCACGTCCCGGAAGCGCGAAAAGTAGTCGTCGGGAATATCGGCGGGAGAGTCCCAAACGAATACCGGATAAGAGGATAGCCCCAACGCATCGATGTCGAAGGCGTCGACGAGGGCGAAGTGGTCGATGTGGGGCGGCGGAGAGGGGAAGAGGTTCCAGGCGTCGTCGACCTGGAAGGAGACGAAGACCGTGACGAACGGGATGATCGCCCGGATCCGCGGCGATAACGTGTTGATCAGGTCCACCATCTCCGCATACAGGACCGGGTCTCCATGGGCGGCGAGCGTGTTGATCTCGGAGGCGAGGCCGAAGTAGACAGGCTGTATCTCCCGTGCGATCGCCAGGGCGTAGGCCTCGTGGATCGCCCGGATCTCCGGCTCGAGGATGCTGCGGCCCGCCGCCCCGAGTTCGGGCGGCTCGGAGGTTCGGTCGAGCCCGTCGAGCGGATCGAGGAGAAACACGATTTCGAGTCCCAGTTGCTCCAGGAAGTCGGCGAGCCCCTTCGCTTCGGCGACCAGAACCGCGAGCTCCTCTCCGGCGAAGAGGCGCGTCCACGGCACGGGCTGCTGGATGATCGCGTACTCGGCCACCTCGGCCATCGCCTCCGCGGTCGCGATGATGCTCTCCACGGTGGGCTCCGGCGCGTTCACGCCCCACCCCATCGCGTAGGTGCGGGACTGGGCAGCAGGGGGAAGCGGCCCGGGCGGGCCCTCCGGCGGATCTCCACCCCCGCATGCCGGAAGAGCCATCGCGAGGAGGGCGAGAAAGCCGAAGAGACGACGAGGTATGAAGGCCGTCAGCGCGGAATCGGTCATCAATCGGACGTCATCTGTGTTCGAGCTCCAGATCGCGCAGTCTACCTATGGAACAGGTAAGGGCTCGCGGAGATCCACCCCGAATTCGAATCCCGTACGGGCCGCAAAACGAAAGCCCCGCCGGAGCGGGACTCTCGACCTACGGCCTGTATCGACACCGCCCACGCTCGCGTGCGCGTCCGGCTACATGGGGCTACGGCTTCGTGATCTGCCTCTCCCAGATGTAGTCCGTGTGCGAGTCGCAGATCTGGCTGAACCTGTCGAGCGCGATCGGGTTCTCCTCGAAGAGATCCTCGAAGATCGCGCCTCTCGCGGCAAGCAGAGAGCTCAGGTCCACGGCGTCAATCACCGAGATCCTGCGGTACTGGCCGCCGATGTTGTGCTCCAGCCAGCCCCAGCTGGTGATGGTCCCCTCTTCCACGTGCTTGTTGTAGACGTCCGCGAAGACGTTCTCGACGATGCGGGACGCGCGGTCTTCCTCCGTGAAATCGCAGACCATGTACGTGGACAGCGACACGGACGCACGACCCTGCGCGAGCGTGGGATCGGAGGCCGCGGCCATCGTCCAGACGTAGTCGTCGTGGGAGGGGCAGACCTGGGTCAGCTCCTCGGACGCTTCTCCGGCTTCCGCGATCATGTCGTCGATGAGGGCGTCGCGGGCAAGCATGACCGAGGGGACGTCGGCCGACACCATGTAAAGCAAGCGGCGCCAGTGGCCGCCTGTGTGGTGGGCGTACCAGCCCCACGCGCTGATGGCGCCGCTGTCCATGTGCCGATCCAGGATCGGCCCGATGCTCTCGGCGATGATCGTGTCCGCTCGAGCCTCCTTCGACTCGTTGCAGTGGAAGTAGACGCCGAAGACGGCGGGATCCGGCTCCTCCTCCTGTGCGAGGGCGGGCAGCGGCACCAACAGAACGGCGAGCGCCGCCGCGAGGGTGAGTCGCGACTTCATGTGATCCTCCTTGGGATGGAACGGGACGATTAGCGTAGTCAGCCCAAGGGTATGGGCGCCGGCGGCTCCCGGGCAATCCCCAGCCTCGCCCCCTGCATCCCTGGTCTTGCTGGGAGGCGAGAGGTTATTTGTGAGCCATGAGCGCCCAATCCGAGATCGCAGCCGTCCGGCGCATGGTGCTGAAGCACCCTCGCGAGGCTTTCGTCAGCGACCTGTCGATCGCGCGCCAGTGGCGCGACCTGGGCTACCTCGCCCGCCCCGACCTCCACCGGGCCGCGGATGAGTTCGACGCCCTGGTCGAGCTGCTCAAGGGCTTCGGGATCGAGGTCCTCTTCCTTCCTCGAGACGACGATGCCGGCCTGGATTCTCTTTACGTGCGGGACGCCGCGATAGCGACGGACGACGGATTGATCCTGTGCAACATGGGGAAGGATGAGAGACAGGCCGAGCCCGGGGCTCTGGAGAGGGCGGCGGGAGAATGGCGACTCCCGATTCGGGGCGCCATCACCGGAGACGCCATCGTCGAGGGCGGGGACATCGTGTGGATCGACGAGCGGACGATCGCCGTCGGACGTGGCTATCGGACGAACGAGGAGGGGATTCGCCAGCTCGAGGAGATTCTGGGCGGCAGCATCGATGAGCTGATCGTCGTCCCGCTACCCCACTACCGCGGCCCGAACGACGTCTTTCACCTGATGTCCGTGCTGAGCCCGATCGATAGGGACCTGGCGCTCGTCTACTCGCCGTTGCTCCCGGTGCCCTTCCGCGAGTGGCTGCTCGCGCGTGGAACCTGGCTCGTCGAAACATCGGAGGCCGAATTCGATTCCCTCGGCTGCAACCTCCTCACCCTGGCTCCGCGCCGGTGCGTAGCGGTAGCGGGGAATCCGGTAACCCGTGGGCGACTCGAGTCCGAGGGCGTGGAAGTCCACGTGCTACGGGGGCAGGAGATCTGCCTCAAGGGACTCGGCGGCCCCACCTGCTTGACCCGGCCGCTGGAACGAGGTTAGCGGGCGTTCGAGTCGGCCCAAGGTCGACCCCGGCCTACTTGGCGCGCTTCCCGGCCCGAAGTACCTCCCGCGCGGCGTTGTACCCGGCCGTGCCGCTGACCCCACCGCCCGGATGGGTGCCCGCGCCGCACAGGTAGAGATCGCGAATCGGCGTCCGGTATTGGGCGCATTCGGGTACGGGCCGCATGAAGAAGAGCTGGTCGAGCGCCATCTCCCCGTGGGATGTACACCCTCCGGTGAGCCCGTACACCTCCTCGAGATCGGCCGGCGTGGTCACGTGCCGGTCGAGGATCGCTTCGTCGATGCCCGGCGCGTACTCGGAGAGCGTCCCCACGACGCGATCGCCCAGCGCCTCTCTCCTGTGGGCGTCCCAGGATCCCTCTTTCAGCTCGTAGGGAGCGTACTGGACGTAGACGGACATCGCGTGCTGGCCCGGGGGAGCGAGGGTCGGGTCGGTCAGGGAGGGGATAACGACCTCGAGGTAGGGTGATCGGGAGACCCCTCCGTACTTGGCGTCGTCGTACGCTCGCTCCAGATAGTCGAGGCTGGGACTGATGCGGACGACGCCCTCGAGGAGTTCCGGGCGCCCAGCCGTGCCTTCGAACCGGGGAAGCTCCGCCAACGCCAGGTGAACCTTCGCGAACGCGCCCCGGGTGCGAACCCTCTTCACCTTCCTGATGAACTCGGGATCCAGCTCCGTCGGCTCGACGAGCCCGAAGAAGGTGCGCTTGGGGTCCGCGTTGGACACGATCCGAGCGGCATCGATCTCCTCGCCGTCGCTCAGAACGACGCCGGTGACCGTCGAGTCCCTGGTGCGGATCCGCTCGACTTCCACGCCAGTGCGAATGCAAGCGCCGTTGGCCAGGGCAGCGCTCGCCAGGGCTTCCGTCAGACGACCCATGCCGCCCGTAACGAGCTCGGTCGGACGCAGCACCTCAGCCTCCGCCGACAGACCGCCCAGCAGCAGGTAGGCCGTGCCGGCCGCCCGCGGGCCGAGGAAGAGCCCGGTCACGCCCAGGGCGGCCAGGAGACCCTGCAGTGGCTCCGACTCGAACCACTCATCCAGCAGCTCGGCGGCCGACATCGGTAGGACGCGCAGGACCTCGGTCAGCTCCCTCCGCCCCAGACGACGCAGGCGTATACCCAGCTCCATGAAGGCCAGCAGGTCCCGCGAGGCGGCCGGTGGAAGCTCGGGAGGCGTCGCGGCCGCCATGTGTCCCAGAAACCGGACCGCAGGCGCCATCGCGGCGCCGAAGCGCGACCACCGCACCGCATCATCCGGGGAGTGACGTCGAATCTCCTCCACGGTCTTGTCCGGATCCCGCCAGATGGCGAGGTGGTCGCCGCCTGGAAGGGGTGCCAGAACAGTGAGATCCGGACGCCGAACCTGCAGGCCGTGACCAGCGAGCCCGAGGTCGCGGACCACGCGCTGGTCCAGGTGCCCGAGCCGGTGCGCGCAGCTGTCGAAGCGGAAGCCCGGGAAGAGCTCTTCCGTGACGGCCGCACCTCCTGCGGTCTCGCGACGCTCCAGAACGAGGACGCTCAGACCGGCCCGCGCCAGGTAAGCGGCGCAGACCAGCCCGTTGTGACCGGCTCCGACGAGAACCGCGTCGTATCTCGCGCTCACGGCCGGTGATCTTTCAGGATCTGCTGGGCTGCCAACCGTCCGGGGGCGCCGCACACGCCCCCGCCGGGATGGGTGCCAGAGCCGCACTGGTACAGATTCGCGAGAGGCGTGCGGTAGTTCGCCCAGGCGGGTGCAGGGCGCAGGAAGAAGAGCTGGTGCAGAGAGAGCTCGCCGTGGAAGATGTTTCCTTCGGTGAGTCCGAACGTCTCCTCCATGTCCGCCGGCGTGAGGACCTGCCGGTGGATGATGGCGTCCCGAACGTTGGGCGCGTAACGGCAGAGGGTGTCGATGACGGTGTCGCCGAACGCTTCGCGCCTCTCGTCATCCCAGCCGCCGTTCAGCGCATACGGCGCGTACTGCACGAAGATCGACATCACGTGCTTGCCCGGCGGCGCCATGCTCGGGTCGATCATCGAGGGAATGACGATGTCCATGTAGGGCCGACGCGAGAACTCGCCGTACTTAGCATCGTCGTATGCCCGCTCCAGGTACTCGACGCTTGGACTGATCGACATGGCGCCGCGCAGGTGCGGCCCGACGCCTGGCAGCGCCGTGAAGTCGGGAAGCTCGGCCAGCGCCAGGTTCACCTTGCCGGAAGACCCCCGGATCCGGAAGCGCCGGATCGAGTCGACAAACTCGGGCGGCAGTTCATCCGGCTCGAGCAGCCCGAGAAAGGTCCGCTTGGGATCCAGGCCCGACACGACGAGGCGCGCCCTGATCTCCTCGCCGCTATCCAGGGCGACGCCGATCGCTCTACCTCCCTCGCTGAGGATTCTCTCGACGGACGCTTCCGTCCTGATCTCCGCCCCCAGGCTTCGCGCCGCGGATGCGATCGCCTCGCTCACGGCACCGGTACCTCCGCGGGCAAACCCCCAGGCGCGGAACGCGCCGTCGATCTCGCCCATGTAGTGGTGGAGGAGCACGTACGCGGTACCGGGCGATCTCGGGCCGAGAAAGGTGCCGATGATCCCGCTGGCCGCCATCGTGGCCTTCAGCCCCTCCGTCTCGAACCACTCGTCCAGGTAATCGGCCGAGCTCATGGTCATCAGCTTCACGAGCGCCGCGAGCTTCTCGCTTCCCAGATCGCGAAAGTGGCGCCCCAGCCGAGCCATCTTGGCCAGGTTTCCGGGCCTCATGGATCCGGGATCGGGCGGCGCCATGCCGAGGATCGGCTTTACGGCCATCGCGAGCTGAACCATGAGCCTGCCGAACTCGTCGTACGCTTCGGCGTCGCGCGCCGAGTGGCGGTAGAGCTCCCGCCGGGTCTGATCGTGGTCGGCCCACCGGACCAGATAGTCGTCGTTCGGAAACGGCGTGAAGGTGCTCTCGAGCGGCAGAATCTCGAGGCCGTGCCGGGCGAGCTGTAGATCCTGGATGATCTCGGGCCTGAGCAGGCTCACCACGTAGGAGCACACGCAGTACCGGTATCCGGGGTAGATCTCCTCCGTTACGGCCGCGCCTCCCAACACGGGCCGTCTTTCCAGAACGAGGACATCCAGACCGGCGCGCGCCAGGTAGGCGGCGTTGACGAGACCGTTGTGCCCGCCCCCGACGATGACGGCGTCGTAGTCTCGACGCTTCACGGGACGTTCTCCAGCGCCCGCTTGCGAGGCGGATCGTAGAAGGGCTTCTTCACGACCCTCGCCTCGGCCCGCTTTCTCCGATGCTCGACGGTGACCTCCATCTCGAGCCGGGTACCCGGGCCTGCCCACCCGGACCGAAGATGAGCCAGGGCGATGTACTGCTTGAGGATTGGAGACCAGCAGCCGCTCGTCGCGTATCCGACCTGCTCTCCCCCGGAGTACACCGGCACCGAAGTGCGCCATGCGGTGGTCGGTAACCCGGGCGGGAGCCCGGCTTCGGCATAGAGCCGCTCGATCGAATCCCATTCGATCTCCAGACCCTGGAACTGCCATTCCGGCCCTCTCTCCTTCTCGGCCACGAGGGCCTGCCGACCCACGAACGGACCCTTGTCGAGCTTCACGGTCCAGCCCAGATCCAGCTCGAAGGGAGAGGATGTGCGCTCCTCGATCAGCGCCTTGTTCGCGGGAATGTAGTCGACGTCGAGGAGCGGCAGGCCGGCCTCGATCCGCGCCACATCCAGCGCCAGTATGCCGGCCGGAATCAGGCCGTACGCGGCTCCGGCCTCTACGATCCCATCCCAGAGAGCCACGGCCTGCGCCGCCTCGACCCAGAGCTCGTACCCGAGGTCGCCCGTGTACCCGGTACGCGAGATGGTGGCCGGGATGCCTGCCACACGTGCGTGGGTGAGCCTGAAGAAGCCGAGATCGTCCAGCGGGACGTCCGATATCCGCTGGAGGATCTCCCGCGAGGCGGGTCCCTGGAGCGCGAGCGCCGCCAGAGCCTCCGTGATGTCCCCGATCGTGACATCGAGGCCGGTGGCCACGTCCTGCAGCCAGCGCAGGTTCGGCTCGGCCGACGTGAGGCGAAAGGCATCCGTGTCGAGACGCGACAGCGTTCCGTCATCGATGATCTTGCCAGCCTGGTCGCACCACGGGGTGTACAGGACCTGGTGCACCGCGCAGCGGGCGACGTCGCGGGGGATCAGGCGGTTCAGGAAGCGCTCCGCATCGGGTCCGGTAACGTGGTACTTGTACAGCGGCGAGACGTCGATCAGCGCGGCAGCGGTGCGGATCGCGAAGTACTCGCGATCGTGGAGGAGCTCGTACGATCCGGCCACGATGTAGCCGGCCCAACGGCGCCAGTTGTGCGCCTGGCAGAGGGCTGCTGTCCTGGGGTGGAA